>JBEHWJ010000007.1:0-49785 GCA_040217755.1 Syntrophomonadaceae bacterium | reverse complement strand
GCGATATCTTTTACCCGGGGTGGAAAATCCCCCCGGTCATGATTGGGCCCCTATTTAGGAAGGGCGTTGAATATTACGGTTACCGCCTCGGCCCGGCTGGCCCCCTGGAGGGGCGCGAACAGATTGCCGGGGTATCCGCTCATGTATTTATTCTCGACTGCCGCCGCTACGTAAGGAGCCGCCCAGACTGATATGGCGGTGCTGTCGGAGAAATTGGCGGTGCCGGTTCCGGCCTCCGCTTGGGCGGCTTTGATAATCATTACAGCCATCTGTTCACGGGTGATGGTATCGTCGGGCCCGAATCTGGTATCACTGTAGCCACCGATGATACCATTGGCAAAGGCGGTGGAAATAGCCGCCCTGGCCCAGTGATTCTCAGTATCGGCGAACACCTTGCCCTGTCCCGGCTGCAACTTGAAGGCATTAACCAGCATGGACGCGAATTCGGCCCGGCTGATCTTCTTCTCGGGAAGGAAGGTTCCATCCGGATTGCCGCTGACGGCCCCCTTGGCTACCAGCGCTTCGATATTGCCCTGGGCCCAGTGACCCTTGATATCCTTTAATTCAATGGCGGGTGGCACCGGCCCTGGCTCATCCGCAGGTTTGGCGTCCACTGCCTGGGTGAGGACGGCATCGTCATAGCCGGTCGCTTTCACTACTATGGCATAATCCTTGGCAGCGGTGAAGACTTCTGCGGCGATGACAATCTTGCCGTCACTGACGGTGTACTTGCCCCGTACCGACACATCATCCACCTTGACATTGGTTATCTTACTGCTCCAATCGGGGGTACTGGCAAAAGTGAGCTCGATAGCCTGTCCCACCTGGTTGGTGCTGCTATCGGCATTTATGGTCGGTGGCACCGCTGGTTGGGGCTCGTCTGCCAGGCCGTATGAAAAACTTTCCACAGCCACCCCGTCCGTCGATTTGAGCTGCAGGGCCGTATCATTACTCTTGGTATACTGGACCACCATTGCTTGCCCAGCAGCAACTTTGGTCTCCAGGGACAATTTAATTTTGCCTACAGTGTTGGTGGTCTCCACGGCCATTACCTTGACTGCTTTGCCATCCGCGGTCACCGTGAATTGACCCTGGGTGCCGGCAAGGTTGGCGATGGCCTGATCAAATGTCAGGCTGTAGTCTCCTTTGTTGGTGATTTCTCCGGATAACAGCACCGGGGCCCCGGCTGCCAGTCCCGCCGGCACCATCACCGCTGCCATCATCAACACCAGGGTTATTAAAACGTATAAACGGTTTCTCTTCCTGCTAAGCAAACTATCTCCTCCCACTTTCAAATTTTTTGGTCTGCCTTAGTAACACCTCAGCTCGTCCTTGGTGCAAGTCCTCCAGACCGCACCTCTATCTCCCGGGACTGTCAGCGGCCGGACCATCAGGACCGCTTCCCTATCGATCAATACCGCTTTTACCACCTCCCCTATCTCGACCAATTCATCTTCCGCCAGTACCCGGCCGTCATCCTTGCTCCTGACCCTGGTAATATAGGAGCGGGCGGTGATCTCCCTGACGGTTGTCGCCTGTCCCGGTTCGGCGATCGACAGCTTGCCGCGGAAACGGCCATCATTGCCGCTCAGGCGCAGGCCGCTGCCGGCCAGGGCTCCGACCACCCCGTCCCCGGTTCCCCCGTGTTCGCTCAAGTATATGCCCATCTCCCGGGCTACGTCATAGGCATAATCCTTGTTAAGCACCTCTTGCTTGGCGGAGAAGCCATAGGCGATCAGCCAACCGGGATTGGTAAGCCTCTCCGGGATCACCAGGCATAGGCCGGGGTCGGAACCCGCCGCCCTTTCTTTTTCAAGAAAACTGCTGCCGTAGGCGATGACCTCATCCAAGGCCTCTTCCTCTATATCAGCAGCAAAACACATAGCACTGTTATGGGAGGTATAAGGTACATCGGGGTGGACCAGCAGCTGATGGCGGGTCACCGGTTCGCACCTGCCCCATCCCTTCTCCTCTATATCCCGGGCCAGTTGGGAGGCCAGCTGGCCGGTTCCGCGCTTGATATCGATATTGTCGGTATCATCGATGCATATCAGTACTTTCATCTTATTAAATCACCCCGCTGATAGCTAACTCCTGGGTTCCCGCATGTCCTGGCTCTTCAGCATCCTGTCCATGGTAGCCTGGTCCAGGTCCCAATCGAAGAACTGGGCATAAAATTCATGGATTATGGGATATATATCTACATCGGCGAATAATTCCGGGTAGACTGTCTTGGCGGTCCATACCACGACCAAGGGAGTCTCCAGGGAATTGAAATGGCCCCAGCGCGATATCCCCACCGGAAGGGGAAGTACCCGCTGGTTCTTGACCGCCTGCAATGGCCGCCATTGCTCATGTTCCATTATATACCCTACTACATCCGGATTGTTTACCAAAATATAATCCGGGTCCCACAACAGGATCTGTTCCAGGCTGGCGTAATGGTCTCCATCGCTAAATTTCAGATTCTGCCCCACTGACACATTTTTGACCCCCGCCGCCTTGGTCCAGTCGGCGGCCAGGGTTCCGGCTGAGTCGGTACGGGTTGCCTCCTGGCTGGAATGGTAGACGCTGACCCTCTGGGCATCGGGTATGGATGCCACCCGGGCCTGCACCATGGCCATGGTATCCTGGTAGAATTGCTGATACCTCTGCCCCTCCTCCTCGGCCCCCACAATGGTGGCCATCATCTGCATGGCATAGCACTGCTCCTCTATGCCGGCATATTCAAACACGACCACCGGTATCCGGGCCAGGCCCAGCTTCTCCATCACCGCTTCATTTTTGATGGTATCGGCCTTGACAAATATCAGGTCGGCGTTGATCCTGATCAATTCCTCTATGTTGATATCACCGCCTTTTTTGGGAACCGGCAGTCCCTTGAGGCGAGGATACATCTCGGTCAGCAGCACATCCCGCTGCATACCGCCGGTGGTGGCAGCGATCCTGTCCCCCTTGCCATACAGGGCCAGGGCGTAACCGGCTTCTGGGCAGGTACAGGCGATGCGCTGCGGATCGAGAGGAACCTCCACCCGGCTGCCGGCGCAATCGGTAATCACCCGGGTAGCTGTTTTATCCCCGGTTTCTACGCGGCCCTTATCCCCACCACAGCCGGTCAATATCGACCCCAGGATGGCCATCACCACTATGAGGATCACCAGAGTTCTGCCTTTTTGACCGCGTCTATCTATCATATGAATCCCTCCAGAAAATATTTCCTCAACTGCGGGTGATGGTGCTGACCGGCACCACCTGTTTCAGAATCCCCCCGTCCTCCAGGACGCAGTCAACAATCCGGACCAGGATATCGTACAGCTCGCCCAGTTTATATTCCGATAAAACCTCTGCAGTGGATCCGACATGTATCATGCGTTTGTTTTTAAGCATGGCCACCCTGACGTTAACCCCGCTCTTTTGCAGATGGAATCCATGATTGGGATTATGAGTAGCCATCAAAACCGACAATCCACTGTCCCTGACCAGCTTAACGATGGTCTCCAGGATAGTCAATTCGTGGTGATAATCAAGATGGGCGGTCGGCTCATCCATTATTATCATCGGGGTATGCTGGGCCAGGGCCCGGGCCACCATCACCAACTGCCCTTCCCCACCGCTTAACTGGGTGTAGGGGCGCTCCTTGAAACTACCCATCCCCACCATCTCCAGCGCTCTCTCTGCAATCATGACATCTTCATCGGAAGGAGCCTCAAAAGTTCCCAAATATGAAGCTCTCCCCATCAGGACAATATCCTTCACCAGGTAAGGGAAGGTCTTCTCATGTATCTGGGGGACATAAGCCAAGTGATGGGCGACCCGCCGGGCCGGCATATCGGTTATATCGGCGCCGTCGAGCATTATCCGGCCTGAGCAGGGCTTAAGCCACCCCAGGATGCAGTCGAGCAGGGTGGTCTTGCCGCAGCCGTTGGGCCCCAGCAAACAGAATACCTCCCCGGGTTTTATATCCAGGCTCACCTTGTCAAAGATAAGGTCGCCGGAGTATTTGAAGCTCAGTTCCTGAACCTCCAGCAGAGGCTTCATCACCAGCCACCCCCTTTGGTTTTCTTCAACAGGTAGACGAAGAAGGGGCCGCCGATCAAAGCGGTCAGGATGCCCAGAGGGATCTCCCCGCCGGTCAATATCCGGCTCACGTCATCGACGATGACCAGGAAAACCGCCCCCAGCGATAGGCTGACCGGTATCAGCACCTTGTTGTCATTACCAACCAGCATGCGGCCGATATGGGGCATAACCAGTCCCACCCAGCCGATTATGCCGCTTACACATACCGCCCCGGCAGTGGCCAGGGAGGCGCAGGCGATTACGATGCCCTTGTTTAGGGTAGTATTGATTCCCAGGGTGTGGGCTTCGCGGTCGCCCATCGACAGCACGTTTATCCTCCACCGCAGCAGCAGCAGACCCGAAATTCCAATCAGCATGGGCACTCCCGCGATTAAAATATCGTTGAAGCGGGCATTGGCCAGGCTTCCCATCAGCCAGAAAACGATGGCCGGCAGTTGATCGGTGGGGTCGGCCAGGTATTTGAGCAATGAGATCAGAGCCGAAAATACCGACGAGACGATTACTCCTCCCAGTACCAGCATGATAGTGGGGGTGGCTTTGTATACCCTGGCGATGAGGTAGCTCAGGACCACCGCCAGCATACCGCAGCTAAAAGCCAGCAGGTAAGTTATCAGGACGTTGTCAAACATTACGATGGCTACCGAGGCCCCAAATCCAGCCCCTGAGCTGACTCCCAGCAGGCCTGCGTTGACCAGCGGATTGCGGAACAAACCCTGGAAAGAGGCGCCGCTGATAGCCAGGCAACCCCCCACCATAGCCCCCAGCACAGCCCGCGGCAGTCGTATATCCCAGACCACCGTCTGGTATATCTCATCCACCGGACAAGGCTGCAGGGTGAGCTTGCACCAGAGCACCTGTACGACACTGGAAGCATCGATCGGATACCGCCCGATCGACAGGGAAAATAGAATAACCAGGAAGGGGGCCAGTATGAAAATCGGAACCAAAGATCTCTTCGTAGTACCCACCTCTAAGCGGGAGTTGTTCCCGCCATGCTTTCTAGTTTTTGCTGCCCCTCCACCGGTAAATGAGGATGGCAACACCTAGGGCCGCGGCTCCCAGGCCGATCCATAACAGGTTGTTGCTGTTGGATCCTGCCGGGTTGGCCGTATCCTGCTCCGCAACTGCAGCCGACGGCGCGGTGGTTCCGGTTTCATTTCCGGCCGCAGCCGGGTTATCGGCGATGGTCCCGGGGGCTGCTTTATCGACGGACACGGGGGAGATATTGCCGGGCTGGTTACTGACCTGGGTATCGGGGGCGGCTGGTTGGTCCTTGCCCGGTGTCACCGGGGCTGGGGCCTGGCTTCCCCCGGCCATGGTAAAGGTGATGGTGGCTTTCTGCCCCAGGGTCACCCCGCTCTTGGACTCCACTTCTGGAGCTACCTCCACCCGGTAGGTGAGGCCTGCCTTCAAGGGTTGCTTGGGCTTGACCAGCACATCATTGCGTTTTTCCCGCTCTACCTGATCATCGGCCATGATTATTTCAGCTGGGACCCTCTGCGAGCCTGACCACAGTGAAAAGCACTGCATGTTCTTGTCCCGCACTGTCATGTAGACCACGTTTTTGCTGAACACGATCTTGATATACTCCAGGTTGGCTACCCCGGCAGCCCCGTCGGCCGGGTTGGAACTCTCGATGACCAGGGGGTTGTTTTGGCCCCCTCCCGAACCGTCTCCATTCCCGCCCGCCGCTTTCGCCCAATTTCCGGATAGCGGTCCCAAAACCAGGCTCATCACCACAGCCACCATAGTAAACCATCTTAACAATCCCCGCACCAGAATCCCCCTCCAATTCAAAACAAAAGGCCAGCTGCGCAAAATCACATCCGGCCCTGGACCAACAATCCAACAGGCAGTTTTCTTTCCGCATCGGGAGGCCAAGCCGTTTCCAGCTGTACCCTGTCGGTTCCCGGCCATCACCGCAGCTTTAGGCCCGGGAACTCGAAAACCATATATTCGTTAGTCCCCTAATTCGACATATAGAATTATAATTCCTCTTATACAACACTGGTAGAGGTATTTTCCTCCATGGGCCGCCAACGTCCCGCCAAAGGCCGGCAATCCATGGGATCCTGGTGTAGTACAAACCCGGCATAGGCTTCGGCGGGTTGGCTCCTTCCCTCCCGTCGGGACTCCCAACCCGGGGGCAGATAGCAGCCCCGCAATATTAACGGTCTGTCCTACCCATAGTCCGTGGCCCCCGGTTCCCCTGCTAATCCAGAAATGTCTTGATCTCGTATTGCCCATGCATCTCCTGTAGCCAGGTATCGAATTCCGCCTGGGATTTCTGCTCGAACAAGGCCTCCCGGATCTTATCCCGGCTCTGCTCGAAGTCCGGAGGCTGGGCTGCCTTCTTACCGGTAACCTTAATTATATGATAACCGTAATCGGTCTTGACCGGCTCGCTCACCTGACCTACCTGCATCCCCAAGGCGGCCGCTTCGAATTCCGCCACCATCTGCCCGCGTCCGAAGAAGCCCAGGTCTCCCCCATTGGCGGCGCTGGCGGTATCGGTGGAGTTCTCCCGGGCCAGCTGGGCGAAGTCCTCGCCATTGGCCAACCGCTGTTCGATTTCCCGGGCCTTTTCCTCGGTGTCCACCAGGATGTGGCTGGCCTGCACCTGCTCCTCCCGGGCGAAATCGGCCTGGTTCTCCTCAAAATAGGTCTTCATCTCTTCGTCACTGATAGCTATCCGCGGTTCCAGCAGCTTCTCGATCTTGATATTCAGGGCTATATCCTCCCGGACCCGCTCCAGCGTATAACCGCTGGCGGCCAGGGTCTGCATGAATGCCTCCTCCCCGCCGTAGTAATCATAATAGCTCTGTAAATCGGCCTGGATCTCCTCTTCCGAAACCCCAACATTCCGCTTTCCCGCCTCCAATTCCACGATCTTCTGAGAGACAAGTGAATCAAGGGCCTGCGGCCCGTTCTGCCGCACCATGAACTGGTATAGTTCTTCTTGCTCGATCCTCTGCCCATCGACGGTCGCCACAGCTTGGGAATTAGCCTGATAATATGAGATTCCAAGGGGGATCAGGGCGGCCAGCAACACCGCCACCAACCCCAGCAGCATATTTCGTTGGGTTGGTACTTCCCATTTCATATTCGCATTACACTCCTCGATTCATTATTCGGATTGTGGCGCCAGCCATCACCGGGGCTCACTGTCCTAACCACTAGCTTGCCACAAACAGATGAATTTCTTGTGAAGACCCTATAATCGAGCCAGGGTGCGGTTCTCCACCCCCCCAGGCTCCTGGGCCTGTCTTTTCAGGCGAACCGGGATGCCGATTCGATTAATGCCAAAAGACCAGATAAAGGTAGAGGTTGGCTATTACTATCGATAGGATCATCAAGGGGAAGCCTACCTTCAGAAAATCCAGGAATCTGATCGGGGTATCGTGCCGCTCTGCGATGCCCGCCACGATCACATTAGCCGAAGCCCCGATCAACGTACCGTTGCCACCCAGGCAAGCCCCCAGCGCCAGGGACCACCAGATCGACTCCATAGGCATCTGACCGATATGCCCTGCTGCCTGCAGCAGGGGGATCATGGCGGCCACGAAAGGTATATTATCCACAAAAGCCGACGCAAGCGCCGATAACCACAAGACCAGCGTCCCCAGCAGGGGGACATCGGTTCCGGTCACCAGCATCATCTTTTGGGCGACGAAATTGATCACCCCGTTGGCCTGCAGACTGCCGACCAGGACGAAGAGCCCTCCGAAGAAGAAGATGGTGGGCCATTCTATGGCCAGCAATGTTTCTTCCGGTTCCTCCCCGCTGATAAGCATCAGGGCCCCGGCCCCGAGCAGGGCGATGGTGGCTGATTCGAGGTGCAGGGCTTGATGCAGCAGAAACCCCAGGATGGTCAACGCCAGGACGGCCAGGGACTTCTTGAGCAGCAGCCATTCCTGGATATACTCCATCTCGTCGAGCACCATCAGTCTTTCTATCTTGTCGGCCTCGGCAACCAGGTCTTTCCGGTATATGCAGACCAGGCATACGATGGTGGCCAGCAGGACCATTATCGCCGGCGGGGCCATATTTACCAGGAAATCCATGAATCCAAGACCGGTGGCACTGCCGATCATGATGTTGGGCGGGTCTCCGATCAAGGTCGCGGCCCCGCCGATATTGGAGGCGATTATCTCGGTAAACAGAAAAGGTACAGGGGATATGTCCAGCCGGTCCGTCAGGGCATAGGTGATAGGCACTATCAAGAGCACCGCGGTCACATTATCCAAAAATGCCGAGGTAACTGCCATGGCAAGGGCCAGTGCCACCAGCAGTGCCAGCGGTTGACCTTTGACCAGCTTGGCCGCCTTGATGGCCAGGAATTCGAAAACCCCGCTTTTGCGGGTTATACCCACTATCACCATCATACCGATAAGCAACAGGATAGTATTGAAATCGATGTACCCGATGGCCTGCTCCTGGTTTAGAAGGCCCAGCGCCACAGCTATGGCCGCGGCCACCCAGACCGTGATGGTACGGTGATATTTCTCATTGATTATATAAGTATAGGTTAAAACAAAAATAGCTATAGCCAGCCAAAATTTGAACAACTTCCCGGCCTCCCGTTATAGTAAATATATCTCGGGTTTGAATCCGTACAGCCACCCTTTTCCCGATTACATGGGATTTACCATGTTGAGCAGAGTATGCCTGCCGATGTGGTCAGAGGCAGCCTCGCCAATACCAGGCTCTTGATGAGATCCCTTTTTACTCGTCGGTTCAGTTCCTCGTCCATCCTCGCCCCTCCTTCCCTCCGGTTAAAAGGCATATAAAAAAGCGGGTAACCTTCAAAAAGGCTACCCACCCCAGTAAGCCGACTTCTCAGGGAAAAGCCCCTGGGCCAGGACCGCCGACCTCAGGTGTCTTCTCCTTACATAATCCGGTTTTCACCCGACTACTTTGACCGTCTGTTTATATTCATTTGTTTTATGGTACCATACCGGCGCGTTCCGACTCAAGTAATACCGGCATGCCGGTTTCTAGATCAGATAGTAGCGCCCATCCTCCTGGGCGGCCCGGTTGTGCTTCATTAGCCTCTTCAGGTGCTGGGCAACCCCCGCTTTTTCCATCCACACCAGCAGGTCGTTCAGTGTGTTCTGAGCACCGTAGACGACCTGCCGGAGCGCCAATTCCTCCACCGTCGACGGAACTGCCAGGGCTTTGATGATTTCCTCCTCCTTGCGGTAGATGACCTCCTCGTAGGCTTTGAAACGGCCGGGCAGGTCATCGGTGATGATACCCTTGTGACATGATACCACTATCCTCGGATCCAGTTCGGCGCACTGCCGGATGGAGACGACGAAATCGTCGATATCGCTGCAGCGATGCGAATACCACGGTCCGAAGCTGCTCAGGTCGATGTCGGCGGTGAACAACAGCCCGCTTTTCTCCTCATAGAAGGCACAGTGACCCGGGGTATGACCGGGGGTATGGATAACCCGCATTCGGGTGCGACCGAAATCAAGGATATCCCCATCCTCGAATTCCCGATGGACCGGGGTGGCGTGCAGGTCGATGCCGGTTATGAAGTCCTGGCCGAGGGCATCGCCTCCGAAATCAGAGAAACCGTAATATTCCAGGAAACTGGGAAGGGTACGAGCCCCGGGGGCATCCAGGCGGTGCATCCAGACCTGGGCGTCGGGAAAACGGTAATTGCCCAGGATGTGATCTTCATGGAAATGAGTGTTGACGATAATGTCGACCGGGGTCTTCAGTAATTCCGCGATGTTCTCGTCGCCGCAAGCGGTATCCATGAGGACCCGCCTTTCGTCTTCGATCAGCAGGCAATGGCAGTAGGGGAACCGGGCTTTGTTGGGAGCCTCGACGAAATAGATGTGATCGGTGAGCTTGACCATTTACTCTCCACCCCTCGCTTTACTGTCATTTAAGTAAAGGCCATTCGGTTTTGCCTTTACAGCATTAATTATAATCGGGAAAGAACGGGTAATAATAGTCCCCCGCCAAATAATCCGCCCGATCTCAGCGGGGGCAGAGGCGGATCGGGTATTATCGAGTTTCGGGGAGATCCTCCAGGTCGATATCATACTTGTGACCATGGAAGAGAGAGGGCAGGCTGCCCCTATGGCTGGCTGGATTTATCCGGTACGGGAAAACGTACGTAAAAGGTGGTTCCGGTTGCGCCCGTTTCAAATCCTAATCGGGCTTGATGCCGGGCGGCTATCCGGTAACATGTCGGCAGGCCCAGGCCGGTACCGTGCTCCTTGGTGGTCACAAATGGCGTCCCGAGCTTGTCAATCATCTCACTGGCGATGCCATGGCCCTGGTCTTCTACGCTCAACACCACCTGTTCATCAGCGAAATCGGTGTTGATTTGGATAATGCCGGGGAGGATCATCGACTCCATGGCGTTATTGACCAGATTCAGGATCAATTGCCTGATTTCCTCGACATCAAGGAGAATATCGGGCACCTGCTCCAATTTAAATATAATCTGATGATCGCGCATCAATGATGAGGCTTTAAGCAACGGTTCAATTTTACCGATAACGGCGTTCAGGTTGGCCATCCTCAGTTCAACTATTTTATCCTTGGCCAGGGAGATGAACTCGGTTATTATCGAATTGGCCCGATCCAACTCCTCGACCATCAGATCGAGACTTTCGCTCACCCGGACAAAATCGGGCTCCTCCCTCATCAGCTGGAGATAGCCCCGTACCGTAGTCATCGGGTTTCTGATCTCGTGACCGATACTGGCAGCCATTTCTCCCACCAGGTTGAGGCGGTCCAGACGGTTCATCTCGATTTCCAGCGCTCTTTGTTTGGTTATGTCGGCAAAGATATTGATCAAGCAGTTTTCGCCATCTATATTTATTTTTTCGCACGAGTACAAGGCTTGTCTTAACCTCCCTTGCGGATCACGATAGCGTACTTCGTGGTCACGGATGGAAGGGGAATCGGAAATGGCGGCTATCAGCGCATCATAATCGGCTGATTCCAATCTAAATCCAAAATCAGACGCCTTACGGCCTAATAGTCCCGCCCGGTCGACACCAATAAATTGGCAAAAGCGGTCATTGACATCGATCAGCCGGCCTCTATCCATGGTACTTATGGCCATGATGACCGGGCTGGCATTGAACGCCTTGGCAAATCTCTCTTTTTCCGATTGGATGGCTTTTTGATTTTGCATCCGCTCGGTTATGTCCCGGCTGGAATTGATAAAATGTGGTTCTCCATCTATGGTGACGGTTTCGGCGGAGAGTAGAAAAGTACGGATTTCTCCTGATTTTAGACGCAGGTTTATCTCATGGTTTCGTACCTGGCCCTGTTGCTCCAATCTTTGGATCAATTGGGCCCGGTCCGCCTCACTGGCCCATATGTCGATGTCGAAGACGGTGCGGCCGATGGTCTCCTCCCGGGTATAACCGGTAATCTCCACAAAAGCGTCGTTGATATCGACATACTGCCCGTCCCGCAGACTGCTGATGGCCATCAGGTCAGGGTTGCACTGAAAGGCTTTGGTGAACATGGCAGCCGATTCAAGCAGAGGGCTCTCCATCTGCCGGCGTTCAGATATGTCCCGGTAAATCGCCAGTAAACAAGTTCTTTCCTGCAGGGTCACCACTATCAATGTCGCCAGGTAAGTACGCCATTCCCTGGACTTCCGGTAAAAGGATACTTTCCGTTGAATGGAGCCATGAATCTTTATTTTCCCGATAATTTGCTGAAGTTCCTCCAGGCTGTGCACTCCCAGTTCGATCACGGAACTATTTAAAAGCTCATCACGGCTATAGCCGGTAGTTTCTACCCAGGCATCATTTACGTCGATAAATGATCCGGAATCACCGGCAATGATTATCATCGGATCGATAAAACTGCGAAAGGCCCGTAACAAGTCGATCGCCCGGGAGGTTGTCACTATTTTCATCAATGAGCCTCCAAGATGTACATGATCATCAATTTTAGCTTATCACAGCAGTGATTGGTATGGTCGGGAAGTTATATTATCTGTCATCACACAATGCCAGGATAAACAGCCCGGGCTCTGGTCCGGAGCTGGTTGCGATGCCGGGCGGAGACCAGATATCAGTCTATTGAGCCCGGAAGTAATAGATCCCCTCATCGCAGCTCATATCGAGCCGATTGCGCAGGACCAGGTGGTAGAGGTGGGCCATGGCTTCGGCCGCGGCATGCATCTTCTGATTAAAGGGGAATGCATCCCAATTGGGGTAGGTCAAATCCCATTCCATCTCCGCGGCTACCTGGGCTGAGGTCATCCGTTCGCCCCCCACTATGTCCAGGATGTTCTGCATGCGCCGGTCGTGGTGTTCCTTGATCTCCGCAATCCGGCCCCGCATATCATAAACAAGATCGCGGTGTCCCGGCAGGACCAAGTCAACCTCCAGGCTGCAGATCTTGTCCAGGCTCTGCAGGTATTCGCCCAACGCATCGTGATTCACCGCCCAGAGACCTATGTTGGGAGTGATGGTGGCCAGGATATGGTCACCCGCCACCAACAGCTTCTTGGCCGGGTCATAGAGGCACATGTGGCCGGGGCTATGCCCGGGGGTCTCAATGCAACGGAAGTCGTAGTTCCCCGCCGTCACCCGGTCGCCTTGCCGCAATCGGGTCAGGCTGACCGCCTTGTTGCCGGCATATTTGACCACCGCTTCCTCCTCGGGTGTATACGGCGTCCCGGCTGCCAGCAGCCCGCTCTGGTGAAGATGGCGGGCTGAAGCCATAAGGAACTTGCGGTCCCGCAGTCCTATCTCCAGTATCTCAACATCCCGTTCGCCCATCAACACCCGGTTGCCAGGGGTGGCCAGGTACTCGACCAGACCGGCATGGTCGGAATGGGCATGGGTGAGGAAAATGTCGGTGGTGTCAAGGCAGGCGTCCAGTTGCCGCAAAGCGTCTTCCATGACCACCCAGCAATCCTGCAGGTTGAAGCCGGTGTCGATGAGCAGATTCCTCTCCCCCCCGCGCAGGAAGTAGGAATTCAACCCCCGCAGGGGGTTCTTGGGCAAAGGTATCTCGATTAAATATAGGTCCGGCAGTATCTCGTTGATCATAGGCGAACACTCCTCCGGTTTTTGTGGAGAGATCGAGCCGCATTAATGAGGTCCGCTCCCCGGATATCAGCTCCGACCCGCTTGGATGCTCTCGTCGCTAAAGGAATATCTCCGGCTCCCGGCGCACCTGGCACTTGGTGATTAGCATCTGCCGTACCTTGTCCAGTTTTTCATGGTCGATTGAGACGGCCTGCACCGGGCAGATTTTGACGCACCGGCAGCACAGAATGCACTTGGTCCCGTTTATATCGCGGAAGTTCTTCCAGTTGATAGCCTGCATGGGGCAGCTTTCCGCGCACATCCCGCATTCCAGGCAACCCGCCCCGATCACCGGGATGGCCGGTATCTTTGGAACCCGCTCTTTGTAAGGGAAATTGCCTTTTACGATCAGTTCCGGCTCCGCCTGTCCGTTGTCCATGGCAGCCAGTTTGGCCTGGAGCCGGGCCCCGAAATCGCGGGCAATCTGCAGATCCTGCCGGTCCGGGCGGCCAGTGGCCACCCGGCCGGTGAAGGAATGCTCGCCGATGAAGGCTCCAGCGGCGACAGCCATGAAACCGTTGTTTTCCATGATATCCTTAAGTTCCAGCAAGGCATCGTCATAATCACGGTTGCCATAGACCACTACACAGACCACCGGGGTATGGTCGCCTTTAACCCGGGCCAGGTAGTCGACCAGGAAATCCGGTACCCGTCCCGCATACACAGGTACCCCGGCCACGACCAAATCCCCCGGGCCAAAACGGAAATCCCGGCGGCTGTAGGGATGGGTGACGTCACGTTCCCGCACCGGACCGCCCAGGCCCTCCCCGATCGCCTGCACCACCCGGGCAGTCGTACCGGTGGCGCTGAAATACAACAAGTTCACCTGTTTATCCACTCTGCCCCTCCTGACCCAGATCCCCGACCTCACCTGTCAAAGGTTATCTTTATTTATTGAGCGGGCATCCGGCATAGCACTTTTGCTCTTCGGGCGATTTCTTCAGCAGTTGGCTCCAGAACCCGACCTGGTCCGAAGCAGCTCGCCTGGCCCTCACCCATGGCTAAACCTCGCTCCGAACGGAAGCACTTTATGAAATTATAACAGCCTCAGCAAAATTAAATAATACCCTCCAAGGGCAGGATACCGAGCAGGCTCGCCCTTGCCGCATGGCTCCGATTGCGGGGTGCTGATGACCGCAAAACCCGTCTTTGATTTGCGTCATCGGGGGTGAAATTATATATAATTAGGAGTGGAGAATAACTCGTTCTATATATGTTCAACCATTAAACAAGTGCTGGGAGAAAATCCCATGCGTCCCTAACGGCCTGAGTCCATACGACGACGATTGTGGAGGATATCCCTATGGAAAGTAAACTGGTTGAAGCCCTCAAGGTTAAAATGCAGCCCATCGCCGTTCTGCTAACCGATACCAAACCGGCCGGCGGGGTCCAGTTCAAGGCAGGGGCCCGGCGCGGCTGCGTAGGCACCATGATGCTGGCGGCGGCGCGCGGCCGCACCGCCATCTTCGACCGCCAGACCTATGGCTGTCCGGGTGGAGGGGTCGGTCTCGGATTCGGCGATTGCTATGGCCGATTTCCCATCCATTGCCTGCTGTCCACCGGCAGCCCCGAGGCTGCCGCCGCCCTGGGCCGGGCCCCCGATTCGGAGATGGCCGCAGGGGAGCGCTTCTTCCAGACCCCCGACCTGGCTCGTCAATGGGTGGAGGCGATGCCCTTCACCGATGTACCGGCCCGCTACGTGGTGTTCAAACCCCTGGCCCAGGTCGACGAGGCGGACCAACCCCGGCTGGTGGTCTTCTTTGTAAACCCCGACCAGCTGTCGGCCCTGGTGGTAATGGCGGGATATAACCGCGGCAGCGGCGAAAGTGTAACCGTTCCCTTCGGAGCCGCCTGCCAGTCCATCCTGTATGGGTATGCGGAGGCGCTGCGGGAGCGGCCCCGGGCGGTGGTCGGTTTCTTCGATATCTCCCAGCGCCACCATGTCGAGCGGGATATCCTGTCTCTCACCATTCCCTATAAAATGTTCCTGGAGATGGAAGACAACGTTGCCGGCAGCTTCCTGGAGGCGCCGGCCTGGAACAAGCTGCAGGAGCGCCAGTAAGCCATTCTAAACCTAAAAACCGATATCCCCCGGCCCTGGGGGATATCTAAGTCATCTATTCGCCGATCACTTTGATCAATACCCGCTTGTCCCTTTTACCGTCGAACTCGAAATAGAAGATCTGCTCCCAGGTACCAAAATCGAGCTTGCCGCCGGTGATGGCCACGACCACCTCACGCCCCATGACGGTGCGTTTGAGGTGGGCATCGGCATTATCCTCAAAACCGTTGTGGCGGTACTGGCTGTAGGGCTTCTCCGGGGCCAGCTTCTCCAGCCATACCTCGAAATCATGATGCAGCCCGCTCTCATCATCGTTGATGAATACACTGGCGGTTATGTGCATGGGGTTCACCAACACCAGGCCTTCCTTGACGCCGCTGGCCTCCACCACCCGCTGCACCTGGCGGGTTATATTCTGTAGCCCCCGGCGGGTCGGCAGGTGCATGTGCAAGACCTCACGATAAGTCTTCATCGGGGATTCCTCCTCTTGCTCCATTATTTATTGCCATTATAGGACAGGCAGGAGTGAATTACCCCATTTCGGCTAGAAAAAGCAAAGGACCAACTTCTATATAGGATAGAGTTGGCCCTTTACTTTTGTGTGGTACTGATCACCGAGTACCTCCTTGCGGGATTTACCCTGTCACTTTCCGGTTTCCCCCCGGAGCACTTGGGGTCGGTCTCCGGGTATCGGCCTGCGGGGACCTTAATTTCCCAATCCAATCATACCGTGCGATATTATGGTTTGGACTTTACCTGGAAAACGTGTCTTCTCGGATCTTCCTTACTACCCTTACCCTAGATCTCTGTTTAAGTCTTAAGCCTATACCTTAACCCTGGGTCTTTTCCAGCAACACCTCTTTTGGTATGACTGCCGGGAATTAGTAATGAACCTTCCGAAGAACCTTTTCTTTTCGTCCCCTGGTGCAGGGTATCTGCCAGTACTTACAGCCAGTGCTGTTTCCTGGTAATCTCAATATATGCGAATACACCCCGAAAGGTCAATGTTTGTGATTGTTTTCATTTTCATTTGTCAAAAACTGCCGGCCCTGGCATAGGGGGAGCAGGTCGGCACAGGTCTTCCCAATCCCGGCCCTCCCCACCGGCATCCGCAACGGGTGCAGCCGGGAGCCGACTTGACATAGGGCAGCATTTCGCAATGATGCGGAATTGGCTGGGCGGAGCTATTCGGATTGCGGACCGTCTTCTTTCCTGGCGAACTTCTCCTGTCCCATCAGCATCAGGTTGCTGACCGCGGTAGCCGTCAAACGCCCCTGGCTTTTATCGAAGCCTTCACCGTACAGGTGGGCCAGGGTTTGACCGATGGTCTTCACCTGCGCACGGACTACCAATATATCTCCGACAAATATGGGCCGCTGAAAATTCATGTGAATATCTATGGAAGCCATGTCGCGGCGGCGGGTCTCCATCTGCAGCAAGGCCCCGAAGGTGTTGTCGAAGGCGGCGGTCATGAAGCCACCCTGCATGGTACCCCGCGGGTTGGAATATACCTCCAGCACCGGGAACTCCAGGGTCAGACTCTCCCCTTCCACGTACTCGACGAATTCTGGCTGCATGAAATGCCAGCACTTCGGTATTACCCGGGGTTGGACCAATTTTTTCCCTATGGATTCCGAATCCGCATATTTAGCCAAATGGCACCCCTCCACATCTTTACTGGGACGACCGCAGAAGGCCGCTGCCCGACAAAGCAATGGCACAGTGAGATATATGCTCTCATTATATCCCCCTGTGCCGGTCAAGTTAATATCAAATTGGAGCTGCGTCCTATTCCACTGTCACACTTTTGGCCAGGTTACGCGGTTTATCTACATCGGCTCCCCGGAAGATGGCCATGTAGTAAGAAAATATCTGCAGAGGCACCACCGATACCAGCGGCGCCAGCAATTGGTCCACATTGGGCAGCAGTATCTGCTCGTCACATTCCTGGCAGGCTTCCTGCAGGTTTTCCTTGCAGACCGCCACCACCACCGCCCCGCGGGCTTTGACCTCCTTGATGTTGGACATGGTCTTGTCGACCAGGTTATCCTGGGTGATGAGGGCCAGCACCGGAACCCCCACGTCGATCAGGGCCAGGGGGCCGTGTTTCAATTCACCGGCCGCATAAGCCTCGGCATGGACGTAGGAGATCTCTTTCAGCTTTAGGGCCCCCTCCATGGCCACCGAGTAGTCCAGTCCCCGCCCCAGGAAGAAGGTATCCGCCACTCCCTGGTATTTCTCGGCCAGACGCTTGATGTCTTCGCGTTGGGTCAGTACCTTCTCGACCGCTTTATCCATCTGGCTGATGCCATAGGCCAGCCCCTGCAGCTCTGTTTCGCTCAGGGTGCCCCGCCGGCGGGCCAGATGCAGCCCCAGCAGGTACATGACCAGCACCTGGGTGGAGTATGCTTTGGTGGAAGCCACCGCGATCTCCGGCCCGGCATGGGTGTATATGACCCGGTCGGCCTCCCGGGCCACCGAACTGCCCACCACATTGGTGACCGCCAGGACTTTTATCCCCTGCCGTTGGGCCTCCCTCAGTACTGCCAGGGTGTCGGCGGTCTCGCCTGACTGGCTGATAACCATCATCATCGAAGCGGGTTGCCAGAGGATGTCACGGTAGCGGAATTCCGAGGCGATGTCGGTCTCCACCGGAATCCCGGCCAGTTTCTCGATGATACTGCGGCCTACCAGCCCAGCGTGATAGGCGGTGCCGCAGGCCACGATATAGATCTTCTCCACTCCGGCCAGGATATCGTCGATGCCAAGATCGGTGAGGTCAATCACGTCATCCTTGATGTTGCCGCGCAAGGTTTCCTTTAGGGCATTGGGCTGCTCGTGGATCTCTTTGAGCATAAAGTGCTCGAAGCCATTTTTTTCGGCGGCGATCGGATCCCAGGTCACGGTAAATATCTTCCTGCTGACCGGATTGCCCTGAAAATCAGTAATTGCCACCGAATCAGATTTCAGCACCACAAACTCGCCATCCTCCAGGATGTAGACCTGGTTAGTCCTGCCCAGGATGGCGGGGATGTCAGAAGCCAGGTAGTTCTCGCCGCTGCCCAGGCCTACTATCAAAGGACTGTCTTTCTTGGCGGCGATGATGCGGTCGGGCTGGTCGGCACAGACCACGGCGATGGCGTAGGAACCATGTACGTCCTGCAGGGCCCGGCGCACCGCCTCCTCCAGCGAGCCCTGGTAGTATTTCTCCACCAGGTGGGCCAGCACCTCGGTGTCGGTTTCAGAGATGAAATCATGCCCCTCCAGCATCAATTCCTTGCGTAGCCCGGCGTAATTCTCGATGATGCCGTTGTGCACCACCGCGATGCGGCCGCTGCAGTCGGCATGGGGATGGGCGTTGGCATCGCTGGGCACCCCGTGGGTGGCCCAGCGGGTATGGCCGATAGCCAGGCCGGCCGGCTGGACTTGGCCCAGGGCGGCTACCATCTCCGCCAGGCGTCCCTTTTTCTTGGTTAATTTAAGATTGCCATCATTGTATATTGCTATTCCGGCCGAGTCATAGCCGCGGTATTCCAGCTTACTCAGGCCGTCGATGATTACCGGCACGGCGTCGCCTTTGCCGATATAACCCATGATTCCACACATTAAAGTATTTCCCCCAATTATTGATATTTGGAATTGGTGGTAGCCGAATCTTGCCTATAAAATTGAAAGAGTCTACACGCATAGCCTTTTATTGCACATATCGCTATCCGTTTTGTAGCTATGCTGACGATGGTAGAACCCAACACCGGGGGGCACCCGCCGATAATCTCGATAAACCCCCACCTCGTCACCTGGCCGCTCAGCCATGGCGCAGCTGGACGCGTGGCCTCACATGCATATAAGCCAGGTCAGGCGCTTATTTCTCCTGGGCTTTATTGATTGCCGCGCTGATCTCCGCGATCACCTCCTCCAACAGGTATTGTCTCGGACCCTGAGCCATTACCCTGACCAAGGGCTCGGTTCCGGAAGGGCGTACCACCAATTTGCCCATCTCGCCAAGTTTTTTCTCGGCACTGCCCAAGGCGGCAGTGACCAGTTCGTGGGACAGGATGGTGTCCTTGTCTTCCAGCTTTATATTAACCAGCAACTGGGGCAGTTTTTCCATCTCCCGGGCCAAGGCCGACAGGGGCAGTCCGGTGCGCTTCATCACTTCCACCAGCTTGAGCGAGGTCAGCAGACCGTCACCGGTGGTCGAATGTTCCAGGAATATCACATGACCGGACTGTTCACCCCCGAGGATGGCGCCGGTCTCCTTCATCTTTTCCAGCACGTAGCGGTCTCCCACCTTGCAGTTTTCCACCTGGATGCTTTCCCGCCGCAGGGCTATATCCAGGCCGATATTGCTCATCACGGTAGCCACCACCGTAGGCGGATTGAGAAGTCCCCGCCGGCGCAGATCCAGGGCGCAGATGACCATCAGGTGGTCCCCGTCGGTCTCGTTGCCGAACTCATCCACTACTATGCAGCGGTCGGCATCCCCATCATAGGCTATGCCTGCATCGGCTTTGAAGTGCACCACCGCCGCCCGCAATCCTTCGGTATAGGCGGAACCGCAGCGGTCATTGATATTAATCCCATTGGGGGTATTATTGATGGCGATGACCCGGGCCCCCAGACGGCTCCACAGGCGGGGCCCGGCCTTGTAAGCGGCGCCGTTGGCACAGTCTACCACCACCGTCAGGTCGCTTGGTTTGTCAGAACCGGTGTAACATGACACCAGGTAGTCCAGGTAGCGGTTCAGGGCTTCTTCCACGTCGTAGACCCGACCTACCTCTTCCCCCACCGGACGGCTCAGGTTGGTGGTGCCCTCCCGCACCAGATTTTCGATCTGCTCCTCTATCTCATCGGGTAGCTTATAGCCGTTGGGACCGAAAAATTTAATGCCATTGTCCTGTACCGGGTTGTGCGAGGCGGAAATGACCACTCCGCAGGAAGCATTGTACAACTGGGTGAGATAGGCTACCGCCGGTGTAGGTATGACCCCTACCGTCAGGACATCGGCACCTATCGAACATATGCCGGCGATCAAGGCCGCCTCCAGCATGTCACCCGAGACCCGGGTGTCCTTCCCCACCATAATCCGGGGCCGCGCCGTGGTGTCCTGCATGGCCAGCACATAACTGCCAGCCCGCCCCAGATTAAATGCCAACTCCGGTGTCAATTCCACATTGGCGATGCCTCTTACTCCATCAGTTCCAAACAACGCTCCCACGTTTAAATACCTCCACCCATCAATTTCGAGAATTTATCCGGTGCCGTATCGTCCACCCTGCCGCCCAGGCCTTGTCTGACCGGCACAGCCGGGGACCACAACGTTCAATTTGATGTTTATCTATTTATTATGCATTTTGACCACACTATGTTAACATATCTGTCCAACCGGTGGCCCCCATAAAATTACCCGCGCAATCCGATAAATGTCTACAAACCATAGTCTACCCTGAAACTTGATTTTCTGGTAGTGCATTCTGGTCAACAGAAAACGCCCAGTTCACGAAACGTTAACTGAGCGTATCTTTATCGATCAGGGCAGTTGTATATGATCAGTCGGTGGCGAAGCGATCTTGACCAGCACATTGACCCGGGCCGGCACGATCGACACCCCTTCCGGCAGGACCAGATCCACCGCCTGGCTGAAGTCTGCGGTGCGGCCGGTTATATCGATAGGCTTGGTGACCACCTCATTGATACTCTCCACCCGGGCCTGATCCCCCAGGATAGTAACCTGGGCGGGATCGATGACGGTTTCCCCGGTTATATAGCCGGGGACGATCACCCCAGTGAACTGGGGCACTACATTGACCTTTTTGCTTAGCTGGGTCTTTTCCATCACCACATATGCATTGATGATCGCCGGCACAATCTGAACCCCCTGGCTGATGGTATTGCCGTTGGCATCGTGGGCTTCCAGCTGTGGTTTAAGCATTGCTATATCCAACACTTCGGCCAACCGTACCGGTGCCACCACTGTGACCACCCGGCTTATGACCTCCGCATCGCCTTTGATCACACAGCGGTCGGGGGAGAGCAGGACCTGGGTCACATTAAAGCCGGGCTGGGGGCTTTGCATAATCTCGTATTTGATGGGCATGACCCGTTCACCGAGTGCCTCCAGGGTGATCTCCACCTGTTTGGGCTGCACCGAGGTGAACAGAGCGCCCCCAACATCGGCCAGTTTGACCGGGACCTGATGCACCCCTTTGTCGTAGCCGGCCAGGTCGACATAGGCCTGGATTTCCGAGGCTACCCGGGTAGCACCCCAGATCCGCACCGATACCTGCTCGGGTCCGCTGGCATTGAGGCCGGCCGGCACGTTAAGATATTGCAGGGCAACCGCCGTGGTTTTACCGGCCGAGGTGACATCCCCCTGGTTGACCACATAGAACCACAGCAAGAGGGCCATCAAAAATGACACTACCCGCAGCCAGTTCTTATTCTTGCTTGTTTTTTCGGCCATGGGCCGTCCTCCTCTTCCAGACTCCCTCCGCCGGAACTGCCGGGGAGACCATCTCGGCCTCCAGTATCTCCTGCAGGGACTGCTCGTCTAGATACCTTACCAGCCTTCCCCCACGGGCCACCGAAATGGTGCCGGTCTCCTCGGAGACGATGACTGCGATGGCATCGGATACCTCAGTTATGCCCAGTCCCGCCCGGTGGCGGGTTCCCAGTTTGGGGTCGACAGCCGGATTGCTGCTCAGGGGCAGGAAACAGGCAGCGCTCTGTATGCGCCCGTTTTTGATCACTACCGCCCCGTCATGCAGGGGGGTATTGGGTACGAATATATTGATAAGGAGCCCGGCTGAGATCGCCGAGTCCATCCTGGTCCCGCTGTCCAGGTATTCCTCGATATCAGTGTCCCTCACCAGTACCACCAGCGCGCCGACCTTGTCGCGAGCCATCAGTTTGACTGCGGTGGTTATCTCATGGACCAGCAGACGGTTGACATCAGGATCACTGCTGCCGTAGTAGGTCTTGAGGAATTTACCCTGCCCCAGTTGCTCCAGGATGCGGCGCAATTCAGGCTGGAAGACGATCGGCAAAGCTATGGCCAGGACTATCCAAAATTTCTCCAGCAGCCAATTGAGCAGGTCGAGTTGCAGGAAGGTAGCCCCAGCAGAGAACAACAGCAGAACGATTACCCCTTTAAGCAGCTGTTCGGCCCGGCTTCCCTGGATCAATCCCAACAGGCGGTAGAATATATAGGCCACGATGATTATGTCCGCCAGGCTGCGGACGACCTCCAAAGGGCTGGCAAAGACCCCGGTCAAGATGGAGATATCCAATAAAAGATCCCCCTTGGTGATTGGTAATTACTTAGTGAAACGCCCGGCCGGTTCCATCAAAAATAATGGAAGACCGCCAGGATGCCTGAACGCAGCCTGATAACGCCCCGTGGCCCGGCCAGCACGTTGGATACCGCATAAGGTTTATCGCTCAGCAAAACGGGCTCTTTCAAGGAATATTCAAACCCGTCCACACTGGCCCCTTCCACCCTGTCGGTCAAGGCGATCAGGGAGACTATATCCCCGGCCGTCCCTTCGATGACCAGTTCATCCCCCACCAGGTAAACCCGGCATTCGGGGGTGTAATGGCTGAGCCTCACTCCCTGCCGGACTAATTCTATCCCGGCATACAAGTTATGCAGGGTATGGTCCAGCCGTTTACCCAGCGCCCCCAGCAGCACCATTTGGTCGGCGCCCCGCTCCCGGGCCAGGTCCATGGCCAACTGCAGGTCGGTCAGGTCTTTGCGTACCGGATATTGGATGAATTCCACCCCCTGGGCGGTGAAGTATTTCCGTACCTCAGGCCGCACCGAGTCCAGGTCCCCGATAACGCTGTCGGGTATGATCCCTAGCCGGAAGGCATAATTGGCCCCTCCGTCGGCACACAGGATAGTGTCCGAATTCTCGAAGATATCCTTATAGGCATCCATTTCTCCATATTCGCCGTTGGCCAGTATAATACAGCGCATTATCCTACCCCGATCTACAAATATTTTGCCTCACTGCCTGTATAATACCATAAACAAAGCAGGGGGATTTGACGATAAAATCTTTCCAGATGCGGGATTGTGGAAAATGTTATTGTAAATTGACAAAAAAAAGCCGGTTATCTATAATGCTATTATTGTGATTTTGAGCAAAGGAGGCGAAACAAATGGCCTACTTCATAAACGACGATTGCATCGCCTGTGGCCTCTGCTTAGAGGAATGCCCGGTGGAAGCCATCTCGGAGGGTGAAGATAAATACGTGATAAATCCGGATTTGTGCACCGACTGCGGTTCATGCGCGGATATCTGCCCGACCGAGGCCCCTCAACCGATGGATGAATAAATAACCGCAATCATAATGCGCACTGCGTGACTCCTGCCGGAACTTCGGCGGGAGTTTTTTTATCGGAGCCCGCCGAAACCGTTCTGCCTCAAGGCCTCATACAATATAATGGCTGCCGCATTGGACAGGTTAAGGGAGCGTCCCGTGTCCCGCATGGGGATACGGATCCGGCCTTCCGGGAAGGCCTCCAGGATATGCGGGGGCAGGCCCCGGGTCTCGCACCCGAAAACCAACACGTCTTCGAGGTGGTAGCGGACCTGGTGGTAACCGCGCGGGGCATGGGTGGTGGCCAGGTAGAACCGGTGGTCCCGGTGGGCTTGGCAAAATTCGGCGAAACTCTCCCAGATTCTGACCTCCACCTGATTCCAGTAATCCAGTCCGGCCCGCTTCAGGTAGCGATCATTCACCGAAAATCCCAGGGGTTTGACCAGGTTCAGGGTGGTGCCGGTCAACGCGCAGGTGCGGGCTATGTTGCCGGTATTCTGCGGTATCTCCGGTTGCACCAGTACTATCTGCATGACTCCTCTTTCACCACCGTCAACGAATTGGGTCCCCCGCCGTCTGCAATAATCAACATTAACATAAGTCCAGCCCAGACAGATCTGATCGGATACCGCCGCCCGGTCCTGGCCGCAACAGCAGTGGGGCTGTTTTCGGGCCCTGATTCCGATCTGGTTTGGCCGCCGCCCCGTCCATGCCCCAAATTATACCTGAAGCCAACATTCATAACAATTTGCCCGGCCGCAAAGAATAAGCCCGAAGCAAAATAATAGTAAAGGAGAGATATATTTGCGGTACAGCAATAGAAACAAAGTAGCCTCATTGCTTTTAGTGCCTCTGGTGGTGGCCCTGCTGGCGATGGGCGGATGCAACCAGTCCGCCAGGAAACCGGACCTGATCCCGGAAAAACAACAGGTACCGCTGGCCCCGGAGGTCACCCAGTACAAAACCGAACCCAGCGTCACCCTCTACCGCAGTGCTACCGGCCAGAAGCAAGAGATAAAACTGGAAGAATACCTTAAAGGAGTGGTGGCAGCCGAGATTGGGCCCCAATTCCCCCCAGAAGCACTTAAAGCCCAGGCTATCGTAGCCCGTACCATGACCCTGGCCCTGCTCAATTATGAGAATGGTACCCGCAGCAAACATGGCACCGATGTCAGCGATGACCACACCGAGTTTCAGGCTTATGACGCCAAAAAGATAACCCCGGAGATCGCCAAGGCGGTGGATGAGACCAGGGGTCAGGTTTTGACTTACCAGGGTAAATTCGTCTATGCCCTCTTCTCCTCGGCCTCACCGGAGAAAACCGCCAGCATCGAAGAAGGCTTCCCCAAGTTGAAGGATAAAGCCGCCGCCTATATAGTACCGGTGGATACCAACGGGCTGCAGGCAGCCCCGGAAAAATACCGGGATTGGACGGTCAAGGTGCCTCGTTCCGCCATCAAGAATATCATGGGGGCCAACGCGGGTTCCCTGGATGACTTCAGGATCGGTGAGAAAGGCCCTTCCGGACGGGCCCTGACTGTCGTGGCCGGCTCGGCCTCCATCCCCGCGGTAGACCTGCGCGAGAAGGTGGGTTTTGACAAGCTTTTCTCAACTTATTTCACCAGCGTGGGAGTGGAAGGCAACGATGTGGTGTTCAAAGGCAAGGGCTGGGGGCACGGCTGCGGTATGGAGCAGTGGGGCGCCTATATGATGGCCAATGAAGGTCAGAACGCCCGCACCATCGTGGAACATTATTTTCCCGGCACCATGTGGAACCAACTATATCAATAGCTGGATATCTCAGGCGGGAGGAAGGCTGATATCGACCGCTTCCCCCGCCGGGCCATGTTCCCGGGTAGCGGCTATGTAGATCCCGGACAGAATCAGGAAGCCACCGGCCAATTGATACCAGGCCAGGGCCTCGCCAAAAATCAGGTAAGCCAGGATACTAGCCCCCACCGATTCTCCCAGCACCGATACCGATACTACGGGGGCTTTTACATATTTTAGGGCCCAGTTCAGGGTAGCATGCCCTATTATGCCTGGACCGGCCGCCTGCAGCAGGAACAGCATCCAGTCCAGGCGGGGATAACCGGTCAACTTGAGGCCCAAGGCGGGACAGACCGCCAGCAGGACCACCGAGGCCGCCGCCGCCGCTAGGGAGGTATAAGTCCAGACATCCACGCGGGAACGCACGTCCCGGCCTATCAGGAAATACAAGGCGATGAAGAGCCCGCTCAGCAGGGCCAGCATATCGCCCAGCAGCCGGCCCGACTGCAGGTCCCCCTGCACTATCAGGAGACTACCCAGCAGGGCCAGGAAGATACCTCCCTGTACCCAGCGGTTCACCTTCTCCTTAAGCAGCCAGGCCGACAACACCAGCACGAATATCACCTGCAGGTTGGTAAACAACACCGAACTGGAGATGCTGGTATAGCTCAGCGAGGTTATCCACAGCCCCAGGTGCAGAGCCAGGAAAACCCCTGAGGCCAGAATATACATAAGATCACGGCGCTTGAGTTCTTTGATGCCGACCGGCGAGGTGCTGCCCAAAATCGCTGTCAGCCCGGCGGTGAAGATTACCCGGTAGAGGGCGATAACCAGGGCCGGGGCGGTGATATAGCGGATCATGATCGAAGAGGTGGACATACAAAGGACCGATATAAACAGGGCCAGGTAGATTAAGGCTGGTCTCATGCCCCCACCCCAAGGTAGGACTGGATGACCCTCTCGTCGTTTTTTACCTGAGTGGGGGTCCCTTCGGCGATCTTGCGGCCATAATCTAGCACCGCGATGCGTTCGCAGATGTTCATGACCAGGTTCATATCGTGCTCGACCAGGATGATGGTGAGATTTAGCTGGTCGCGGATGCGGCGGATGAAAGCCATCAATTCCTCTTTCTCGCCGGCGTTCATGCCCGCCCCCGGTTCATCCAGCAGCAACAGGGATGGATTAAGGGCCAGGGCCCGGGCGATCTCCAGGCGGCGCTGTTCGCCATAGGCGAGGTTTTCCGCATATTCATGGCGTTTATCGGTCAGATCCACCATCTCCAAGAGCTCCATGGAGCGGGACTTGGTTTCCTTCTCTTCCCGCCGGCCTCCCGGCAGCCCCAACAGGCCACTCCAAAAACCGCTGCGGGTTACGCCGAAACGACCCACCCTTACGTTGTCGAGGACCGATAGTTTGCTGAACAGGCGAATATTCTGAAAGGTGCGGCCGATACCCAGGCGGGCGATATCATAGGGTGCCATCCCATCGATGCGCCGGTCCTGGAACAGGAGTTGCCCCTCAGTGGGCTGGTAGATGCCGGTGATTATGTTGAACAGGGTGGTTTTACCGGCCCCATTGGGTCCGATGATGCCGAATATCTCCTGGGGGGAGACGCTCAGGCTGACGGCGTCTACAGCGCGCAGGCCGCCAAATTCCTGGCTTATCTTGGTCATCTCCAGGATGCTCATTCCTTCACCCTCCTCTTGTCCCACCACTTTCTGATGTCGTAGACGCGGACGTCGCCGAGCAGACCGTTGGGGCGGAATATCATAAGGATGACCAACAACGCCCCATAAAACAGGAGCCGGTATTCATCCACGATGCGCAGCATCTCTGGCAGGATGGTCAGGATGATCACCCCGATGACGGTGCCGGGTATGCTGCCCAAGCCGCCCAGTACCACCATATTCAGCAGCTCGATGGACTTCATGAAACCGAAATCCTGGGGATTGATGTAGTACATGTAGTGGGAGTAGAGGCCACCCCCCAACCCCCCCAGCAGGGAACCGACCGTGAAGGCCAGCACCTTCATGCGGGTGGTGTTGACCCCGCAGGCTTCAGCGGCTATCTCGTTTTCGCGGATGGCGTAAAGGGAACGCCCCACCCTGGAGTTCAGCAGCTGCCGATTTAGAAAGATGACGGCTATGACCAGCAGCCATACCACGGTAAAACCGGTTTCCTGGGGGATGCCGGAAAGGCCGACCGCTTTCCCGCCCGGGCCGAAGTTCAGGAAGAAGACCCTGATAATCTCCGCGAAGCCAATAGTGACCATGGCCAGGTAATCCCCCTCCAACCTCAGGGTGGGGATGCCGATAAGGAAACCGAAAAATGCCGCCATCAACGCTCCGCCCAGGAGGGCCAGGGCGAAGGGGGCATCCAGCTGCGTGGACAGGATGGCCGAGGTATAGGCTCCCAGGCTCATAAATCCGGCATGTCCCATCGATAGCTGCCCGGTCACCCCGGTGATCAGGTTTAGTCCCAGGGCCAGGATGATGTTGATGCCGATGAAGATCATTATGCGCAGATAGTAAGCGTCTATGGTTTGGGTCAGGAAAGCGTCCAGCACGGTTCACCTACACCTTTTTCGAAATCTTCCGGCCAAAAATGCCCTGGGGTCGGATTATGAGCACCAAAATCAGTATGGCGAAGGCGATAGCATCCTTATAGGAAGACGATAGGTAAGCTACCCCCATGATCTCCAGCACCCCCAGGCTCAGACCCCCGATCATGGCGCCGGGTACCGAGCCGATCCCGCCCAGCACCGCGGCCGAAAAGGCCTTGAGCCCGGCCAGGGTTCCCATATAAGGCCAGACAGCGTTGTAATAAATGCCCACCATCACTCCCCCGGCGGCGGCCAGGGCCGACCCGGTAGCGAAGGTCAGGGAGATTATGCGGTTGACGTTGACGCCCATCAATTTGGAGGCCTCCAGGTCCTGGGAACAGGCCCGCATGGCCTTGCCGACCCGGGTTTTCTTTATGGCCAGCTCCAGCACCACCATCAGAAGCGCAGCTATCAGCAGGATAATTATCTGCAGGGTCGAGACCTGCAAGCTTCCCAACTGGAAGGTGGAGCCCCCCAGCACTTCCGGGTAGCGGGTGGTGTTGGGGCCCCGGTACAAGACCATCAAGGTGGACAGGAATATGGACACCCCGATGGCGCTTATCAGGGCCGACAGGCGGGAGGCTTTGCCCCGCAGGGGGCGATAGGCCACTCTCTCGATGAGCATCCCTAAAAGCATGCAAAAAGTCATGGCCCCCAGCAAGGCCACAAATATGTTGACCCCGGCGGTGACCAGGAACAACCCTACAAAAGCCCCGAACATATATACCTCGCCGTGGGCGAAATTGATAAGCTGGATAATTCCGTAGACCATCGTATAACCCAGGGCGATCAAGGCATAGGAACTGCCCAGGGTCAAACCGTTCAACAGTTGCTCCAGGAACATGAGCATCCTCCTGTTACGTGCAAATCATATACAGTTTAACACAGCCCGTCCCCCGACGGATGTTAAACCGGATATGACCCCGACAAAGGCCCGCCCCCGGAAGGACGGGCCCTGGCCGGATTTCAGGCTGGCATAGGCGCTATTTTACCTGCACGGGAATCTTCTCCAGCAGGGCTGGGAATTTATCCCCTTTTACGGTCAGCAGGCAAACCGGGCTCTTGATCGGTTCACGGTTGGCGCCAAAGGTAGTAACACCCGATACGCCAGGATAGTCTTTCAGCTTGGCCAATTCAGCTTTATAAACGCTGGGGTCGGTGCTCTTGGCGTCGGTCATAGCCTTGGCAATGATCATCACCGCATCGTAATACTGGGCGGAGAACATATCCGGGTCCTCTTTGAACCTGGCCCGGTAGGCTTCCAGGAACTTAGCGGTTTCAGCGCTGGGCTGGTCAGCGGAAAAACCGGCATAGAAGATGACCTTCTCCTGCACGGCCGTGCCGCCCAGTTTGGCCAGATCCTGCCCATAGAGCCCGTCACCGCCGACCATGGAGATATTCAAGCCCTTCTTCTGGGCTTCATTCATAATCAAAGCCGCTTCAGTATAATAGCCGGTAAAGACCAGGGCATCGGCGCCGGCATTTTTCAGCTTGGTGACCTGGGCGGTGAAGTCAGTCTCACCGTCATTGACGGTGTCTTCGAGGACGATCTTGCCGCCTTTTTCAGTGATGGCCTGCTTGAAGATGGGAGTCAGGGCCGTACTGTAGCCATTGTTGCCGGAAGTGATGATAGCCAGGTTCTTCCAACCCTTGGTGTTGATCATCCAATCCACTACCGCCGGGGCCGCCACCGTGTCCAGCAGGGTATTGCGGAATACATAGTCGCCGATCTCCACCACGCCCGCACCAGTAGCACCGGCGGAGAAGATGACCATCTTGTTCTTCTGGGCGATATCGGCTGCCACCTTGGTCAGACCGGTACAGGGGTCGCCGATCAGGGCTGACACTTTGTCCACCGTTATGTATTTGGTGGTGATGTTGGCGATCTCACTGCTCTCGCCTTTGTTGTCGTAATAAATGCCTTCCACCTGTTTGCCGAGGATGCCGCCTTTGGCGTTCAATTCATCGATGGCCATCTGCATCCCCTTTTGTGCCGGGATACCATAGTTGGCCACTGAGCCGGTCAGGGCGCCCAGGAAACCGAGTTTGATCTTGTCTCCCGCGGCCGGGGCACCCTGCTGGGGAGTCTGCTGCTTGCTGGCGCAACCGCCCAAGACCGAGAAGACCATCAGCAGGCAGAGCAACAGGGCTATCCTCTTCATAAACCTTCTCTTCAAATATATCCCTCCCTAAATAATCGCGGTCCGGAATCGCTGTCCTCCTCTCTACATTTATCAACATTATTTTAATCTCAACATTATTTTAATTCCATCTGAGCAGCAATAATCCTGCCGGGGACAAAAAAAACTGCCCGTCGGAGCAGTCTGTTTAACCATTTGTAAAGCTGCTGGGGGCAAAATCCTCGGGGGGCGGAGATCAGTCCCCCTCCAGAAAATGGTGCAGGGAAATGTCGCGATACTCGCGGGCGTCGAGGAAACTGGCCACCCCCGGGCTTTCCCGGTATTCATCCAGCAGTCTCAGGAACAGGCGGTCGAAGCTGCTGGCTCCCGGCCCGGCGGCCGGGACCAGGCCTTGCTGGCGGGCGAACACCTGAGTGGCGGCGGCGCCCGACCAGGCGATCTTATATATCAGTTGCTCGGTCTGGCCCAACAAAGGGGTGCACAGGTAGAACCGGCATATCAGCGAACGGATCGGATAAATTGAGCAGATGTCGTCCCGCAGGAATGTGCATGGTTCGGGCCGCATACGCAGCAGTCCCACCGCCAATTTCTCTTCCTGGAAATAACGGGCTGTAAATTCTTCGTATTCCATACCCTTAAGTTCAGCCATCTTGCGGAAAGAGACCAGGTCGGGGATAACATAGGCGGTATTGCAGCAATTGCGCTGGCACCCTTTACAGAGGGCGTGATTATCGCGGGCGTATTGCTTAAATATGGTCTGGTCGTCGCAGAGGGGCTGCCAGGCATCGAGCAGGTCCTGCACGGTAGCCGGGAGGTTGACCCGGATACCCAGCCCCAGCTGGCCATCTTCACAGCCATGATACACCTCCACCGTGCTCATGGCTTTTCTCCGGCCCGCATCTCCTTGATGGCCTGGCGGGCCAACTCGTCGCAGCGCTCGTTGTAGACATGTCCGGCATGGCCCTTGACCTTGATTATCCGGACCTCATTGGCCCTGGTCAACTCCAGCAGCTGTTTCCACAGGTCCTGGTTGGCCACCGGCTCCTTCTTACTGTTGACCCAGCCATTGCGCTGCCACTTGTCCAGCCACTTCTGGTTGAAGGCATTGACAACATAGGCGCTGTCGGAATGAACGTTGACCTTCCAACCGGCCACTTTAAGAGCGCTGAGGGCCTCGATGACCGCCTGCAGTTCCATGCGCTGGTTGGTGGTTTCCGGCTCCGCGCCCCGGATCTCCTTGCTGTGGCGACCCGACAGGAGCACCACTCCCCATCCCCCTGGTCCCGGATTGCCGGAGCAGGCCCCATCGGTATATATATCGATCTCTTTCATAAGGACAGCCTTCCCAATTTATAGAACCCTAAAACAACTGCAACAGTTCCGGCAGAGTTTGGATGTGGTAGTCGCAGTCGGCCGTTATCTCGGATATATCCGCATCCGGTGCCAGCCACACCGCGGTCATGCCGGCCGCCCGGGCCCCGGCCACATCGGTGCTGCTATTGTCGCCCACGTGGGCTGCTTCATGGTTGGGTACTTCCAGTTGCTGGAGGGTATATTCAAATATCTTGACGTTGGGCTTAGCCCAGCGCACCTCGTCGGAGAACACGGTGACCCTGAAAAATTCAAATATCCCGTCGGTCCGCATAAGGTCCCGCAGGATAAGGCCGGGCGAGATCCCGGTATTGCAGATAACTGCCAGTTTATAACGCCCGGCCAGTACGGGCAAGGTCTCCAGGACCCCATCATTAAGGCGGGGCGGATATTCCCTCCTTATCGAGGTATAGGCTTCATAAGCCTTCTTCCATTCCGCCATGCCCAGGTTTAAGTTGAGCTGATTTAACACGAACTCGAGCTGGCCCCGGGGGGTAAGGTCGAGTCCGCACTCGATCTGATAATGGTTGGCATACTGCCAGCTATCATAAAAGGCCTCGCGGATTGATTCGGTATCGACTGGATGACCCATATCCCCCAAAGCCTCCTGAAACATGGCTACCCGCCGTTTGAAAACCCCCTCATTGCGGGGGATCTTATAAAGCGTATCCCAGAAGTCGAAGGTTATCGCCTTCAGCAAACCATCCCCTCCCCGCTCCGGTTACGGCTGAGCCCCTAGTCAGCGAAGGCCTCCGCTACCTTTTTGGTGGTACTTTCAGATTGCTCTGTAAAACCCTTCACGTCTCCGTCCAGGATAGCCTGGTTGTCGACCTGGCGTTCCTTGTTCAGGGCGCGGGCCTTTTCCTTCAGGTTGTTGTCGGTCTTGTAGAATCCTGACCCTTTGAACACTATCCCGACGTTTTTACTGATCAGCCTCTGCACCGGGCTGCCGCATTCAGGACAAACCGCCAGCGGGCTTTCGGTTATCTTCTGTTTAGCTTCGAAACGTCCACATTTCTCACAACGGTAATCGTAGATAGGCACCTTTAGTCACTCTCCTATATAATATATCCCCGGCCATTAATATATGCCGCGGTCTACCATCTCGGTTCCGGTCGAGGTACCATGCCTCAGCCGATGCCCAGATGAGCACCAAGCAGTATTATCGCAAACATAGTCCCGTTCCACAACCCATGGGCCACCATCGGTACCAGGATGCTGCCGCTCTTCTCGTACATGTAGCATAGGATGGCCCCACCGACCGCCAGGGGCAGGGCCCGCCACAGATCGAAGTGGGCCAGACCGAATATGATACCAGCCAGGACCGCCCCCCAGGCTGGTCCCAGGTATCTTCGGAAAACCGGATAGATCATACCCCGGTAGAAAAGCTCTTCCGATACCGGCGCCAGGACCGTGCCGGCAAAGATCAGGGCGATAATGTCGGGCAAGCGGTTTGCCGAGCGCATAATCTGCTCGATCTCCTGCATCTCCAGGTTGGGTTGGAAGTATTTTAACCCGTAGCCCATGAGGGCCACCAAGATTACCAGCAGCACCCCGCCCTTGAGTCCATAATTTATAAAGTCCCGCCATCCGGCCCGGCGCAGACCGAGGTCACTCCAAGCGGCTTTTCTGAATACTACCGCATCCAAGTATACGCACAAGACGGTTGCTGCGAACTGGGCCCCAAAAAGGTAGATGAAAAGACGTATGGGGTCGGTACCGGAGACCAGTGGCACCACTGCTACTGCCGTGGCGATGACCGTAATGCCCAGGTAGACTACGATTATGTCGACAAATCCCCAGCGCGGTTTTTGCATGCTATCCTCCCCCTAACCATCCTATTATACTGTATCTGCCCCCCGAAATTAATCATATTTTTTGCCGCCCCGCTTATGGAATCCTGGCCCAGGGGCATAATAATTATAACCATCCACACTGGCGAAAAGGAGGATGCCTGTGACTCCCCTGGTATTTATAATTGTGACCGCTGCGGTCTTAAGCAGCCTGATCCTTTGGGTACTCAGGTCCCTGAACTATCGTGGTGCCTGGCGGACACCGCCACGCGAATTCGGTTTCGAGAGCGCTGCCGAGCTGGCCCTGAACGAGCAGGGTGAGTACTACCTGGCCCAGGATTCCATCAAACTCCAACCTATTGAAGAGGGCTGGGCCCGGGTGTCTTGGAACCTAAGCCGGGCCAAATGGGAACAGGCCTGCACCGAATACCATCTCAAGCCCGACCCGAAGTACATAGTGCTTAGGCTCCAGGCGGATAACGGTAAATTCCATGCACTCGACCTGTGGGTCAAAAGCATAGCTGGGCAGTACCGGTTCAAACCGGACCAGCACACCAGCTATTGCGCCATCCTGGGGATAAACCAAAACCAACAATTCCACCCCATCCTGACCTCGGTTACCGTCAGCAGCCTGGCTGGCCGCTAGCCCGATAGACTCTGGCGGCACTCTTCGGTTGCCTGGCTTTCCCAATCCTGCCCCCCAACTTGTCACGCCGGCAACGATACCCTATAATTTTTAGGTGAACTACTCACTATACGGGAGTCATTTCGGCCGGTTGGATAATCGGTAGGGCCAGGTGATAGCCGTCGAAAATTAACCCGGATTGGTGACATCATCCCATGAGGGCTGGAGAGGAGGGCTCCCCAATGGCTGATCTTGCTATAAGCAAACCACGGGAAATAACCAGCTACGATAATGGAACCGTAAAACATATCCGGGACGCGGTGGTCGAGGAATATCCCCTGACTCTATTTCTAAATGGGGTCGAACTGGCCACCATGGTCTGCTCTCCGGCGGGATTCGATGAACTGGCGGCCGGGTTCCTGCTCAGTGAGGGATTGGTGAGAAAACCCGGAGACCTTATCGGGGTAAATTTAAGGGAAGAAGATGGTTCCCTGGTGATCGAGACCGCCGAGGGATCACCTCCAGCCAGCCAGCCCCGGCGCCATCATATAAACACCGGCGCCGGCAAAAGCGGAACCGATTTCCGCTTCATCAACGCGGCCCGCCAACTCCACCCGATCCAATCCCTGGCACGATTTACCGCTCCTCACCTGTTGGAGATGATCGAATTGCTGCAGCAGCGCTCCGCTACCTTTGTGCTGACCGGCGGGGTGCACAGCGCGGCCATAGCCGACCAGGACGGTATGATCTGCATGTTTGAAGATATCGGCCGCCATAACGCAGTCGACAAAGTACTGGGCTATGCCTTCCTAAATGAAATCTCCAGCCAGGACAAGATCCTGTTGTTAAGTGGGCGGATAGCCTCGGAGATCCTGTTAAAAGCTGCCCGGGCCAGAATACCGCTGGTGCTGTCGCGCTCGGCTCCTACCGGCCTTACGATCGACCTGGCCGAAGAGTTGAACATCACCGTGGTCGGTTTTGCGCGCGGTAAACGGTTGAGCATCTACACCCATCCGGAAAGGGTCTTAGTATAAAGGGGGATAGAAAATTGGTTAACCAGGACGACAAAAAGATGATGGAAGAAATAAGACGCCTGAAAGCCGAGAAATCAGTTTATATTATCGCCCATTATTACCAGAATGGAGAGATCCAGGATGTGGCCGATTTCGTAGGCGATTCCTATGCCATGGCGGTAGCCGCCAAGAACTCCCCCATGCCGGCAATCCTGGTGGCCGGAGTCGATTTCATGGCCGAGTCGGCGGCTATCCTCTGCCCGGACAAAACCGTCCTGACACCAGAACCGGCCTCCACCTGCCCCATGGCCAACAGTATCGATGTCAGCGACGTGCAGCGCTTCAAGCAGGAACACCCGGAAGGCCTGGTGGTAAGTTACGTCAATACTCCGGCCGTGATCAAAGCGGTCAGCGATATCTGCGTGACATCCTCCAATGCCGCCCGGATAATCGAGAAGCTGCCCAAGGATGTACCTATATTTTTCATCCCCGACCGCAACCTGGGCCGCAATATAGCGGCCCGGCTGGAACGTCCCCTGGAATTCTTCCCGTCCAGCTGCCCCATCCATGCCGCGGTGACTCCGGAGACCATATTGGAAAAGAAAGCCCAGCACCCGGATGCGGCGGTACTGGTCCATCCGGAATGCGATCCCCAGGTGGTGGCCCTGGCTGATTATGTGGGCAGCACGGCGGGGATAATCGACTATGCTGCCCAGACCGGCTGCCGACAGCTAATCATCGGTACCGAGTGCGGTATCTTCCATAAAATAGAACAGGTCTGCCCCGACAAGGAACTGATCCTGGCCGACCCCAACCTGGTCTGCCAGGATATGAAGAAGATCACCCTGGAGAAAATCCTCACTTCCCTGCAGACCATGGAGACCCGGATCACCGTGCCCGAAGACATCCGGGTCAAAGCGGCGGTGGCCCTGGAAAAGATGATCGAGTATGCTTCCTGAAAGGGCGGTCATACCCGGTCGGTAACGGAACAAAAACCCGGGGAAGGTATCAAGACCCCGGCCATCCCGGTGCCGGTATGCTTCACTGCCAGCCGATGGTCCAACGCAGCTGGGGCCCGTTTTTGTATCAGCAGTCTTTCCCCGTGGATGGCAGATGTGACAGATAAGACACCGGGCACCACCATGCACCCTGGTCCCTCCTTATTTTGCCGGCTGTTTGGTTGGGAAAGAGGGGCCTGTCTTTCTCACGGATAATGTGAAACAACGGGTACATGGCCAACCTTAATCCGATAAAGGCAACTATTCTAATCCCAAGGATAGCTGTAAATGGGTTGAGGTTTATAGGTATCCTTAAAAAACCCAACAATGACATGGAGGGGGTGTCCGGGTTTGGGCAAGAAAGTAATGGTCGCTATGAGCGGCGGGATCGACAGCTCAACCGCTGCTCTGCTGCTCCTGCAAGAGGGTTATGCCGTCAGCGGCATCACCATGCAGATTTGGTCGTCCGAGGAGGGTGCCTGCGGCAGCCTGGCTGCTGCCGACGATGCCCGGCAGGTGGCCGCAACACTGGGTATACCCCATCAGGTGGTGGACCTGGGCGACGATTTCCGGCATCAGGTGGTGGACTATCTCTGTGCCGAGTATCTGGCTGGGCGTACCCCCAACCCCTGCATCGCCTGCAACCGCACCCTGAAATTCGGAACTCTGCTGGAGATAGCCATAGAGCAAGGGTTCGATTACATAGCCACCGGCCATTATGCCCGTATCGAACCCGATCCTGGCAGCGGGAAGATGAACCTTTTGACCGCCCGCGATCCCATGAAGGACCAGAGTTACGCCCTCTACCGGCTTAACCAGCACCAGCTGCGGCATACCATTTTCCCTCTGGGCGCCTACACCAAACCTGAGGTGCGCCGCATGGCCGCCCAGGCCGGGCTGCCGGTCCCTTCCAAGGCGGAGAGCCAGGACCTGTGTTTCATGTCCGACCGCCACTACGGAGAGTTTGTCGAACGCTACCTAAGCCTGGTTCCCCGACCGGGACCGTTCCGAGACACCCAGGGCAAGATAGTTGGCATCCACCGGGGCATCCATCACTACACCATCGGCCAGCGTAAAGGGATGGGGCTGCCGCTGGGCTATCCGGCCTATGTGACCGGTATCGATCCCCTAACCAATACCGTGTGGGTGGGCCCCGACCATCAGCTGTGGCAAACCTGCCTGTTCGCCCAGGATGCCAGCTGGACGTCCGAATCCCCCCTGCCCGGACCGGCTCAGCTGGCGATAAAGGTCCGCTATTCAGCATCCCCGGCAGCAGCTCTGGTAACCCCCTTGGCAAACCGCCGTTTCCGGGTCGATTTCCACCAGCCACAGCGGGCCATCACCCCCGGCCAGGCGGCGGTTATTTACCGGGACGAAAGAGTAGTGGGCGGGGGTACCATCGCTGCCAACCCATAATAGTGGCCAGGGGCACGGTAAGTTGGACCCGTCCTAATCCTTCCAGCCAACCTGCAAGATTGGCTTCTTATCGGCGTAAAATCAGTATGAATAAAACCAACCGAGGAGGTAATCGTAAATGAGAAAAACCATGCTTGTGCTGCTGACCCTGACCATGCTGATGATGCCCGGCACGGCAGTATGCCAAGGGACCAGTTCCCAGTTTGCCGACGGGGACCGTTGGGCGGCCGCGGATATACAGGCCATTTCCGGGCTGGGGCTCATGAACGGAACCGGTACCGCTGACGACGGGCAGCGCCTGTTCTCTCCTCAGGGCAACGTCAGTCGCGCGCAGCTGGCGGCGATTCTGACCAATACCTTCGGCCTTGATTATGGCACCATCCGTTTTATCAAAGAACCCCGGGCCAGTGACTATTACCAAGATGTCAGCGATAAAGACTGGTATGCCCCCTATGTGGTGATGGGCGCCATCAACCAGGTCTTCCCGACCGGCGGCGATTTTGGTCCCGACCAGTCGGCCACCCGGGTAGGGATCGCCCAGGCGGTCTCTCACTCCTTCAACGCCAAGGGTATCTCGGTACCGATGATATTGATGATGCCCATGTTCCGTGATACCGGGGATTTGAGCCAGGAAGAGATGAACGCGGTGGTGTTTGTCAACAACACCGGCATAATGAAGAGTTACGGCGATTACTTCCGGCCGGGCGACACTCTGACCCGGGCGGAGATGGCAGCGGTAGCGATGCGCTGTGTGGAGCTGATCGCCGCCAGTGAGGCCAACCAGGGACAGGAACTGCGGGTCCCGATGGGAGGCATATTCTACCTGAGCCTGGCCAGCAACCCAACTACTGGATATAGCTGGACGGTGACGGGCGGAGCCGATGGTGTCATCCAAAACACTGGCTCCACTTACCGCCCTGACGATTCCGGTTCTTTGCCGGTGGCAGGCCGGGGGGGCCGCCAATTGTGGCGCTTCCAGGCTGTCCAGGAGGGCACTGCCGACCTGCAGTTGGTCTACGCCCGCCCCTGGGAAAGCGTCCAGCCGGATAGGTATAACCTGAAAGTAATCGTGACCCCCACGATCCCGTCCACCTTATCCCTCAGCACCGCCGCGGTGCTCAATAAGGACCCTTATATGACCGTAGACGCTTACCTGCCGGTCCTGCATGGTCTGGCCGACCAGGAGCTCCAGTCCCGGATAAATGCGGGCTGGCAACAGGATCTGCAGAAAATAAAAGCCGGCCTGACGGCCGACCTGGATGAATATGTACGCTACAACCTGGCAAACGGTTTTCCGGTCCGTACGTACCAGCTATTCAGCCGTTACCAGGCTGGTACTTTGAACCAGAACCTGCTCAGCCTCTATGTCGACTATTACACCTTTACCGGTGGTGCACATGGGAACACCGACCGCCGCCCCTATAATCTCGATTTGCACAGCGGCCAGCCGCTGGGACTGGCCGACATCTTCCAGAACGGATATGATTATCGCGGGATTATCAACCGGGAAATATCCGCCCGGATAGCCGCGGAGCCGGAGAACTATTTTACCGGCAGTATGGGATTCACCGGTATTAATGACGAGCAAAGCTTCTATATAAAGGATGGGCAGCTGGTGATCTACTTCGCCCAATACGAGATCGCCCCATACGCCACTGGCATCCCTGAATTCGCCATCCCCCTGTCCCAATTCGGGGATGGACTGCAAACCCGGGTTTTTGCCGGTTAAGTGTAAGTGAGTAAAGGCGGGGTACATCGATGTGGGCCAAGATAAACCGTTACTATCCTCCCTGGTTGGACCTGATCGGCCTGCTGCTGCTGTCCACCGCCTTTAGTTACATCCGGGCCAACTATGACCAGATCCCCGTCACCATCCCCACCCATTTCGGGCCTTCGGGAGGCCCCAACGGCTGGAGTACCAAGAGCGTGGGTTCCGTCTACGGTCCCCTTCTGATCGGATTGGGGATCTACCTGAGCATGGCCGTGACCAATATCTTCCTGATCATCCGCCCCGAAAATCCGGCCAAAATCATTAATATACCCCAGCGGAACAAAGACCTGCTGGGGCCGGAACGGCTGGAAGCCATCCGCGCTGTTACGGCGCGGGGATTGGCGGCCCTCAATCAAGCCCTGGCCGCCATGTTCGCCTACCTCGGTTATGGGTCGACCAATGTGGCTCTGGGCATAAGCCCTGGTCTGGGTCCGCTGATGTGGGTGTTAACCGCAGTCTTGGTGGCGATCAGCCTTTACCTGACCGTGAAGATATTGCTGATGAGTTCCACCGCGGGGATAAGGGGATGACTATTTCGTCCCCACTCCAAGGCCCCGCACTATCAATGGCGGGCGGCTCCTCCTATCACAAATAAACCAGCAGGACCGTTTCATTTTTTCAATACCTCACCGCGTTCCGATTGATATTCCCGGGCTTTTTCGAGCAGTATCTGGGCTTGATTCATCTCCGGTCGTTCCAGCACCACTTCGAGCAAGCGTTCCAGCATCTGGCCGATCCCGGGTCCCGGTTCAAAACCCAGAGTGATAAGGTCGTGGCCGTCTACAGCCAGGTCTTTGCGGTATAATGGCGGCCGGACCGCCAGGATGTCTCCGACCTCCTTCTCCATGGCATCCAAGAGGGATGTGTCGAAAGGGGGAGCCGACCCTAAGATGTCGGCTCGCTGCAGAGCGAAAAGGTCGCTGAGGTTTTCCTCCCCCACCCGGCCGATAAGCTTCTTCAAACTTTCCCGGCGTACCTTGGGAAATCGGCTCATATGGCCGTAAATCAGCTGGACCACCACCGTGATGGTTTGGTGGTCGTACTTGAGGCGTTGCAGGATAACGGCCGCCATCCGGCTGCCCTCCAAGTGGTGGTTGTAGAAGTGGCCCCTCCCCTCCGGCCCCATGGTGAAACAAACCGGCTTGCCCACATCGTGCAACAGCGCTGCCAGGCGCAGCGTGAGCCGGGGCGGGACTATTTCCAGCACGGCCAGGGTATGCTCGAACAGGTCTTTGTCATGGCGGGGACTCTTCTGATCGAAATCAAGCAGCGGTATCAATTCGGGCAGGATGTAGGTTAGAAGACCGGTGGCGGCCAAAGCCCTTACTCCCTGGGCCGGTAACTTCGCCAGCAAAATCAGATCCAGCTCGCTTCTGATCCTTTCCACTGCCACCCGGGGCAGCAGCGGCGCCTCGGCAATAATGGCATCAGTGACGGTGGGGTGGAGGGTAAAACCCAGGTTGCAGCTCAGACGTATGGCCCGCACCATGCGTAAGGGGTCGTCCCGGAAGCGCTGGGCGGCCTGGTGGGCCGGGCAGGCAATCGTTTTTCCCTCCAAGTCCCGAAGCCCTCCGAAAGGGTCGATTACCGCCCCGCTATCGTCCATGGCCATGGCATTGATGGTAAAGTCCCTCCAGAAAAGGTCGGCCTCGATCCCGGTCAGACCGGGCAGGGATGAATGGTAGCGGCTCTTCCAGGTAGATACCTCCACCACCCCGCCCGCGGTAATAACCGCTATGGTGCCATAACGGGCACCCAGGGGAACGGTGCGCGGAAAAAGAGTGCTGATGGCTGCGGGGGGAGCCGAAGTGACCACATCATAATCGCTCGGTTCCCGGTCCAACAGGAGATCACGTACACAGCCCCCCACCAGGTAAGCTTGGTAGCCCTGGCCTTTTAATACCGCCAATATTCCGGCTACGTAATCAGGCAGCTGCATTGCCCTCACCTCCTCCGCGCTTCTATATATTCAGTATTCCCTATCCAGAAATCGCCGTATGCCTGCTTTCCGCCTGTGTTTTGAAGTCGCTTTCAGTCTCCCTGCCAGGTTGGGACGCTTCATCACCCGGTGCGCTTCACATCCATCCTCTGATATCGAACCTTGGTACTATACCTGGGAGGTTTCAGGTTATCCAACCGAAGCGACCGCCCGACGATTCTGGCCGCTTGAATCTCTAGTCCTCTTTAACCCGGTCAAGGGGGGTCCGGATGATATAGCAGTTCAACAATTCAAACGCCGCATGGCCGGATATTTCATGTTTGACCCGGGTCATTGCATCTTACCCATCCTTCATCGATTCAAGCAAAAACCGCCAGCCGGGCGCCGGATAGCTGGCCGGCGGCCGGCCGATCAGTTGGCGTAATAGTTGATCAGACTGCCTTTGAGGATAACTTCCCGCTCATCGGGGGATAGTTTCTCCAACCGGAGTTCGATCTCCCGTACCCCTCCGAGGCCCATGACCCGGGCGGGGAAACTCTCATCGCCCCGGGCCAGCTTGTCCCGGATATCGGGTATGAAGATAAGGTCCCCGGCAGCGAAGGGTTCTGCCCCGGCAGCGATGGTAAAGGGCAGCATGCCCCAGTTGATCAAGTTGCTGCGATAGCGTTTGGTAGCGTAACTGACTGCTATATTGGCCCAGCCGCCCAGCACCTTCTGGCTCGAGGCGGCCTGTTCCCGGGCCGAACCATCACCCGGTTTAACCGCATAGACTACGCTGCCGATGCCGGTTTCGTTCAAGATCTCCCGGGGGCCGTTGCCCACCCCTTGTTTGACCAGCGGTTCCACCAGGGCTTGCAGGTTCGATGATATTTCCCCGTCAGTGGTTTTGATCAGCCGGCGTCGTTCCTGTTCGAGGGCATCCACGGCCTTGGCCCGGCCCACATAGTCGGGGTCCTTGCGGGAGAGGGTGAATTCCGCCAGTTTCAAGGGATTGGACCGGAATGAAGAAATCTCCCCGGAAGGGATCAGTTCGTCGGTGGTGGTGACCGGGTCGGTGATGACCGCGGCCATCTTCAACAGTAAATTGCGGGGCAAGGACACCATTGGCGGCCAGTCGGCGATATTGGGGCCAAATCGGAGTTCATCCTGCCGGGCCGGCTGCCGATAGCCGTTGTATACCCGGTTATCATAGACCTCCAGGTTAAAACTGTAAACGCTTGGGGCGGCCGCGAATTCCATATCGGTAGCCGGAGTCAGCAGTCCCCCGTTGAGGACAGTGGCGGTGATGGAGCGGGCATCCATAAGGGCCACCGAAGAGATCTGGCCCTCGCCCGGTTTGGAGCCCTCCCGGTTGGGGAAGTTGCGGGTGGTATGGCGGATGCTCAGGGCATTGTTGGCAGGTACGTCTCCGGCTCCGAAACAAGGACCGCAGAAGGCGGTCTTCATGGTGATGCCCGCCAGCATCATCTGGGCGGCGGCGCCGTTCCTGATCAATTCCAGGTATATGGGCTGGCTGGCTGGATAAACGCTGAAGGCCAGCTCGCCGTTACCGATGGAACGGTTGTCGACCATAGCCGCAATTTGATTCAGGTTTTCGAAAGTACCCCCGGCGCAGCCTGCCACTATACCCTGGTCGGCCCGCAGGCGTCCGTTGACTATCTTATCGGTAAGGCTGAACCGGATGTCGGGATTGTCCATCTGCTTCTGGCCTTCGATCTCCACCGTCCGCAAAATGTCACCGGTATTGCGGTTGAGTTCGGCGATGGTATAAACGTTGCTGGGATGGAAGGGCAAAGCTATCATCGGCTCTATCCGCTCCAGATCGATGATTACCGCCCCGTCGTAATAGGCCGCCGGACCAGGGTGTAGCTGGGCATAAGCCTCGGGTCGCCCGTGAATACGGTAATACTCTTGTACTGTACGGTCTGTGCACCAAATCGAACTTAGACAGGTGGTCTCGGTGGTCATGACGTCGATACCGTTGCGGTAGTCGGCCGACAGGTTTTCGATGCCAGGCCCGATAAACTCCAGCACTTTATTATTGACGAAATTATTCTTGAACACCGCCCCGATGAGAGCCAGGGCCACGTCCTGGGGACCCACCCCCGGCTGAGGCCGGCCTTCCAGATAGACGGCGATGATCTCCGGATAATCGATATCATAGGTCTTGTTCAGCAGCTGCTTGACCAGTTCCGGGCCGCCCTCACCGATGGCCATAGTGCCCAGGGCACCATAGCGGGTATGGCTGTCTGAACCCAGGATCATACTGCCGCAGGCCGCCATCATCTCCCGCATATATTGGTGGATGACCGCCAGGTGGGCCGGGACATAGATCCCCCCGTATTTCCGGGCTGCCGACAGACCGAAGAGATGGTCATCCTCGTTGATGGTCCCCCCCACCGCGCACAGGCTGTTGTGGCAATTGGTCATCACATAGGGCAGGGGGAATTCCTGCAGCCCGCTGGCCCGGGCAGTTTGCACGATGCCTACGTAGGTTATATCATGGGAAGCCAGGGCATCGAAACGGATCCGTAGTTGTTCCGGGTCGTTGCCGGTGTTGTGTTTGGTCAGGATCTGATAAGCGATGGTGTTCTGGCGGTCCCGCTCCGGCTGCAGGATACTGCCGTCAAACCAAGGCCGGCTGGTCTTGCCGCTGCTGGCCAGGGTTTCTACCCGGCCCTGCTCACCGACCTGGACCAAAGCCTCACCATTGATAAAATAGACTCCACTGTTGATCAAGCGCAAATCTCTTTAGCACCTCCAAAAATTGTTCCGCACTTTTTCATTCTACACCAAGCGGTGCAGTTCTTTAATCCATTTCAGGGCGGGCCGGATCAAGGCTACGGCCCTGGCCTCTGTAAACACCTAACTGGCCTTCTTTGCCGGCCTACCGGAAAAGTTCCGTAGATAGATAGCGCTCGGCGCTGTCCGGCAGCAGCACCACTATCAGTTTGCCTTTATTTTCCGGCCGCCGGGCCGCCTGGGCGGCCGCATAGGCAGCCGCTCCTGCCGATATGCCCACCAGCAGTCCTTCCAGCCGGGCCAGGGCCCGGGCGGTCTGAAGGGCATCCTCATCGCTGACCGGGATTATCTCATCGACCGCTTCCCGGTTGAAGACGCCGGGGACAAATCCAGCCCCGATGCCCTGCAGTTGGTGGGGTCCGGGACGGCCTCCGGATAAAACCGGTGAACCGGCCGGTTCCACCGCAATGATTCTCACCGCTGGATTCTGAGACTTCAGGTACTCACCCACCCCGGTTATAGTGCCCCCGGAGCCTACCCCGGCCACGAACATGTCTATCGCGCCCCCGGTATCGGCCCATATCTCAGGGCCGGTGGTGCGGCGGTGCACATCAGGGTTGGCGGGATTGTTAAACTGCTGGGGCATATAATAGCCAGGCTGGCTGGCCATTTCCCCGGCCTTAGCAATGGCTCCGGCCATGCCCTGGGCCCCCGGGGTCAGTACCACCTCGGCCCCCAGTGCCTGCAGGATCTTGATCCTTTCCGGGCTCATGCTGTCGGGCATGGTTATCATCAGCCGGTATCCGCGGGCCGCCGCCACCAGGGCCAGGCCGATACCGGTATTGCCGCTGGTGGGCTCCACAATCACCGTTTTCGGCCCTAGAAGGCCCCGGGCCTCCGCATCCAGGATGAGGGCCAGGCCCAGGCGATCTTTGACGCTGCCGGCAGGGTTGAAATACTCCAGCTTGGCCACCAGCCGAGCTTGCAGCTGATTGACCCGGCAATAATTGCCTATCTCCAGCAGGGGGGTATTGCCTATCAATTCGGTCAGACTTCGAGCTATTCTGGTCATTTTATCCGCCTCCATTTCGATCTTATGTGTAACGCTCCAGGTTTTCATTCAGACTGCCGGTACGGTAGCCTTTTAAATCCAGGGTGACATAGGTGAATCCGAGAGTCCGCAGGCCATCATGCACCTTATCCATGAGCCGCTTATCGAAGCGAGCCCGTTCTTCCGGGTCGATTTCGATCCGGGCCATTTCCCCGTGGCAGCGCACCCTGACCTGCCGAAACCCTAGTCCCCGGAGAAATTGCTCGGCTCTATCCACTCTCTTCAGTTTGGACCGGGTGATCTGCTCCCCATATGGGATGCGGGTAGCCAGGCAGGCCTCATCCGGTTTGTCCCAGGTCGGTAATTTCATGGCCCGGGATAATTCCCGTATCTCAGCCTTGGTGAGGCCGGCTTCCTGCAGGGGACTGATGACGCCCAATTCCTTCAAAGCGCGCATACCGGGGCGGAAATCCGCCTCATCATCGGCGTTGGAGCCGTCCGCCACGGTGGCGATACCCCGTTCCCGGGCCAGGGCCAGGATGCGGGGATAGTAAGCCCGTTTGCAGAGATAACAGCGGTCCACCCGGTTATCGGCGAAGCCCTCGACCGCGAACTGATCGAGTTCGATGACCTGATGCCCTATCCTCCGGCCGCGGGTAAACTCAACGACCGCCTCCATCTCCCCGGCTGGTAAGGCCGGAGAGACGACCGTCACCGCCAGGGCGCGGTCAGCTAATAGATCAGAAGCGACCTGCAACAGGAAGGTACTGTCCACCCCGCCCGAATAAGCGACCGCTATCCCCTCCAGGGAGCGCAACCGGCTTTGTAATTTTCTATATTTATCCTCCATACTGACTCTGTCCTATAACCCTTATTATTTTATTTTCCCCGGGGTTACCCTGATTGAGCCCGGCTCAGGCCCAGCTTCCATCGATATCAGTTTTCTGTTTTCGGAGGTTTACTTCGGGAGGCCACGGTTAAGGGCTTTTGGGGAACTATCGGCGTGGCCGGCACATGGCCTCCGGGCCAAAGGCATGCTTTTACGCCCGGAGAGTGTTACAGTAATAATATACGCTAAGGCACGCCCGACCTCCTGCCAAATGCAGGCCAGCTTGACACCACCTGGCTTGAATTATAACAAAAAGGGTTGAGATTATGGAAAAAGGGACCCGTTTGATACATACCGGTAGTGAAGGAGACCCCTATACCGGGGCGATCAGTACCCCTATATACCAAAACGTGATATTCACCCAGCCGGATGTCTATACCCCGGGAGAATGGCAATATTCGCGCCTGGGCAACCCTACCCGGGCCGCCCTGGAGAAATCCATCGCAGCCCTGGAGGGAGGCCGGCACGGGTTCGCCTTCGCATCGGGGATGGCCGCCATAGCGGCAGCCTTTATGCAGTTCGGCAACGGCGATCACGTCATAGTCTCCCGCGATGTCTATGGGGGTACCTTCGGTTTGGCCCATCGGCTGCTGCCCCGCTACGGCATCCAGGTAGATTTCGCCGATACCACCGACCCCGATGCCATCCGGGAGAAGATAAATTCTCATACCCGGGCTATATTCATCGAGACCCCATCCAATCCCCTGATGAAGATAACCGATATGCGGGCGGTGGTGGCCCTGGCCCGGGAACACGGGTTGATCACCATGGCCGACAATACTTTCATGACCCCATACCTGCAGCGCCCCCTGGAAGCCGGGATCGATGTCGTGATCCACAGCGCCACCAAGTACCTGGGTGGTCACAGTGACTGTCTGGCGGGGCTGGTGGTCACCGATGACCCGAAACTGGCCCGGGAATTCAGCCTCCTGCAGGTGATGCTGGGGGCGGTGCTGGGACCCCAGGACAGCTGGATCATTGCCCGGGGTATAAAAACTCTGAAGGTGCGTATCGAACAACAGCAGCAGACCGCGGGGCTGCTAGCCCAGTGGCTGTGCGGCCGACCTGAAATAAGTGAAGTCTGCTACCCCGGCTTGCCTGGCCATGCCGGGCGGGAGATCCATTTCCGCCAGGCGGAGGGGCCGGGGGCCATGATCAGTTTCCGGCTACCTGACCCGGATAAAGCCCGTCGGTTCGTCAACCGCCTGCGGCTGCCGGTGATCGCCTCCAGCCTGGGCGCGGTGGAGAGCATCGTATCCTTGCCGGTCCTCATGTCGCACGCCTCGCTGCCGGAAGAGATGCGCCGCCAACTAACCCTGGACCGCCGCCTGGTGCGCTTTTCGGTGGGTCTGGAAGAATACGCCGACCTGCGGTCCGACCTGGAACAAGCCCTGGTTGATCTATGAGATTGGTCCCGTCTTAGAAGTCAATAGGGCAGAGATATACCGGCGCTCCGAGGCCGCTCAAACGGGAGCGCCGTCATCTTGGGGAGGTATAGAACTATGAAGGATTTTTTCGAGCTGATGTTTAAGAGGTACTCTTGCCGCGCCTATCAGCCCCACATGGTGGAGGATGAGAAACTGAACGCCATCCTGGAATGTGCCCGGTTGGCCCCCACCGCCAACAACCGGCAGGAGTTCCGGGTGATCGTAGTACGCACTGCCGGGCGGGAGCAGGACCTGCATAAAATATACGGGCGGGAGTGGTTCGTCGAAGCCCCTTATGTCCTGGGGGTATGCTCTATCCCTTCCAAATGCTGGACTCGGGGGGATGGCAAGGTTTACAGCGACGTCGATGCCGCTATCGTTATGGACCATATGGTTCTGGGCGCTACCGTGCTGGGGCTGGGGACCTGCTGGGTGGCCAATTTCAATCCAGAGGCGGCCCGCGAAATCCTGCTCCTCGAACCAGACTGGGAGCCGGTGGCCTTCACCCCCCTGGGTTATCCCCGTCCCAGTCACCATACCAAGATACGTAAACGCCAGGAAGAGATCGTGGTCTACCGTTAGGTTAAACCATCCGTTCACCATCGCTGGTCACCAGCAAACGGTACAATTCGGGGCGGCGGTCCCGGAATATCCCCCACTCCAGGCGCTGCCGCTCCAATTGGTCCAGGTCGAACCGGGCGGTCAAAACCGCCTCTTCCGTCCGGTCCGCTGTCGCCCGTAAATCCCCGGTCGGCCCGGTGATGAAGGAAGAGCCGTAGAAGGTGACGACTGAATCATCATCACTCTCCCGGCCCACCCGGTTGGCGGCCAGGACTGGTACAAGGTTGGCGGCCGCGTGGCCCCGCATGCAGATCTGCCAGTGATCCCGGGAGTCTACCGACGGTTCCTGCGGTTCGGAGCCGATGGCGGTGGGGTAGAGCAGCAGTTCTGCCCCCATCAGGGTCATGCAGCGGGCCGCCTCCGGGTACCATTGGTCCCAACAGATGCCTACCCCGATCCGTCCATGGCGGGTATCCCAGACCCGGAAACCGGTGTCCCCGGGATTAAAGTAGAATTTTTCCTGGTAGCCAGGTCCGGCTGGTATATGGCTCTTGCGATATACCCCCAGCACTTCCCCCGCATCGATGACCGCCACCGAATTATAACGGGCATAGTTCTTCTTTTCAAAAAAGCTGACCGGCATTACAATCCCCAGCTCCCCGGTCACCTCCCGAAACCGCTGTACGGCCGGGTTGGTCTCCAGGGGGGAAGCCCAGAGGTAGTACTCGGGTTTCTCCTTCTGGCAGAAATATCTGGTCTCGAACAACTCCGGCAGCACCACCACCTGGGCCCCCTCACGGGCGGCACTCTTGACCAGCCTCTCCGCTGCAGCGATATTTTGTGCCGGATCGGGGGAACAGCTCATTTGCACCGCCGCCACCGTTACCTGCCTCATCATTACTCCCTCATCTCATTTCACAATATAGAAGTGTGATTGCCCTTTGTGTTTTTCTTTAATCAAATCCAGTGATCTGCCTTGATCATCGCCGGCCTTGCGCAGACGGAGGTATCCCTTTACCACCCGGTTCCTGTCCGGCCGGCATCTTTCCCTCACCGGTCCTGTGCTAAATATGGCTGCGCAACCAGGATAGTCTCTTTAAACCCCCGCTCCGGCCGGCATCTGCTGGGTCATGCAATGGACGTTGCCGCCTTCCCTGACGATGGCCAGGCCATCGACGGTGCGGATGCGCCGCCCCGGGAAGGTGCGGCTGAAGATCTGCCCCGCCTGGATATCGGCGGAACGGGCCTCCCCGCCGAAGATCGGCAGGATTATCCCCCCGTTGACAAAGTAGAAATTGAGGTAGCTTAGGGTTAACCGCCGGCCTTCGTGGTAGAGGGGCGGGGGCTGGGGGATCTCGATTATATCCAGGGCCCGGCCCCGGGCATCGCTGGCCTGCCGCAGTATCTCGCGGCTCTCCACCGTGATGGCATGATTGTCATCGCCGGGATCATCGCATACCTGCAGCAAAACCCGGCCCGGACCGGCCCAGCAGGCCAGGTTGTCGATGTGGCCATCGGTCTCGTCTCCGCTCAGGCCGCGCTTGAGCCAGATCACCTTGTCTATCCCCAGATACAGGCCCAGGTATTCTTCTATGCGGACGCGGTCGAGGTGAGGATTGCGGTTGGGATTGAGCAGGCACTCCTCGGTGGTCAGCATGGTGCCCTCCCCGTCCACGTGGATGGAACCGCCTTCCATCACCAGCGGGGCATCGAAGCGGGGCACTTTCACGGCGTCCAGGATGACTGCTGCCAGGCGGTCGTCCTTCTCCCAGGCCGGGTATTTTTTTCCCCAGGCATTGAATAGCCAGTTGATACCGGCTATCGTGCCGCGGTCGTCGACTATGAAGGTGGGGCCATTGTCCCGCAGCCAGGCATCATCGTGATCGGCCACCAGGAATTCCACCCGGTCCCCGCCCACATAACCGCTGGCGGTATCCAGGTCCACCAGCCGGACCACCACCGTAACCGGCTCGAATTCAGCCACCGCCTCGATAATGGATGCGAAGCCCCGGCATACCCGCTCATAATCCTGCGGGTAGCACATGGTAGCCTGTACCGGCCAAGCGATAAAACTGCGCTGGTGGGGCGTCCATTCGGCCGGCATTCTATACCGCATTTGG
>JBEHWJ010000006.1:0-50923 GCA_040217755.1 Syntrophomonadaceae bacterium | reverse complement strand
CGAAGGATAGGCCGCTTTGGCCTTGGTAACTTTCCGCAGGCTGCGGTTGAAATTCTCAATCCGGTTAGTGGTATAAATCAGCCGCCGGATGGCTGGCGGGTACTTAAAAAAGGTACTGAGTTCCACCCAGTTCTGGCGCCATGCATATTCCGGTGCGGCGAAGCCGCAGTTCCGGAGATTTGGAAACCGCCTGTCCGGAACCGGGAACCGTACTTGATAACTTTTTACTCACTAAGCAATTTGTCTAAACCATATACTTCACGCATTGATATGTCTTTCGTCGGAGCGATGCTTTCAATATTGATTTTGTATGCATCGTGTACGATGCGGTCGAGAATGGCATCCGCTAGCGTACTGTTATCACCGCCCAACTGATCGTACCAGCCTTCTGGACGGAACTGGGAACAAAAGATGGTGGAAGATTTCTTCCGGCGTTTATGAAGCAGTTCGAAGATATCCTTGCTTTCCGATTCCGAAAGCTTCAAAAGCAGCCATTCGTCCAAAATGAGAAGCACTGGATTGGTATACTTAGTCATAACTTTTTTGTAAGAACCTTCATTTCTTGCTATTTCAAGATCAAACATCAGATCAGGTAGCCTAACGTATCTGACTGAATAATACTGCTTGCAGGCTTCCATGCCCAAGGCAGAAGCCAAGTAGGTTTTGCCACTGCCGGTTGCACCGGTGATAAAAATATTCCGGTGCTCAGTGATATATTCACAGGTTGCTAGTCTTTGCAGCAGCGACTTATTAAGCTTTCTGCCTGAGGTATAATTGATATCCATAATGCTGGCATCTGGCTGGTCTAATTCAGCCTGCCGTATCAATCTTCTAAGACGGTTGTTTTTACGGCTGGTGTATTCGATATCTACCAGCATGCCAAGACGATCCTCGAAGGGTGCTTCCTTCATTCTTGGATCGCTTAGCTGGTTGCGGAATGCATCCGCTAGCGCAGTAAGGCGCATTTCAATCAATTTATTGATTGTACTTTGGTTTGTCATAATAGCTGTTTACCTCCCATAGTAACCGGCACCTCTGGTGATGCCGTATTTATTCGTTGTGGATTCAGACGCTTGGGATTGATCAGTGATCTGACCTTTCTTCCCGGCTGTGAGTATGTTTTGAATACTCTTGTAGCTGGGTGCTGCGGTGTAGGAGAGAGCCTTTTTACAGGCCGCTTCCAGACGCTCTGCGGAATATTTATCCGCAAGCTTCAGAAGCCCCATACAGCTTTTGTAGCTCTGTTGTTCCACGCGTTGGGAGGTAAGTATTGCATCAATTGCCTGATACGTGTTGATTCCAATTTTATCAGCCCATTTGCGGAAACGGTCGCCGTTCCATTCCAGATATTTCTGGTGGTCTTCCGGCATATGTCCCACAATGGTGCTGTACTGCCCAGGTCTTCCGTGGAGTCGGGTATGTGAACATATACGATTGTGGTTAAAGAAAACCTCAATGGTTGTCTCTGTTATCCTTACATCAACCTTGCGTTTGATATACTCACAAGGGATAGAATATAGCATTCTGTCGATAGATATATGATAATTGAACTGGACAGTGGCTTTTTTCCAGGCCGCCAGTTCATAGGGGGTAGCAGGTAAAGGTGCCAAAAGTGGCTGTTCTTCCGCAAGATACAAACCGATCCGGCTACCCTCTTTCTTTTGGAATAACCGGGCATTAAAGGCTTCCAGCTTTTCTCGTATTGCCTTGTTTAATTCATACAGAGAAAAGAATTGTTCGTTGCGGAGAGCTGCAGTAATCCAGGTGGATATGTTCCCGACAGATCCCTCCACATTTGGCTTGTCCTTAGGCTTTCTGACCCTGGCAGGAATGACGGCTGTGCCATAGTGTTCTGCCATTTCATAGTAGGTGGTGTTGACCTGCTGGTTGTACCAGCCGCCATTACGGATCACAGCTGTCTTACAGTTGTCCGAGACCAGAATCTTGGCCACACCACCAAAGTACTGGTACATATGGATGTGGGCAGTGATCCATGCCTGTTGTTTTTCGTTGATAAAGGCTTCGACATAGGCATACTGGCTGTAAGTCATAACACCTACGAATATGCTTGCTTCAATGATTTCGCCGGTATCCGGGTCTATGATTTGTGCAGGATCACCTGCCCAATCGACCTCGACCTGTTCACCCGGTTTGCGGGCTATGTGCATGGTAGCCCGACGTTTCTGCTCATCCTGCTGGATGTAATAGCAGAATTGAGAATACATAAGCGGTTGCTCATTGTTCAATCGGCAATCTTCTATGTATTCGGTCCATAAGAGCTTCTTGCTGACTCCATTTTTAAGCAGCTCCTTGCGAATGTAAGCAAAGTCCGGCATTTTCTTAACCGTATTTGCTTTGGATTTGGGAAACAGGATTTGTTCTAGTACAGCATCAGTCTGATTGTCGTCCAGTGGCCATGAAATGTAAAGTTCTTTAGCCCGGTTGATGACGCGATTGACTGTTTTCTTAGAGACATTGCTGCTGTAGGCAATGTTCTGCTGGCTGAATCCAAGACTGTGAAGTCTTAGTATTTCCCGATACCTGGTCATTTTGATGACTCCTTCATATGTATTTACACCATCAGGTGCATTGATACATTATATAGGAGGCCTTTAAACGGTTTCTTCTTCCGGAACAGTGGTTTCCAATAGAACGGAACGGCGGTTTCCAACTACCGGACAGGCAGTGTAAACTGCTCCGGAATACTCACATCATATTGGTTAACGGAAGGACCTGGTCCAGCTAAACGTTTATATGAGGTAACGGGTGAAGCGGCGGGTCTTTTAGCTGATTGGGCCGAAGATGTTAAGAAAAACATTGAGAGACTCGAGGGTTTCTTGAGACGTTACAATTCATTTAAGGATGTGTCCTAAAACCGACACATTAGACCTGATAAAGCAGAAGTCTGGGAACCTGCGTCTAATTGAGGATTACATGCGAAATAAAGGATATAAATACATAGCAAAGACGCTATTATCTAAAGCTCGCATTGCTAAGAGGGCGGGATTGATTTTTGATATATATGCTACATTAAAACATTTAATAGCTTAAATTTTTACTATATAATATTATTGACGTCGGGCAACATAGTCGGCCATTTTTATTCTCGGGACGCAAGTCCCGGAAAGGAGGTACGGCTATGGACTCTAAGGTCGTTGACTGGAAAGTCTCTGTTGCCCTGGGTGGGACATTGGTCCTTGCCATTTTCGTCTTGAAAATGGATTCGGACGATGCCAAGGAAGCTTTCAACCATATGGTTGATGCTGCCAAAGAGAGCTTGATTGCCATTTATGGCAATCACTAATCTCCGACCTCACGTCAGGGCACGTAATCTTCGGATTATGTGCCTTTTTTTGAAAGGAGTCTACCATGAGCGGGATAAATACAATTGAACTGCAAAATAGAATAGATGCAATCGCGAAGGAGTATTTGTTAAATGTTTCTTCGCTTGGAAACCACGATTATTTCAACCAAAGGAAAGCGGCAGACAGCCGGACAAAGTATTATAAGGATATAGGTTTCAGCCTACTTACTTCGCAATGCGAAAACAGCTATGTCGTAAAAGAAGAAACGTTTCTGGAAGGCTGCACGAGAGTATTCCTTATCAATCCCATTTTAAAGGTATTAATGGATGAGCATGGGATTCAGAATGACTGGCAGTATGGGCACACGTTTGCAAACTATGATATTACGAATAGAGAATATGAACTTGGTAGCTACGTAGAATTTATAGCTGTACTTGACGGCAAAAACGTTGGAGTCCGTTATACTAAAGCTTCCTACTCGTCTACAGAAACTTATGCTATGAATAGGGATTTTCAGTATTTATACGGCAATGATAAAGTCCCCGGTTTTGATAATCTGAGTCATGTTGACGAGGTCTATGTACTGGACTGGTCAGGAATATCTGAAGACGAATTATCCAAATTACATCCAAGCATACCTGGTGGAAAGCAACTGACAACAGATATGTCTGTTGAGAAGCTCTTCCATACATATTTTTCTGAGAAAGAGTATGAATATGTAGTTCAGGCCACCACTGATGCAATTGCTAAAGCCAAAAGTATAATTGCGCTAAATGCAGTACCTCAGTTGCTTCCAAATAATATTCTGAATTTCAAACAGGCATTGCTGAATGATTTTACAGAGGATAGATTGGAATCTCTCAAATATGAATTTAAAGACGGCAGCACTCTGGATGCTTTGGATGAAGTAGATACAAAAATCATTAAAGATACCTTTTTCGGAGATGGTTATCGTGAAGCCTTAATTGGTGAAGCCGATTTTGCGAAAAGCTTTATTACTTCTGAATATTTGTTTAGAACAGTAAAAGAGGGATTAAGCATTGATTACACCTCGGTTGTTGTTGGGTATTTGAAGTCTGTTGAGCAACTGTTATACCTGTTGTATTTAAGTGCTTTCGAGGGCGCATCTTATATGTCCTATTGGGACAGATGTAATAAAACAAAGTCTTTTGACGATTCTAATCCGAACAAATATAGATATGACCCTTATAATCTTGAAAAAGGATGGATGCAAGAAAAGTTCAGTCATCGGAAGAAAACAGGAGGTGATTCACCAGAGATTGGTGAACTAACCAGATTTTTGAGGTACTATGATAAAATGTGGAATATCACAGAAAACGGGAAAGAGCTTATCTTTAGTTGCCTTGAAGATTTTAGACATTCTTGTAGGAATTCTCATTTCCATAAAGATAATATAGGATCAAATGAGTATTCTACAGTTGAAAGGATTAGTAAGGATACCCGTATATGCCTTTATTATCTATTAGGCGGTTTTAAGGTGCTCGATTCTTCGACTTCTGCAAGAGAACAGCTCGGTATTATAGATTACAGATTTGAATGTCTATATCAAGAGATTTATCAAAAAAGAAGAAGAGTCTTTAATGCTAAGTTTTCTGATGGAGAAGAAACGGTCATTTGTTATCTTAACGATGATATAAATACAGCTTTTAATGAGACCGGGGTTCTTGCAAATGCGGAATTGCGCTTTGTAAAAACAAGATTAACCAGAGAGAAGACATATATTTCTGACATAAACCAGATTATGGACGATGAATCATATGTAAAAGAAAATACGATAAGCATTACTCGAAAGAATATGCCTATGGAGATGACTGCGTTTCTGCCTAAAAAGAAGCTAATAGAAAAAAAGGCGTTCTTGCCTGAAACTAAGTAAATAATACCCTCTCGGCCTGAGTGGTTGGGAGGGTATCGTGCATTTAGGGTTCTTTCAGAATGTCAATTAACAGTTTAATTTGCAATCATGCTCAAATAGATGTGTATCGATTTCGCCTATTCGATAAAAGATTAATGCGTGTAGTTTTGTAACCGGCGTCTTTTTCGGACGTAAGAGTTTAACCTTTGTGACAAATAATACCTTGATTTTCAGAGTCACACTTTAAATATCTTCACTCCTCCGCAAGGTGTCCATTAAGGTTTTTGCAAAATGTAGCCCGTAGCTAGAAGACGGAAGAGGATGATGTAAACATAAAAAAAGTCCAAGAATACCGCACTTTCTTGGCATATGCACACCCCTCCAGAAAAATGCACACCCCCGATTACCCTTCCCAATAAATCGTTAAATTTTATCAATCATTGAGTTATTAGACAGGTTAACTACCATCTATTGATAAAAGAATTTTATCGGTGGGTGGTTTTTATATTGCCTGAAAGCCCGCTAATAAAGGCGTTAGTGCGTTTTTGCGGAGAGGTTTTTCCATTTTGTGGAGGGTTGTTTTGGCGTTTACAAGATATTATCCCCACATTTTTCTGTAGAGGTGGTAGGGGTAATCGTTGAAAGATTGGGGTAATCGTTAAAAGTAACTATTATCTACTTTTAAGCGGTGATCGCCATACCAGCAGTGGTATGTATCATAATATAATGTCTCATATGGTTCGTCCTCATTTATTTCTCAGCTCGCAGCAAACGCAGTTCTGCTTCCTGCTTTTTCCTTGTATCGATAAGCAGAGAGGATTGGAAAAGCTGTTCATTTTCGATTCTGGCCAGAGTGTTTTTAATAGTCTTGAAATAATCCTGGTTAACTGAACGGTCGTCAAATAAAGCCCTGATCTTTTCGGTCAATTCAGTTTCCATTGCAACCACATTCTTTTGCAGTTCTTCTTGTCCTTCGCTTACCCTGGTAAGATGTTCAATTACAAACTTTTGAAAATCTTTATCAGTCATCTTCAGGCTCCCCTCTTTTTTTCAGGGCTTCGATCAGTGTGATGACGGTCTCTATATCTTCGTTGGTGGCCTTCCGGCTGACGCTGAACAGGGTCTTCATCTCCGGCCGCTTGTGCAGATCATCGAGGCATTCGAGGGCATCATCATCGTTGATTGCCCTTGATTATTATCATCAATACCGATTAGTTCTTTACATGTAACCTTTACCGTATCGTAAAATGCGTTACCGAAAAGGTCAAATAATATACCGCTGATAATCCCGCTCATTAAGACAGCCCTACCAAAGGATATTAGTATTACTATACCAGAAGTTGGTATTGCACGGGTATGAGAAGCGAGCCGAGTTGTCGCCAGCTCGTTAAAGCTCGTTAAAAAGGTGAAACAATTACAACTGCCGAAGATAACTTCGCACTAGCGGCTTAATGCCGCCCTGAAACAACATTTTTCATTGATTGAGACATTACGGAGTGGCTTGGTTAGAAATTAAATACTTGCTAAAATTAACTCACGTAAATTAACAAGAAAGAAGGGGATCATGTGTCAAAGACCTCATTTGATGAAGCAAAAAATCTTAATTTCAAAACATTGCAGCAATATGTACCGATTGTAGAAAGAGTTCATGGGAGTAATCACCCGGAATTCCATGAAGTACGGGAATTATTTGATGCAATCAATGCGAAAGCCAAAAAAGCCGGATCAAATCTACCGGAATTAAACGAAGAATTTGCCAAGTTGCGTGCAATTACAGACAACTACACTATTCCGAAAGACGCTTGTGAAGCCTTTACAGCTGTTTACAACATGTTAGCCGCGGTAGATAAAGCATATCATGATTAAATATTTGTTATTGAGGAACCAGGAAGAAGTTGAGTTAATTTGCAGAGATTTATATTAGGCAAGAAAAATTTCATAGCATTAATCAGCGCAATTTTAATCACGATTGCATTTATCAGTAAACTAGGTTTAAGGAATGAAGATATATTTCTGTGGGCTTTAATTATCGCTTCTGTCCTGGGGATCGCCCCTATCGCAATTCAAGCCTTCCAAGCACTAAAAGTTAAGGTCGTCAGTATCGATGTTTTAGTTACCATCGCGGTTACGGCAGCGTTCTTCATCAAGAGTTATGAAGAATCCGCCATCGTTACTTTTTTATTTCTGTTTGGGGCTTTCCTTGAACAGCGCACATTGAATAAGACGCGTTCTGCGATTAAAGAATTGACTGAGATGGCACCTGAAAGTGCTTTGAAACAAATGGCCAATGGCGAATTTGAGGAAGTAGAAGTCGATGAAGTGGATGTAGGCGATATTTTACTGGTTAAAACCGGCGCCAAGGTACCGGTTGACGGTACAGTTCTGACCGGAGATGGACATATCAATGAGGCGAGTATTACCGGCGAGTCTGTTCCGGTAAGCAAAAAGAAGGGTTCCCAGGTATATGCCGGAACAATATTAGAAAACGGGACCATTCAAATCGTTGCCGATCGAGTGGGCGAAGATACTACTTTTGGCAAAATTATCGAATTGGTGGAAGAGGCCCAGGATTCAAAATCAGAGGCCGAGCGTTTCATTGATAGATTCTCTAAAAACTATACTCCGATTGTTTTGCTTCTGGCGTTTGTCGTCTGGCTCGTTTCGCGCGATATTGAACTTGCAATTACGATTCTGGTTTTGGGATGTCCGGGGGCGCTGGTTATTGGGGTTCCAGTTTCAAATGTCGCCGGTATCGGCAATGGCGCCCGAAACGGGATTCTCTTGAAAGGCAGCGAAGTCATTCATGATTTCAGTAAAGTTGAGACAATCGCATTTGATAAAACAGGTACCCTCACCGTAGGAAATCCTGAAGTCGCCGAGACTGAAATTTACGCGGACAATGCCGATGAAGTTTTGGGCTATCTGGCAAGTGTTGAAAGTGAATCCGACCACCCGTTGGCTAAAGCCGTTGTGGAACATATTAATGTTGCCAACCTTTATCCTGTTGAAGACACAGACGTAATAAAAGGCGGCGGAATTGTGGCCCATGTGAATGGTCACCGGGTCGCGGTGGGCAATGTTGCACTGATAGAGCAGGAAAGTGTTCTTATCGATGAAAAAGCGCGTGAGGATATAAGGCGCTTTGAACAGAATGGCAGTTCACTGGTTCTAACATCAGTCGATGGTGAATTAAAAGCAATAATGGGCATTCGTGATCAAATTCGTCCGGGGGTAAAAGAGGATCTTCAAAAGCTGAAAAAACTAGGTGTTAAGAATCTGATACTTCTTTCCGGGGATAACCAAGGAACAGTTGATCTGGTAGCACGTGAACTCGGGTTGACAGAAGCCCATGGTCACATGTCGCCGGAGGACAAATCAACCTATATCAAAGGGTTACAAGCCAAGGGCCAAATTGTGGCTTTCGTGGGAGATGGCGTGAACGACAGTCCTTCTCTGGCGCTGGCGGAAATCGGTATTGCGATGGGCGGCGGTACAGACGTCGCTATCGAAACTTCCGATGTTGTGTTAATGAATTCAGACTTCAGCCGCCTGCCCCACGCGTTAGGACTTACCAAAGCCACGGCTGCTAATATGGTGCAAAATATTGTTATCGCCGTCGGGGTTGTAATCATCCTCCTCGCCAGCCTAATCTTTAGTGAATGGATGAACATGTCGATTGGTATGCTGGTGCATGAAGCCAGTATTTTGATCGTAATCTTAAACGGTATGAGGCTTCTCCGCTACAAATTAAGGTAACAATTAGAATATCCAAAATAAAAGCAATCTAGAAAGGAGATATAAACATGCAAAAAGCCACGATTCAATTGGAGACCTTAACCTGCCCGTCATGCATCCAAAAGGTAGAAAACGCCGTGAAGTCTGTGAACGGGGTAGACAAGGAAACTGTAAATGTCCTTTTTAACTCCAGCAAAGTAAAATTGGACTTTGATGATGAGAAAGTATCGGTTAAGGATATTGAAAAAGCGATTACCGTAATTGGATACGAAGTTAAAAAATCGCAGGTAAAACCTAAATAGGATGACTATGCGTTCGATTCACTGGTCACGCAAACCGGCTGATGAAATCCATATGTTCGGGCATGGCAGGAACCGTGCGGGCACGTGTAAGCCAGAAGACAGGCTGCCAATTCTGTGTTGTCCATGTAGATCCCGCAGGAGACTAGGGCTGGGGATAATCAGGAACATTACCGCTTTACTGATAACTGTAATAAGCTGGATAAATGCTATAATGCATTAAAACAAATGCGAGGGGGATAGGACATGGGAATTCTTAAGATCTTAGGTATCCTAGTTGCCGCAATATTGTTTGCTTTTGTTTGGCCGCGCAAAGCCAGTGCCCACTGTGACACCATGGAAGGGCCGACGGTTGCTGATGGTAAAAAGGCGCTGGAAACGGGTAATGTCAATTATGCCGCAAAGTGGATATCGCCTGAATACGATCAGGAATTACAAAAGGTTTTTGACCTGGCGGTTAAGGTGAGAAAACTCAATATGGAAGCCCAGGAATTGGCGGACATGTATTTTCTGGAGACCCTGGTCCGACTACACAGATTGGGCGAGGGGGTTGGTTATACCGGGATAAAACCTTATGGGACTCCTATCGATACAAAAATAGCTGCGGCTGATAAAAGCATAGCTGTGGGTAATCTGACTCCCTTGGAAGGAATGGTGCCATCCGAACAGATGGCCGAATTGAAAGAAAGATTTGCCAAGGTTATTGCCCTGAAGGACTTCGACTCTAATGATGTAGCTGCCGGCCGGGCATATATTTCCGCCTATGTGAGCTTCTTTAAATTTGCCGAAGGCGAAGAACACGAACATCAGCACGGCCATACAGGCCAACACCAGCACTAAGCTAGGATAGGGCATAGGGAGTGCACAACAAAACAGCAATACATTCTCCGACTATGCTCGGAGAATGTATTTGCCTGCAAAAACTATCGTAAAGGCGACTTGACAGATGAAATCTGAATGGATTGCCCTGATTGTTCTTGTGGTATTTATAGCTGCATTGATCAACCGGTTTATTTTTTATATAACGGTGGTTTCTTCTTTTTCCATGTATCCAGCCTTAAAACCAGGCAATAAGTTGCTTATCGTGCGGATCTACCGGCTTGGTCGAATCAGGAGGGGCGATATCCTGGTTTTTTATGCCGGCGATTATGGTGAAATGATGATTAAAAGGGTAATCGGTTTACCTGGCGATGAGATTGAACTGCAGGATGGAATTGTACGCATCAATCAGACCCGATATGATGAGCCCTACGTTGAATGCCCCAGTAATTGCAATGCTGCCTTTCATGTCCCGGAGGGGCATTACCTGTTCCTGGGTGATAACCGGGCTGATTCCGTAGACAGCCGAAGCTGGGCGCAGCCTTATATTGCGGCCGGGAACATTCGCGGCAAGGCGATCCTCAGTGTTTTCCCCTATCATCGGCTGCATTGAAAGCAAAACATTTACGATTGTATAGTTGGGAGACACAGCGAGCTATCTTCCACAACACTTCTTATATTTCTTGCCGCTCCCGCAAGGACACGGATCATTTCTGCCGACCTTTGGAGTCCCTAGCTCCTGATTTCATCGTAATCGCTCGACCCATTACACCACCACACTTTTTGAGATTTGTTACAGTGTCTCCTTAGATTTTGGAACACTTTATTATGGTAGATATTATTTAAATTTCATTTCTTGATAACATGACACCTCTGCCATATAATTAACATCTTTCGATAGCCTGGCGGGGTCATTGGGTCAAGGCCTGCAGGTTTTTAAGAGCTACTGGGTTCTGCACAAAGATGTTATATAAAAGTGCAGAAAGCCGTTAAATTATGTAGAAAGAATAATTTTAATTCTGCCATGAATTGATGGACTTCTGCATGATTTGGCAATGATATTATGCAGAACCACATTTATTTGGGCAGAAAGGGTGTTGACTCTTACCTGCCGTTTGTCAGGTATTACCTGGAGGTTATATTGAGTGCCTATAAAGAGTTTTCGGCCCGGGTGGAATTGATGCAAAATCGCAGTCTATCCAAGCCGGAGCGAATCCGTAAGTTGTTTGAAAGTAGCCTGCAAAAGCTGTCGAAGCGGATGATTTTAGAGAAATGCCCGGATATAAGTACCTCGACTGTAGAGATGACCTTGGCCGCTCTGCTGAAAGAAGGTTATATAATTAAGACGGGTGCTGGCAAAAGTACCGCATATATCCGCAATACGGACCGGTAAATAATTTCAGTCCATAAGCTGGGGTGTTTCTTCGAAATAGTCACAATCAGAATATTCAAAAAGTTCCTCTTGTGATGGCGTATATCTCGGTTTACCTTTTCGTAATGCTAGAAGCGCGGACACTCCCTCAAAATCATCTTCGTCGAAGTCAATATCGACAATGTATTCGTCCCAAAAACAATAACTCTCATCCCTCGAATATTGGACAATAAAATCGGGAATACTTCGTCAATGTCTGTCTGCCGTTTGTTTTGGCTGTTAAAAAGAGCAACAAAATCATCCTGGCTGATCACCCCATAAAGAGACACAGCGTCTATAGCATAGTTGTTCAGCAGGTTCTGGAACCCTTTTTCCTCGGAGAATCCCAGGGCTCTGCCATCCATTGATAATTTTCGTTTTCTTGTCTTACCCTATGGGGGCATTATATTAACGCCTACCGAAATATATTATTTCAGATGGAACATACTAGCTGAAATGCGAATCCGTTTGCAACTATGCGAAAGCCCAAGAATGATAGAATTCCCGGGACTGGAGTTGATAGGGAATGACAACCCAGTGCTAACTGCCAAAAAGGTATACATATGACGCAGATGAGCAAATGCCGGTTATATTTGATTTCTTTTGATTTATTCATTATGGCACGGCATTTGCTTAATAATTTAACATAACCTATTTGAGGGTCGGAGAAAACATAGATGCCGCCGGTAATAAAGCTCTTTTTGGCAAAATCCGATTCCTTCTTCAATTCTAAACAATAATCATTCTCCTGATGAATTGGGTGATGCGGACAGTGGTATGAATTTTAAGTGTTGCCAGAGAAGGAGGTGAACAGCAAAATCCTTGATCGCCGTTTTAGATGGCGGGACGAGCTGCAAGGAATAATTATAAAGGGAGCCTACCAGTTACAAAAGGAGGAGTGCTGATGGATTTTAAGCTGAGCAAGGAACAGGAAATGATACAAAAAGCCGCCCGTGAATTCGCGACCAGTGTCATTTTGCCGCTTGGGAAAAGGATAGAACAGGAGGACAAAGTACCCAAGGAAGTATGGCAGGGTCTGGCAGACCTTGGTTTTTTGGGGCTGCCTTTTGAAGAGGAATTTGGCGGCGGTGAAGCCGGGTATGAAAATTACGTCCTGGCGCAGGAGCAGATTTCGCGCGTTTCTTCAGCGGTGGGAACCGCTTTCTCCGTGCATCTTATGGGTTCGGATGCTCTGGCGTTATTTGGCAGCGAAGAGCAGCAAAAAAGATACTTGCCCAAAACATGCAAAGGTGAGCTCATACCTTCCTTTGCCTTTACCGAGCCGGGGACCGGGTCGGACCCCAAACAACTGGTTACAACCGCCACCCGGGATGGGGATTCTGTAATAATCAATGGAGTTAAACGCTTTATTACCAATGCAAGGTATGAAGGCCCCATTGTTGTGTTTTGCAAAGATGCCGGCACCGAAGGATTCAGCGCCTATATCATCGACAAGTTATGCCCAGGATACTCGTTATCTAAGCCGTGGGAAAAGATAGGCGGCCACGGGAGTCCCATATTTGATGTCTATTTCAAGGATGTCAGAATCCCGGCCAGCAATCTATTAGGAGAGCCCGGACGGGGTTTTGACATTTTACGGCTGGGCATAGCCTTCGGCAAGGTTGGGACCAGCGCCATAGCTCTGGGCGGAATATTGGCCGCTTATGAGGAAGCCATAAAATATGCCAAAGAAAAGCTGCACCGGGGGAAACCCATAGCCAAATTTCAGGCCATTCAGCTTAAAATCGGCCATCTGGCCGCGAAATATCACAGCACTCGTTGGATGTGCTACCGCCTGGGGACTCTGGCCAACGATATTCTAGCCGGTAAAAATGTGCAGAATGTTGACCAGTTTCAAGCTGAAGCGGCCTTGGTAAAAAGTTATGCCAGCGACACCGCCGTGGAGGCCGCCAAGCTGGCCATGGATGTGCATGCTTCGTATGGAGTGACTAAAGATTACCCCATAGAACGGATATACCGGGATGCCATAATAGCCCCGCAGATTGAAGGGGTTTCTGATATGCAGAGAATCATCTGGGCTAATTCCGTATTGAGCTAGCCGGTGAAATCGAATTTTACCACAGTGCTGGATGATAACGACTTAAACGCAAGGAGGGAAAAATAAATGGATTTTAACTATACTGAAGAACAACTCATGCTGAAAGACTCGGTGAGGAAGTTTTCCGAAAATGAAATTGCCCCGCTTATCAGACAGATGGAAACTGAAAAAAGAACACCTCGCGATTTAATGAAAAAGGTAAAAGAATTAGGCTTCTGTGCCATCCAGTACCCGGAGGAATACGGCGGAGCCGGAATGACTTATCTTGAGTACGTTATGTTGCAGGAGGAGATATCCCGGGTATATTGCTCTATTGCAGGAGTCATCGGGGTTAACGGCATGACGGGGAGAAATCTTCTTAAATTCGGTACGGAAGAACAAAAGAGGGAATACCTCCCGCAAATATGCAATGATCCCGATTGTCTTGGCAGTATAGCCTTCACCGAAGCGGCAACCGGCTCGGACCCCAGTGCTCTGCGTACAACATGTGTCCGCGATGGGGATGAATGGGTCATAAACGGAGAAAAGATATTTATCACCAATTCAACCTTCCCCGGGATTATGACTCTTTTCTGCAAGGATGTCGAGATGGGCGGCAAATGCACCAATATTTTAGTACCCAAGTTTGTTAAGGGTTACTCCGTACCGAAGATTTATGACAAGATGGGTATGCATGGGATGGAAGTCGGCGATGTAGTTCTTGACAACGTGCGGGTGCCGTATACAAACATTACCGGCGGCGAGGCTAACCGGGGCAAGGGGTTCCAGATACTCTTGGGCACAACTCAGATTGGTAAACTGTCGCTCTGCGGCCACGGCGTAGGCATGGCCCAGGGGGCTCTGGAAGCGGCAGTAAAATATTCCAAGGAACGCGTCCAGCGCGGTAAGCCTATCTCCAATTTCCAGACCATTCAGTGGTTGATTGGCGAAATGGCGGCCGATGTGGCGGCAATGCGTGCGATAACTCTCGAAACAGGTTTCGTAGCGGCAGAAGGGAAAGACTTGGCCACCGTTGCGGCACGGGCCCGGCTTTTCGTTTCCCAGACGGCTCATCGGGTAGTCAGCAACGGCATGCAGGTTATGGGAGCCTTTGGCTACACAACCGAGTTCCCGATCGAGCGCATCTTCCGCGATGTTAAACTGACCGAGATTTACGAAGGTGTAAATGAGATCCAGCGTATCATATCTGCCGCTGACCTCTTGCGCTAGTTTATAGTTATTGGATCTAAGGAAAAAGACCTTGTGAGTTTGCTTGACCGCTTGTCACAAGGTCTTCCAATTCAATTGGCACCACGTACACGTCTTTATCCGATGACTAACTCGCTCTAAGACTCCCGCCTCTTAAGGCCGGAGTTAAGAGCGACTAAGTCCCTGGATAAGTGCGGCTAAGCTTCAGATGGAGTTAAAACTCCACCTGAAGCAAGTCTTACTTTATCGTAATGCGGTAATGGGCCCGCCGGTTGAGGGGGTTACTGACATGCAGAAACTCATTGTTGCCGGCGCTTTACTGGCTTAATCGGGAGGTGAGCCCTATGGCGGAGGAAACAACTGAACAATTTGATGCAATCATAGTGGGAGCCGGTCTGGCCGGTTTAGCTGCGGCATATACCCTGGCCGGAGCGGGACTGGAGGTCTTGGTACTGGAACGGGGTGACTATCCCGGAGCCAAGAATGTTTCCGGCGGACGCATCTACTTAAATCCTATCAGGGACATGTTCCCTGACTTATGGAAAAAGGCCCCGCTGGAGCGGCATATAGCCCATGAAGAAGTGTGCCTGATGGCAGAAGAACACTCGGTGACTTTGAGGTATGATGGGGCGGAATTAGGCAGCGAACCTTACCAGAGTTACAGCATCCTGAGAAGTAAATTTGACAAATGGCTGGCCAAACAAGCGGAAAGAAAAGGAGCCATAATAGTCAGTAAAAGCCAAGTGGATGAACTGATTATGGAGAATGGCAAGGTTATGGGAGTCAGAGCCGGGGGAGAAGAGCTGCGGGCGCAGGTGGTAATTGCCTGTGACGGGGTTTTGTCATTCATGGCCCAAGCAGCAGGATTGCGTAAACCGTTCCAGTCTCGGAATTTTGCGGTTGGTTTCAAGGAAGTAATAGAAATGAACCGGGGCGTAATTGAAGACCGGTTTAATCTGGAAGGCAATGAAGGTGCGGCCCGGCTTTTCATGGGTGATGTTACCGCCGGCAAATTCGGGGGCGGTTTTTTATACACCAATCTGGATAGTATCAGCTTGGGCATAGTGGTTGGTATCGATGCCATCAGCGAAGCCCCTGAAGTCAAGGCGCCGGAAATGCTGGACAACTTTAAAGCGAGACCGGAGATTGCAAGGTTGATAAAGGGTGGTACCAGCGTGGAATATTCAGCCCACGTAATACCCGAAGGCGGGTTTAAAAGCATGGGACGTCTATATGGCGACGGTATCCTGGTAGCTGGAGATGCCGCCGGGTTTTCCATGAATATCGGGGTGACGGTCCGGGGGATGGAATACGCCATGGCCAGCGGTTATTATGCAGCTATGACGGTGATCGAAGCCAAAGCGAGGAATGATTATTCGGCCCTTTCCCTGTCAGATTATGAAAAGCGGCTGAATGACAGTTTTGTATTGACTGACTTCAGAAATTTCCAGCAATCCTTGGAAACTCTGGAGTATCCCCCTTTGTTCAAACACTACCCGGAATTGGCGTCCAACATTATGCGGGACCTCTATACCGTTCCGGCTGGACCCAAAGACCGGCTTTATCCCACCATCAGGAAACATATCGGTATAGGTGAAATCTGGGCTCTGGTGCAGCTGGGCAGGAGGATGATGAAGATATGAGTGATATACTTGGCCTTAAAGCCAAACTGGGCTTGGATGTATTCAAAGAGGGTACAGAATTTCATATCGTAATCAAGGCGGAGTATAAGCGGGATCCCCGCTTGCAAAAAGCGGTCCTGGTATGCCCGGCCGGGCTCTACAGTCAAAATGAAAACGGGGAATTTGTAATAAGTGAGGATGGGTGTCTGGAATGCGGCACCTGTCTGTTGGCCTGCGGGGAGGAAATATTGGAGTGGCGGTATCCCGACGGAGGCGCCGGCGTCCAGTTCCGTTTCGGTTAGAATTTGAACAAGGAGGTTCAAAGGTTATGAACATAGTTGTAGCGGTCAAGCAGGTACCGGAGCTGCAGCAAATCAGAATCAAAGATAGGCAGCCGGTCCTGGAAGGGGTACCGTTTACCCTGGGTAAGATCGACAAAAATGCCCTGGAGGCCGGGGTACAATTAAAAGAGTCCAACGGCGGCAATTTAGTAGTAATATCGGCAGGCAATGAAGAGGTGGAGGAAACTATTAAGGAAGCCCTGGCAGCAGGAGCTGACGAAGCATATCTGGTGCTGGACGACGGCCTGACCAACATCGAGAGTTCTTTGAGCGCTCAATTGCTGGCAGCTACTGTGAAAAAGTTGGATGATGTTGGCCTGGTGATTTTTGGTGAAGGCAGCGGGGATAATTACTCCGGGCAGGTTGGTTCCCGGGTGGCTGAATTGCTGGGTCTGCCGCAGGTCGGATATGCCTCCCGAATTGAAGTGGAGGGAAATCTGGCCAGGATTACCCGCTCGCTGGAGGATAGCGACGAGATCCTGGAAGTTCAATTGCCTGCAGTAATTAGTGTCTTGGGGGATATTAACGAACCCCGTATTCCCTCGGTCACACAGATATTGAAAGCGGGCCGGAAACCAAAAACCATAATGGATTTGGATGATTTAGGCATAGAAAGTTCAGAAGCCAGAAGGATTATGACTCTGAGCAACCTGGCGCCGGAAAACCAACGTAAACGGATAACAATAAAAACCGTACCCGATCTAGCGGCGGCTCTTCGTACTGAAGGAGGGAGGGGTACAAAATGATTTTGATTTACAGTGAAAAGACTGAACTGGCTTTGGAATTATTAGCAGCAGCCTGTGCCCTGGCCGATAAGTTGGGTTCCAGCATAGGCGCTCTAACCATCAATAACGATTCTGGGGCTAAAGATCTGGCCGCAGCTGGCGCCGATACGTACCTGGTTACAAACGATACCGTCAATCAGGCAGATGCTGCCTCAGTGGCAGGTGTGCTGCAGCAGGCAGCCCAGCGCTTAAGTGCCTCCATCATTTTGCTGGCTTCCAACCGGCGGGGTAAAGAATTGGCCGGACGATTAGCACAGAAGCTTGATGCCGGCTGCCTGACGGACGTTACCGGAATGCAGGCTATAAATGGAAAAATCGAATGCACGCGCAATTCGCTGGGCGGGGCTACTATCGTCACCCAGCAGATCGAGAGTGAATACCAGGTCATTGCCGTTTCACCCCGTACTTATGCACCTGCTGCAGCTCAGGCAGGCGGACAGGTACAGGGCCTTGATATCCAAGCAGCAGTATCGGCGGTTAAATTGATCTCGGCAAGTAAAAAATCAGAAGATACTGCTGATATAGAAACAGCCGATATACTGGTAATAGTCGGGCTGGGCATGGAACAGGCGGATATGGAGCTGGCGCACGCTATTGCGGCAGCGCTGGGGGGAGAGCTGGCTTGCTCCAAACCTGTAGCGACCGATCGAAAATGGTTGGGGGAGGACCGTATAGTCGGTTTGTCGGGCAAGAAATGCAAGCCGCAGCTGGCTCTGGTTTTGGGTGTTTCGGGGCAGGTTCAGTTTACGGTCGGGATTCGGGATGCCCATACTATTGTTGCCGTGAACAATGATGAGCAGGCCTATATTCTCCAGATGGCCGATTATGCCATGGTGGCAGACCTCAAAGAAGTGCTGCCCCAGCTGCAAAAAGCATTGTCATAATATAGATAAACAACCTTCAGGGAGCACTAAACAGGGGGATGGGTGAAGACGACACCCATCCCCCTCCCGTCTTTCAGATAATTGAGGGCAGGGGCACGGTAACCATCGGGGACGAGAAAGAAATAGTTGAGGCCGGGAATGTCCCCGTTTACTTAAATACTGCTCACCTGCGGCATTCTTTCTTCATTGCTTTGGATTGGTGGCGATATTTATGAAAAGTAAATAACACACTCATCGTTTGGGATTGGTAAGGTACCCCGGGAAAATGGTATATATCGTAATATAATGTCGCTAATGGTTTGACCTCATTTAAGCTATTTGTCCGAGCGTTTATCAGACTTGGTTTTGTCCAGCACTTGAATCTGGATATCCTGTTTTTCAACCTTATCCTCGATACGCTGTAAACGTTCTGTGTGATCTTTAAGAGTATTTTTAATTACCTCTTGCCCATCAAAAAGAACATTAATCTTCTCTGTAAGTTGAAATTCCATGCGGGCCGTATTCTGTCTTAGTGTGGTAATATCGTCGGTCAGTTTAGTCATGTGCTCAATCATAAACTTTTGGAAATCTTTATCAGTCATCCTCGGTCTCCCCTCTTTTTTCAGGGCTTCGATCGGTGTGATGGCGGTCTCTATGTCCTGCTTGGCGGCCTTCCGGCTGACACTGAACGGGGTCTTCATCTCCGGCCGCTTGTGAAGCTCATCGAGTTATTCAAGAGCATCATCATCGTTGACGTATTGACGGCCGTCGTCTGCGGGGCCGGGGTCATTCGTGCGCATCAGGAGATAGTTGGTGGTGACGCCAAGGGGATGTGCATTTATATCATTTTATAGTATATTGGGCAGATTATCTACCATCTATTGGAAAACCCGGACCTCATTCTTCTGAATGGTGATTACTTCTGCATTCAATTCTATTTTCTAAATTATAGCATTGATCAAGTCGTAAACTGTGCCAAGAATGCATAACGACCATTGGATCCCTCCGATGAGGGTTGGTGGCTGATTACCGAAGCCATTCGGAAAAGTTGAGTAAATACAATAAAAGGCATGATTATTACTTGACCCCAACCTAAGGTAGGGGTTTATACTTGCCTTAAGGTGGGATGCACGTGGAAAAGCCTTTAAGGATCGGTGAATTTGCACAAGTAACCGGGGTGACTGTTAAAACAGTGCTTCATTATCACAAGTGTGGTCTGCTGGCAGAAGCGAAGCGCTCACCAGGCGGTTATCGCCTGTATGGAGCGGCGGAATTGAACCGCATGCGTTCTATCAGACGTCTGAAGAATCTGGGTCTAAGCCTGGAGCAAATCAAGAGGCTGCTGGGTGAACCTGAAGACCAGATTTCTTCCCGTTCGATTCTGCTCGCATTGCAGGATGAACTGCTGGCTCAGATCAGAGCTATGCAGAAACGGGTGGAGATGATCCAAAAGCTGCTGGATGAAACTCCGGTCGATACTCCTTCTCTTAAGATGATGATGGAGATACTGGGTCCAGAAGCTCAGGAAAAGTTCCTGGAAATCTGCCCGGAAATCTATGAGCAGGAGCGTAAACTCTACGAGGTTATTGATGACTTACAGTGGGGTGTCGATTATCAGGATATTCTGCGTGAAATAGCAGAATATTTCCGCGATAACCCCGGTCAATACCAGCAATCACTGGATTACGGATCAAGACTGACCGCTATTGCCGACCTTCCGCCGGATTCGCCATTGGTTGAGGAACTAGCCCGGGATTATGCCCGGTATTTAATAGAATCGCCTTTTTGGGGCTCGCTTTTAGGTCAGGAATCAGGCATGAAACGATCCCTGGAAGCATTATTCGCAGATATGGTTGCAGAAGTCTATTCCCCATCCCAAATGAAGATGCTGGAACTCCTGGGCAAATATCTGGAAGATGCCAAAGTGGCCATCGAAAGGGATGATTAACGTGTCCACCCCTGAAAGGCTTCTATTCAGCAATACCAGAAGCAATCAATCAATGAGGAATATGTTATACGCGTTTCTGGTCATGATTACGCTGGAATCAGTAATTGCTGTATTTATCATTCGTGTTCTGACCGGCAACATGAGAAGCTTCCTAATCATCTCCGCCGCTTACGTATCAGTGGCGGCGTTCCTGGTCTATTGGATTGTGTCGCTTCTGCATTCAGCTCATGCACTGGATGAAAAGGGCTTTGTCATCTGTCTGGGCAAATACTTTAAGACCGTGGTTCCATGGAAGATGATAGAAAGAATCGAAACCGTATCGATACCGGTCACCCGCAAAGAAATACTGGGCCATTCCCTGTACAGGAAGGAAGAGAACCTTTACTGCCTGGCTAAAAACCAGTCGGTATATAGGATTGCCTTAAATAGTCCATTGCTGGTTAAAGCCGTCTCCGAAGACAACCCCAAAAACAAACAGGGCATGGTTACCGCTATTTTTATCAACGTTGACGATCCGGAGGCCTTCGATAAAGCACTTAAAACCTATATCGCCAACGAAACAATACCGCAAGAGCCCAAGGCACAAGATAAAGCCCCGGAACATAACCCTAGCAACATCAGGCTTTTGCCTATACCCATCGATACTCGCACCGGCGAGCCTCGATTGGAACTGCGGAGCCTCTCCTACCAGTACGGGGATTACAAAGCAGTCGACAGCCTTAGCTTAACCGTCCATAATGGCGAGATCTTTGCCCTTTTGGGACCTAACGGCGCCGGCAAATCCACTACCTTGAAAATGCTGACTGGACTCTTAAAACCCCTAACGGGTCATATCCTGCTCGATGGGCAGGATATCTGGATGAGAGGCAATGAATTCATTCGCAAACAGATCGGCTATGTACCCGACCAGCCGATCCTTTATACCAAACTCACGGCCAAAGAGCATCTTTACTATAGTGGAAAACTGCTGGGCCTGGAGGAAACTGTTTTGATGGATCGGATCGATTACCTGTTGGAGCTGTTTGATCTTACGCCCTACCGGGAACAGATGATCGAAACCTATTCTCAAGGGATGCAGAGGAAGGTCTCGATGTGTCTGGCCCTGCTTAACGATCCCCAACTGTTGATTGTGGATGAATTGACCAATGCCTACGATGCCAAAACCATCGCCGTAATTAAGAAGATCTTCAAAGAGAGGAAAGCCATGGGGAAAACCGTGCTTTTCTCTGGTCATGTCATGGCCGTTACAGAGGAGTTGGCCGATTATATAGTAATCCTCCAAAAAGGTACCAGTCAGGCTGCCGGAACCATGGCGGAACTGACTGCTAAATACGGTGGCAGCAATCTGGAAGACCTCTTCCTGGAATTAACCGATGCCCAGGTCAACGGTTAGGTGGGAAATAGCGTGACTATCATCACTTTGCTCAACATGAGAGCCCGACAGGGAATCAACAGCCAGTTTATCTTTGGTAAACTGGGCTGGTTCATCATGCTGTTTGAATTTAGCGGATTGATTACGATTATCTATGCGGTAATGCATGGCTATTTTCATACCCGGGATACTATGCCAGTATTTCTGCTGGCTTTCACCAGTTTACTGGGTTCTGACTATTTATCGGCAGAGAAGTATTTATCCAGCCCGGAAAACCGCTATGATTTGCTGACGGGAATCCCGGCTCAAGAGATAATCTGGGCCATCTATGGACTGGTGCTTTGGAACAGTTTAAGAGTGACCTCCTTTTTCCCTCTAATTATAATCGCTGTCAATAAAACCGTTTCCCCGGGGCTGATCCTGTTAACCTTTGTATTCTTTCCTGCTGCCGCAGCGTCGCTGGCCTGTTTGTTTAATATCCTGATTAAAAGGCACCTGAAGCAAATTGCTGGTATGTTTTATCTGCTGTTTTCACTGGTGTGGGCGGGGTCAATTGCAGCTATCCTAGGCTTACTTTTTACCAACCATAAGCTTTCCCTGGCTCTACTAAGCAATCGGGAAGTATTACTCTTCCTTCTTTTGCTGGCCGCCTTCGCCCTGGTTATCCTGTGCTTTTCCTCGCCCCTGGCCAGCCTATGGAAGACAGCCTATCTGCTAAGCGGTTCGGTCACCAAAACCGTGCCCTTCAAGATATTTCATCTGCTCTCCCACCTATTAACCAACTCATTTACAGTTAAGGAATGGGTTTTGCTGTGGCGCAATCCGGTTACCCGGTTACGTCTGGTGGTTTGGGCCGCGCTTCTTGTCATCTGCAGTCTGACACCACTTAAATCATATTTACATGATCCTAAGCTATTCATGGCAATATCATTGGGTGTCTGGCTCTTTTGCTATGCCGAGATACCAGCGACCGCCTGGCAGAATGAAGGTGAACAAAAAGCTTTCTATTGGCTTAGCGGCTTCAACCCGGCTAAATTAATGATTGCCAAAATTGTGGTCTACCTACCTGCAGCGGTACTGGGCATACTAACAGCACTATTTTTCGGATTAGCGATTCACTTGAGTCTGGGTTTAATACTGCGGCGAGCCGCACTGATATTTTGGCTGGTTTTGTCAGCTACCATCATAGCACTTGCCATAGCCTCCCTCGGATATGACGGTACCAAATCAAACTTTGATAATGTAATCTTTGAACAGGTTCCATGGACAAAAAGCGGTATAGCGGCTGTTGCTATCGAATTCATCTTCTGCTGCATCGTCTTTTCACCCTTTTATTGGATTATTTTTATATCTGCAACCATCCCGGTAATATGCCTTATTGGGCAGGCCATATGGCTGCGGCGCAGTTACTATGCGGCTTGACGGGAATAATCACTTTTTCATAAAACCATCGAGCCGGAAGTCAAACAACAAGCGGAGCGGCCGGAATATTCCCTCTAAAAAAGGGAAAATAGTGCGAATGGAAGAATATTGAGATTTGTAGAGAAAGGTGGAAGACATTTGGATAGAATAATTATTGTTGACAATTTTAATTTATGCCCTCTTACGCAGTCACCCACCTTGGGCATGGTGTGTCTGGAATGTGAATACATGCAAAACATTGGAGAAGAATATTTTTGCGTCCATGAGGATGATGAAGATCGTGATGAACTGTCAGTGAAGGAGATAATAAATGTATTGCTGGATTTATTAATGGCTGGCAATACCAAAATTAATCGGGATGAAATTATGCGAATAATAACAGATATGTAAAATCTATGAGCGATGGTGGTTGACAATCAACAGAAACTTAAGGGGATTTTATTTAAATGACGGATAAACCTAATGAAAACTTTGAGTGGTCCAATACCATCATGGGGACGCTGGGGATAGAGATCGTGGAATTTACCAAAGAAAGAGTGACTGCGGTCATGCCGGTCACACCCAAAACCCATCAGCCTTTCGGAATCATGCATGGCGGGGTGTCGGTAGTGCTGGCGGAGACAGTGGCTTCGGCCGGCAGTTATCTTTTCATTGACCGGGAAACGCAAAGAGCGGTGGGACTGGAGATCAATGCCAACCATATCCGCAGTGTCAGCCAGGGGATCGTGAAGGCGGTGGGAATACCGGTACATGTCGGCCGGACCAGTCTGATTTGGGAGGTGCGCATTTACGATGAGGGTGGATGCTTATTATGTATCTCCCGCTGCACGGTAGCTGTTTTGGACAAGACTGATTAAGGGAGATTGCAAATTCGTGCGGGAATTCAAGCGCGACATAGCTGGAACGGCGCCCTATACTTTCTGGGATTGGCGGACTATACGAAACGCGACGGCTCGCGCCCGATCAATATTAGCTATCGGCTGCATAGGGCCATCCCGGCCAAGTATTTGCGCAAGACGAACAAACTGATGGTAGGGTAAATGACCGGAGGACGCTAATTCCGATAAAATGTGAAAATATTTGGTTGGCGCATACTCATTTCGGACCACTTTTACGTATTTATTGATAAGTGGACCAGCCATATCTAGGGAAGCGGGGATTAGCGATGAAGCCTTATGAAGTTCTGCAAGATGGCAGAAAGATTGAGATTCTATTAAGAGATGAAAATGAAAACTTGGTTCTGCCAACCCATGTATACCTGAATAAAAATGATACCTTCCTGGTCCCGGCACCAACGGACAGGGACATAACGACCCCCATCGGGAAAACGGTGGAGGTTTGGGTGGGGTGCTATGATGCCCATTATACCTTTGAATCGCCGGTGATTGGCGAAAAACTGGTCAAAGATGCGGTGTGTTGGGAGCTGGAAAAACCACCGGCGATGACCGTATCAGATCGGCGCAGTTTCTTTCGGGTCAAGACCTCCATGCCGGTGAAATGGCAGAAGGTGGAGCCGAAGGAAATAGAGGGCTGGGAAACCCTGCGGCCCTCCTCCATAGTCAAGCTGTATGACCTCAGCGGCTCCGGTCTGAGCTTTATCTATCCGGTGGAGATACCGGTAAACAGCTATTTGGTTTTTGACATCCCCCTGGAAACGGAAAGCATAAATATCAACACCACCGTCCTGGGGGTCGTCGTCAGGAATGATGTCCATGACAAGGAATGCCGGGTGGCAGTTCATTTCGAAAATATAACCAAACTGCAGCAGCACATGATCATGCAGCATCTGTTCTCCCCCTGGAGACGCAATATCGAACTTAGCAGCGGCTTCTGACAGCGGTATATAGGCATTTATATTAATAATTTACCGGGATATTTCGACAAATTTACGCAGCAGTATACTGATACGAACAATATTATTGTTTTAGGGGGCCGTGGGAACGGCCCTTTAGATTTATCGGTCAGCCCGAATAGAATTGTTACCGAATTTAGAAGTAGATTAGCAGCAGATAGCATGCTAAACTGAGAATGGTCGATAGTTTTTGCCTCTACCCGAGTTTATCAATGGCAAGGTAATGTTGGGTTTTCAAATTGAAAAAGAAAGAGGTGCGTGTATGGATTTCAAGCTATCGGAAGAACAGGAATTGATAAGGGCCAGTGCCCGCGAGTTTGCTTTGGAGTACATAGAACCCGCCGCCGCGGAGCTCGATGAGAAAAGCCTCTACCCGTACGAGATTTTCGCCAAACTGGGTGAACTCGGCATGATGGGGGTCTCTTATCCGACTGAATACGGCGGCGGGGGACAGAGTTTCGTCACCTCCATGCTGGTTACCGAGGAGATTGCCCGCGCCTGCCCGGCTACCGGCTTCCTGCACGGATACAGCTATGGATTGGTTGGACATCCTATCATTACTTTCGCTAACGAAGAACAGAAGAAAAGGTGGTTGCCTGGTTTGGCCTCAGGAAAGTTCGTAGGATCCTTCGCGCTGACCGAGCCGGGGGCCGGTACGGATGTCGGTGCGGCGACCTCAACCGCGGTCAGGGAAGGCGATGCCTACATCCTGAACGGCGCCAAGACCTTCATCACCAATGCTATCATGGCTGATTTTTTCGTGGCCTTTGCCTATACCAACAAAGATGCCGGCCCCAAAGGCATGAGTGCCTTTATTATCCCCAAGGGCACCCCGGGTTTGATCCTGGGTGAACATTTCGAGAAGATGGGCATCCGCGCATCTCAAACCTCTGAGGTATTGTTCAAGGACTGTGCCGTACCGGCCGATTGCCTGCTGGGCAAAGAGGGGGACGGCTTCAGGATTGCTATGAGCGCATTGGATGCCGGACGTATCGGTATGGCGGCGATGACTACCGGTATCGCCCAGGCTTGCCTGGATGAATCAGTGCGCTATTCCAAAGCACGGGTCCAGTTCAAGAAACCGATCTCCAGTCAACAGGCCATACAGTGGTTTATCGCCGACATGTCAACCGATATCGACGCGGCCCGTTTCCTATACCTGCATGCCGCCTGGATAAAAGACCAGGGCCAATCCTTCAGCCTGGCCGCTTCCAAGGCCAAGCTATTCTGTTCCGAGTGTGCGGTCCGGCATACCTCCAAGGCGGTGCAGATCCAAGGTGGGTATGGGTATATCAAAGGCTCCAAAGCTGAACGTCTCTATCGCGATGCCAAGATCACCGAGATCGGTGAGGGCACTTCGGAAGCTCAACGCATGATTATTGCCGGAGCGGCACTACGCTAGATGATCGGTCATTATCTCCACGAGGGGATTATGAATATGAAACCAAAATAAAGGAGGAGTCGGATAATGGGTTTAGCAGTGGGTACCAAAATTCCCGGTAAGGTAAGCCGCACCCTGGACGCGGGGGACTTTTCCATGTTGCATATGGTCAATTGGTTTAACATGGCCATTCACAGCAATTCCGAATATGGCAAGACAACCTGGTTCAAGGAACGCTCGCTGGCCGGGCCGCTGATTTTCACAGTCGCCGATGGTCTGCTCCATAATGCCGACAATATCGCTTATATGTTGGCTGAGGTAGGTTTCGAGATCTATGCTTACGTCGGGGTGAACAATATGAAGCTCACCGCCCCGGTGATGTTCGGCGACACCTTGAGCGCTGAAGGCGAGGTCATCGATTTTCGCCCTACCAAGAACCCCAATATGAACCTATTCGTCTATAGAAATAAGGCCTTTAACCAAAAGGGTCAGCAGGTTGTCGAATATGAGACTACGATGATGGTTCAAAAGAAAGGATAGATAGCCGCTTACAGCGGAATGGGCTGACCCAGGCAAATGTCTGAAGGGAATTATGACGCTTTAAAATCGCAGGTTGACTTGGAGTCATCCAAGTTAACCTGCGATATTTTGTCCGCATTTTGGTTTTTTATGAATAAATCAGTTTCTTCACGGTCAGGGCATGGTGACCGCCTTCTCGGCGTCGCCATACCCTTTTCCCTGGGTGTCCGCCGGCAGTCTCCAATCTTCGGCTGCTTTTAGGAGACGTTCTTTAACCTGGTCCGGGCTCAGCTCCGGATGGGTTTCCAGTATCAGGGCCACCATCCCGGCACAGATGGGAGTGGCCATGGAAGTCCCCGACATGGTCAGATATTCGGTATCAACCCGGCTGCCTTTCAATTGCTTATCCAGGTAGGATTTGGGCGACCTTAAGGAGATTATACTAACTCCCGGAGTTAATATATCGGGCTTGTCAAGTCCGTCGATGGTGGGCCCCCGGCTGGAGAAATCGGCCACCAGGTCGTCATCACGTTTTTCGGTGTCTTTGTCATCCATAGCCCCGACGGTGATCACTTTGGGGCTGATGCCCGGGCTGGAGATGGTTTTTGCATCCGGGCCTTCGTTACCCGCCGCTACCAAAACGACCATGCCTTTTTCCCAGGCCTTTTCGACGATGTTGACAATAGGGTCTTCGGTAGCGGGACTGGTAGCCCGGCTGCCCAGGGACATGCTGATTACATCAATGCCTAACTCTGCCCGGTTGTCTATGCACCACTGTACTCCAGCCATGACCGTAGATAACGAACCTGATCCCGTCTTGGTCAAAACCTTGACTCCAATCAACTTGGCTTCGGGGGCCAGCCCTCTAAATTTGCCATTGGAAGCGAAGCCATTTCCGGCTGCATCACCGGCGCAATGGGTTCCGTGCCCATTGTCGTCATAAGGTGAATTGTTGGTGCCGGTCAAGTCCTTGAATGCTTTGATCCGGCCTGTTAAATCTTTGTGGGCATATATTCCAGTATCGATGATGGCGATGGTCACACCTTTTCCGGTAACGTGTTGTATGGCTGGCGCGTTAGCTTTTACTGATGGTCTGGCTTTGTCAAGCAAAGTATGCACCTCTCGGTCGGAATGGATCTTTTTGACTGAGGGGTTTTCCTCCAGTAGTTTTTCAATCGCGGCTGGGGTGAGGGTCGCAGAACAACTGTGAATACTGGGATAGTTGTGTTTGATCTGGGAACGCATCTGTTTAGCGATAATCGTGCGGGCGGCCTTCACTTTGCCATCATAATCCTCCTGGTCATCGTGGAATTCTATAATAACCGCGTATTTCTTGGTATTCTTGATAAACCTATCCAGGGGAGCATGCAGAAAGCAGGGGACCCGCCGGAAAGGCTGATATACACCGACCATTGCATTTCTCAGATCCTTATCCATTTTATGGGGATGCCGGCGCACCATGTTGACCATCGATAATCCAAACAAAAATAATTCCTCCCATATGAGTTATTCAATGTATCATATGAAAGTAATCCGGTGATGGTACCTTAGGTGTGCCAGGACCCCCAGGCATGTCCACGGCCAGGAATGGGCGACCGATAAAAAGGCTGTCTTTTAGAATATTTAGTGACCAATTTAAAAATAATAATATCGGGACTATCGGATAAAGGAGGTAATGGTATGGCCGGCAAAAATAAAACCACGAAGACCGAGAAAAAATCTAAAAAGGATTCGGCGGATAAGAGAAACAAGGGCCCGCAAAATGACGCTACCCGGCAGGGATATCAAGGGCCTATTGTCGGTGGGGGTTGATCTTTGAGCCCGGCATGGTCAGGACCGATATGATTTACGGGGTTTCCGGTTAAAGCGATAGCATGGAAATAGGTTACAGGGAACGTGTCCAACGGTCCCTGCTATTTTTTCTGGTGATGGCTTTTATTACCCGGAAATGCCGGGGGAACACTTCTTGATTTATAACCAGGAAAGGGCAAATGGAATTGGGAACAAGGAATTGATCATGAGGGGATATAAACATTTTTACCGCTGTATTCCTCCAGGAACTGTTTTAATTGCTGTAAATATTGAGGGTGGGGTGGTTGCACCTGGTCCAACTCATAGTTGAGTCCCAGCAACTGCCATTTGTGCTTGCCCAGAGCATGGTAAGGGAGGAGGTCGACTCTGGTCACATGGACTAACTCACCAATAAATTGGGCCATTGCCGCCAGATCATCCCGGTGGTCGGTATGACCGGGAACCACTACATACCTGATCCAAATCTCCACCCCGTTGGCGTCTATTAATCTTAGGTTTTCCAGGTTGCGCCGGTTGCCGGTTCCCACCAGGCCGATACTTTTTTCCGGGTCCATCTGTTTGATGTCCGCCAGTACCAGCTGGGTGTAGGGGAGTGTGTCAACAACCGATCTTTCAGTCACATAGAGTGAGGTGTCCACCGCGGTATGAATGTTGTGGAGCTGGCACCGCTCGAATACCTCGCGGACGAATCCATGCTGCAGCAGGGGTTCACCCCCGGAAAAGGTCAGGCCGCCGCCGGAGGGGGCGAGGTAAGGCTGACAGCGCTTGACTACCGCCATTACTTCTTCAGGTGTATACACTCTGGCGGTGGGGGCGTCGTAGTCCCAGGTGTCTGGATTCTGGCAATAGCGGCAGCGCAGATGGCAACCCTGCATAAAGATGACGACCCTTATTCCGGGGCCATCAAGGGTGCTGAAGGTGTCGATGGAATGAACCCGGCCCAGCATGGCTACATACTCTTGTAAAAGGTGCGCATGATTATCTCCTCCTGCTGTTCCCGGCTTAATTTGATGAAATGCACCGCGTAACCAGATACCCGGATAGTCAGGTCGGGGTATTTTTCCGGGTGGTCCATCGCCTCTTTCAGGGTTTCCAGGCTTACTGCATTGACGTTGATATGTTGGCCGCCTTGCGTGAAATACCCTTCCAGAAGTGCCGCCAGGTTATTGACCTGTTCGGTCTCGGTGGGCCCCAGCGCCGAGGGCGCGACCGAAAATGTGTAGGAAATTCCATCCCGGGCATATTCATAGGGGACCTTGGCCACCGAGTTGCAAGCGGCAATCGCCCCGTTTTCCTCGCGGCCGTGCAGGGGATTGGCACCCGGGGCCAGGGGTAGGCCTTTTTTGCGACCATCCGGGGTGGTGCCGGTATGCTTGCCATAAACCACGTTGGAGGTTATGGTAAGTACCGACAGGGTCGGCTCCGCATTCCGGTAGGTGGGCTGCTTGCGTAGTTTGCCCATGAAAGCCTTGACCACCTCCACCGCCAGGCTATCGACCCGGTCATCGTCGTTTCCGTAGGTGGGGTATTTGCCCTCGACGATAAAGTCATTGATTATGCCCCGCTGGTCTAGAACCGGCTTAACCCGGGCATACCGGATAGCACTGAGGGAATCGGCCACGACAGACAGACCGGCTATGCCGAAAGCCATGAAACGCCTTACCTCGCTGTCATGCAAAGCCATCTCCAAACGCTCGTAAGCATAGCGATCATGCATGTAATGGATGGCGTTCATGGCGTTTACGTATAGGGTTGTCAGCCAATCCATCTGTACCTTGAAGCGATGCATAACGTCTTCATAATCGAGGTAGGGGTCATCGCACCGGGCCATCCTTGGTCCTACCTGGTCGCCGGTAATCTCGTCCCGGCCCCCGTTGAGGGCATACAGGAGCAACTTGGCCAGATTACAGCGGGCTCCGAAGAACTGCATGTCCTTGCCTATACGCATCGCCGAGACACAGCAGGCGATGCCGTAATCATCGCCAAAATAAGGCCTCATCAGATCGTCACTCTCATACTGGATGGCGCTGGTCTTTATAGAAATCCCGGCACAATAGCGGATAAAGGCGGGCGGCAGGTGCCGGGACCAGAGGACGGTCAGATTAGGCTCTGGTGCCGGGCCCAGGTTCTCCAGGGTGTGGATGAAGCGGAAACTATTCTGTGTAATCAGGGGACGACCGTCCATGCCCATCCCGCCGATCGCTTCCGTCACCCAGTTGGGGTCGCCGGCGAAGAGGCTGTTATATTCCGGAGTCCGCAAGTGCCTGACCAGGCGCAGTTTCATAACCAGGTGGTCGATCAATTCCTGGGCTTCGGCCTCATTCAATGCCCCGCTGTGCAGATCCCGGCCGATGTAGATGTCCAAAAAGGTGGAGGTCCGGCCCAGGCTCATAGCGGCCCCATTTTGCTCTTTGATGGCGGCCAGATAACCGAAATAGAGCCATTGCACCGCCTCCCGGGCGTTGGCGGCCGGCGCGGAAATATCGAAGCCATATTCTTGCGCCATCTGCTTGAGTTCCCGCAGGGCCTGGACCTGATCGAATATCTCCTCCCGCAGTTGAAGGATGTCGATGCGCATGGCGTGGTTAAGTTCGAGCAGATCTTGTTCTTTTTCCTTTATCAATCGATCGACGCCATAGAGGGCCACCCGGCGGTAGTCGCCGATTATTCGCCCCCGCCCATAAGAGTCGGGTAATCCGGTTATGATACCCACCCGGCGGGCAGTCCGTATCTCCGGGGTGTAGACCGCGAAGACGCCTTCATTGTGAGTACGCCGGTAGGTAGTGAAGATGTCTTTGACCCGGGGATCCAGTGAATAACCATAAGCCTCGCAGGCTTTGATGGTGGTGTTAAGTCCGCCGAAGACATTGATACCGCGCTTCAAAGGTTCGTCGGTCTGCAAGCCCACTACTTTTTCCAACCGACGGTTGATGTAACCGGGCCCGTGGCTGGTTATATTGATCGGCGTAACCGGATCTACTCTTAATACCCCGCCAGCGTCATGTTCGCGGCGCAGCAGGTCGCGGCACTCTTCCCAGAGGCGGCTGGTGTTTTCCGTGGGGGGAGCCAGGAATGAGCCGTCGCCTGTATACGGAGTGTAGTTCTTCTGAATAAAATCCCGGACGTTGATCTCGTGCATCCATCGGCCCGGGGTAAATACGGTCCATGCGGATTTGTTCAAGTCTATCGCCTCCTCAATTTAGGATTCCTAATCGAGGCCAAAATAAAACCGGATGGTCCCGCGGATTTGTAGAAAAACTAAAACATAGCCTCAGAAAATAAAAACTTCCACCCCGGTGACCCGGGGCGGAAGTGATGGAAGATACGAATCAGACCTTGCCGGCCATATTTTTTCCGAAGGGTTGACCATACCCTTCTTCTTTGCCTTGATAAATATAATCGACCGCCATGCCAGCTGCTTCGGTTACGAGCTTCATGCAGCCCCGCATCCGGTCTTTATTATACCAGTCATTGGGATAATCCTTATTGAGTTCGCTGCACTGGGTGGAACCGAATTTCTCTGCGAACTCATGGGGGATCTGATTGAAGAAACGATACAAACCGGGATTGCCATAGAGTTTATCGATGATGTCTTTCATTTCGCCTTGAGTCGGCTGCTGCCGCCCGTGCACCGCTCCGACGCCCATGATAGCCGCCACCAGAGCACCACATACTCCTCCGCTTAAACCGATACCCCCGCCGAACCCGGTCGCCATCGCGACTGCCTCCGCAGGGAAATCGATCAACCCGGCCTCTTTTAAGGCCATGAACACAGATTCGGCACAGTTGGGACCTTTTTTGAAGTTTTCCTTGGCTAGGGCCATGACCTTTTCCTTCATCTCTTCTTTGGGAGTAGCCAATGCACTTTCACTCATCCTTCTGCCTCCTCATATTAGTTGTTCGCTATGTGTTCAGGAACCTAGTCTATATATAATAATAGAATAAATAATATGTTTTGTAAGCCATTTAATTTTCGTATAAGAGTGGTAAACATAGGTGAAATCTGGCATGATTTGGGGTTGCTGGATATCCCTCCGCGTTTTGGAAAAGAGATATTTTGGCGATGGGGATAGCCGGCCTTTCCGAAATCTTCGCATAATTGCCGGGCCGGAGATGAATACTATGGCAAGAAAACATCTGGGCAGGAGGTATAAGATGAATACTATTGTTGCATTGGATGATGGACTCACTCCGGTTAAGAACTATTTGACCCAACAGGGGTGTCAGATCGTTGATATCGGCCAGGCCAGGAATCAATATGTCGACGCCATCGTACTATCGGGTATGGAGAAGGATTTTCTGGGGATAGAGGATATATCGGTAAAGGCCCCGGTCCTGAGCGCTCAGGGATTGACGCCGGAAGAGGTCTGGAAAGACATCCAACAGATAATGAGGCTTAAACAGTAGACCGGACACGGAAGAGGTTATGAAGTGAGAGCGCTCTAAATCAGCAAGCCGTGGGGAGAGCCACTGATGTGGCTCTTTTTTACGGGAATGGGAAGGGCGAAATATGCAGAGTTGGAGAGAACGCCATAAAATCGGGGTGGTTGAAATTTACACGAAGCAGGTTCGGATAAACTGGTATAATATGAAGTGCCATAACTGGTTTACCGTGATGTACACTGAGGCCAGGAGTGATATCGGATGACAGGCGATTGGGGGACAAGGATCCCGATATGCATGCTGTATTTAGATCAGGATTAAAAGGGGCAGGGGAATGATCAGTTTAACCAGATTGCTTTTCAATGATGAATATTTTGGTGATTCATTGCGTTACAGCATCGGGTCCAGAGGAACGGCCCACGGTGCGGCCAGCGGAATGGGACCGGTAGTGGTATGGAATTCCACCCGGACCTGTAATTTAAGATGCGTCCATTGTTACATGGATTCCGACGCCAGAAAATACCAGGGGGAATTGAGCACTGCAGAAGCCCGACGCTTCATCGATGACCTGGCGGAATTCAAGGTGCCGGTTTTGCTGTTCTCCGGTGGCGAGCCTCTGATCCGCCCGGATTTCTTCGAATTGGCAGAATATGCCCGCGACAAGGGCATTCGCCCCACCTTATCCACCAACGGCACCCTTATCACCCATGAGGTGGCCCAGCGCATAAAGGATATCGGGGTAGGGTACGTGGGGATTTCACTGGACGGTCTGCGGGAGGTAAATGATAAATTCCGGGGCCGGGCCGGGGCTTTCCAGGCGGCTATGCACGGTATCCAGAATTGTGTGGCAGTAAATCAAAGGGTCGGCCTGCGTTTCACCATCAATAGCCATAACCTGGCCGAATTGGACCAGATATTCGATTTCATCGAAGCAGAGAATATAAACCGGGTCTGTTTCTATCACCTGGTATATTCCGGCCGGGGCAACCGGATGGTCGAAGAGGATGTCAACCCGGCTGAGTCAAGGCAGGCGATGGAGACAATCATCCGGCGTACAATCGACTTCGAAGAACGTGGGCTGAAAAAAGAAGTATTGACGGTCGACAATCATTGTGATGGCGTCTATTTGTATTTGCGGGCGTTGAAAGAAGACCCGGAAAAAGCTGAGTCCATCAAAGAACTGATCAGCAGGAACGGCGGCAATCGCTCCGGAATCGCTTTTGCGGCAGTCGATCCAGCCGGCTACGTCCACCCCGACCAGTTTACCCAGCATATCAGCTTTGGTAATGTCCGGGAACGCAAATTCGGCGATATCTGGACTGATATGTCTGATCCCATCCTGGCCGGCCTGAAAGAGCGCAAGCCCCTGCTTAAAGGCCGGTGTGCCCAGTGCCAATTCCTGGACATCTGCAACGGCAACTTCCGTACCCGGGCCCAGGCGGTGACCGGAGATTTCTGGGAGTCCGACCCCGCCTGCTACCTGACCGATGCGGAGATCGGGCTAAAATAGTCGGGTGCCCAGCGTTTATTTTGTATGGTGGGGTAAAGTTAAATTACAACCCCATGCCTGATCCGGTTTAAGAGCCTTAAAAATTGTACCAAATAACCAAAGCCCGGTTGTGCCGGGCTTTGGTGGTCAATAAACATGTTCTGGCAATCACCGATTGAGCCGGGACTTTTTGTTCTTGGCTATTTCCCTCAGGCCTTCCTCGATTTCACTCAGGCTTCCCATGTACTGGGATACCGCCAGGTCGTCTGGGATGTCTTGCGGCTGCCTCTGAGCCTTGAACATATATTCAATCCCCCCTCTTTTTTTATGAATAGAAATTATGCTGCTTTTTTAGTTTTTCCGCGGACCAGCGTTCTAGTAAACCAAAATCCGACTGGGTATGTAAAATATATGACATACCAATAGAATCAGCCGGATATAACTCTTCCCGCAGGGTAGAAGACTTAAATTACCTTATCGATTGACCAATAAAAGGCGAAAATCATCAACCTGCATAAAAGTATAGAAACCATCTGAAAAATTAATACTATTAACGGACTAAAAATAAAGTGCAAAGGGGGTAAAGGGAGTGGCAAAAAAAGATAAATCCAAGAAAAATGAAGATATCTTAAAGAAGACCTGGGATAACAAATGTCCTGTTAAAGAGGGTGACAACTGTCTGGAGCCGGGCGTCTTCGGTGACTCGGACCCCATAGGCGGCAGTTAGGATGCATCATAGCCAGGGTGGAACTCATTGTATTGGATAATCGAAACTATTCCTCCCTTAATAGCTATAACGTGATAATAAAAGCCCGATAAAACGGGCTTTTTTCTGTGCCAAATATTTAGCCCGGATTGCGGCCTGGCCAGATAAACAGATTGATTTTCATATTCTTTTGTTTCGCCCCCGATAGTCATAAGAAATAACCGCCTTCATAAGCAATTGTTGCCTGTCTCGGCAACAATTGGCGGGCAATACCCCCTCATATTTATGTTATCATAATGCAAACGGGGGTGGAGGTGGAGAGATGATCAGGAGAATTCCCTGGAACGACATTGCCTATGGGATAGGAATTGCTCTGTTCGTTCTGTTTATAATGAGATGATAATACATACAAAACCACTCCCCATACATAGCCGGTATCTTCCTCACCAAATCGGACGGAGATTATAAAAATTCAATTATAAGGACCTTTCTTCGGAAAGGTCTTTGCGTTTTATACCCGGATTAATTATTTTCCGTATCTCTTCCACTACAATCATGACTAACGGGCACAAAAGCAGGAGGAGCAGGTCTCCCGGAATTATAGGCTTGGTGCCGAAAATCTCCTGTAACGGGGGTAAGTAAACTATTGCCATGCAGACCAAGACTTCGAATGCCAGTCCTATATAGACCAGGTTGTTCCTGGTGATGAAGCTTGAACGTATGGATATATGCTCGGAGCGGCAAATGAAAAGGTTGCCTATCTGGCCTGCCACCACTGCTGCAAAGGCCATAGTGGTGGAGTAAGCGTAAAGGTTTATCAATTCCGGGGAAGCCGTACGATTCAGGATAGAACCGGTGATTGAACGCAGCTCATTCAAGTTATACCCGGCGCGGGACCATACATACAGGAAGATGGCCAGTGACAAGATTCCTTCCATAAAACCCAGATAGGCGTAAGCTCTTAGAAAAAGGTCGCGGTTCATGATGCTCTCGTCCTTCTTGCGGGGCGGTTTATCCAGAAGCCCTTGCTCCGGTTTTTCAGCACCCAGGGCGATGGCCGGGGCCAGGTCGGTCCCCAAGTCGATGGCCAGGATCTGCAGGATATTGAGCGAGGGTGGGATTTTGGCCAGCAGCATGGCTACAAAAGGCATGAATTCAGCTACGTTGGAACTTAATATGTAGATTAGGAACTTGCGGATATTCTTGTATATCGATCGGCCTTGTTCGATAGCTGTTATTATGGTGGCGAAATTATTATCCAGGAGTACCATATCGGCTGCTTCCCGGGCAACATCAGTTCCCCCCATCCCCATAGCTATTCCGATATGAGAGGATTTAAGGGCCAGGGTGTCATTCACTCCGTCACCGGTCACGGCTACGATCTCGCCATTTCTTTTGTAAGCCTCGACTATCCGAAGTTTATGTATGGGTGTTGACCGGGAGAAAATAATCGGGTCATCCTTTTTCAGCAACTGCTCCAATTCCAGATCATCCATGTCGTCCAGATCACTGCCGGGGATGTTATGGTGGCGATCGACTATGAGGCCGATATTGTGGGCGATGGCGGCGGCGGTGACACCATAGTCGCCGGTGATGATAGTCGTCTTGATGCCAGCCCGGCTGCATTTTTGGACGGCATCATACACCTCGGGACGAACGGGGTCGGCCATAGCTGCCAACCCCAGGAATATATTGCGGCCGGATGAGAAACTGCAGTCGGCAACCGCCTCCCGATAGGAAAAACCGAGTACCCGGAATCCTTGCCGGGCCAAATCGTCGTTCTTGGCGGTGATCACCTTTTGCAGAGCACTATCCAAAGAAGTGATTTGTCCCTCGATCAACAGCCGGTCACATTCATGCATGATCTGGAGCGGTGCCCCTTTGCTGAAATTTACTACAGTCTTGGGGGATAATAGCCGGTTAGCGAGGTTCTCAACCCTTACCCGCATTATCTTAGCTTCGGAGCTGAAGGGAACGGTATCCCGGCGGGAAAACTGCCGCCGGACAGCATCGACAGCCATTCCGTATTTTTCAGCTGCTATCAATAAAGCAGCTTCGGTGGGAGTCCCGATGATATCCCAGTATTCTGGGTCGTCTTGGTCGGGTTTGATGCTGGTTTCTGAGCAAAGTATACTGGCTAGCAGCAGCATCTCCAGCGATTTCCTATCGGAACCATCCTGCACCTGGCAGGAACCTGACCTCTCATAACCCAGACCCTGGAACTGGACCGCCGTGTCGGGGGTCCAGATGGTATCTAAAGTAAGTTGGTTCTCGGTGATGGTACCGGTCTTGTCAGTACATATTACTGTCGCCGCACTCAGAGTCTCCACCGCCGATAGACGCCTGATCAAGGCATTCTTTTTGGCCATCCGCTGCACGCCTATGGCCAGGGACATACTCACCGTGGGCAAGAGTCCTTCCGGGACATTGGCGACCAGGATACCCAGACCGAAGATGAATCCCAGTTTAGGGTCCAGTCCCACTGCCCATACCGCCACCCCAAAAGCCCCCAAGCCGAAGAGAAAGGCTATCAAGGTTATCAGCCTAGCTATCCTCTTGACCTCAATCTCCAGGGTACTTTCGCCCCTTTTGATGCTCTGGGTGAGTTTGGATACCTGCCCGATTTCGGTGCGGCTGCCCACTGCATAGACGACGGCCCGCCCGGAGCCGCCGGTTACCGTAGTGCCGGCGAATACCAGGTTGGAACTGTCGGTAACATTTTTGTCCTCCAGATCATATTGTCCCTCGTTGCGGTCCACCGGTACCGACTCACCGGTGAGTAGGGAGTTGTCCAGGAATAATCCGCTGGCCTGCAAAACCCTGGCGTCAGCAGGTACCCGATCGCCAGCCTCCAGGGATATCAGATCACCGACCGTCAACTGGTCCGCTGGCAGTTTAACCAGATCACCATCCCGAAAGACTTTGACTATATTGGGCAGCATAGCAGCCAGTTCCGCCAGGGCCTGGTCGGCTCTGTATTCCTGGATGAATGAGAACAGGGCGTTGATTATGATGATCGCCCAAGTTGCTATGGCCAGTTGTGGCATGTCGGCGACCAGGGCCAGGAATCCTGCTACCCATAATAAGATGGCCATAAAATGAGTGAATTGCTGGATGAATTGTTTTAGGGGACTGAGTTTGGAAACCTGGGGAAAAAGATTGGGTCCATATTCCTTCCGCCGGCTTACGCTTCCGGACGTGGAGAGGCCGGACGGGGGAACTCGCAGGTAGTCCAGCACCGCATCGGGAGTCGATTTGGCAATGATTATGACATCCAGCCGGTTGTCTTCCAAAGTCTTCGCCTGCCTGCAGTAGGATTGAAAAAGAATGATAGCCGAGGATTAACAATACCCATCTTACCCGGCGACTTATCAATATTATAACAGGTACCGAGTTCAGTGTGGCGTTCCCGGCGGAAGCTTGATCGCGGGGATTAAACGGTTAGGTACTATGCGGGGCTTTTTATCATTTATCCTGAATAGACCAGGCGCTGGAGGGTATGGGAATTCCCGGAGCGGCTTCAGCCGGGGCGGGGTTGGAATCACTGATCACATCGATGGCCTTGAAGGCTACCGTGAGCATTAACTTCAACCGGTTAAGCTGGTTTACCTCGCTGGCCCCGGGATCATAGTCCACCGCGGTGATATTGGCCTGGGGATACTGGCGCTTCAATGCTTTCATCATCCCTTTACCGGTGACATGGTTGGGGAGACAGCCAAAAGGCTGCATGCAGACGATGTTCGGCACCCCGTTGGTGATCAGGTCGATCATCTCAGCGGTCAGGAACCAACCTTCCCCGCAATGATGTCCCAGGGACATGACGCTGCTGGCCAGGTCCTTCTTGTGATAGATGGATGCGGGTGGGGTGAAGCGCTGGCTTCGCTCCAGTAATTCATTCATGTAGCGGCGTTTCTTTTCAAAGTAATGGATCAGGTATCGACCAGCCAGATAAAAACGTTTCTTTCCGGACAGGTATTTATAGTTGAAAATATAGTCATAGGAGCAATAGAGGAAGAAATCCAGCAGGTCCGGTATTATCACCTCGGCCCCTTCCGCCTCCAAAACCCGGACGATGTTGTTGTTGGCGGCGGGGTGATATTTTACCAGGATCTCGCCGACTATACCTACCCGGGGTTTGAGTTGGCCGTTGATCTCGAGATGGTCGAATTCCTCCACAATACCTTTAAGGTTGTCGTTGAAGGCACCTTTGTCGTCGCTGAGGATCTGCTGTTTGCAGCGATCCATCCACCTCCGGAACAGCATGTCGGCGGAACCGGGGATGGCTTCATAAGGCCTCACCCGGTGCAGGACCCGCATCAGCAGATCGCCGTATATACAGGCATTGGTTGCCTTCTTGATCAGGCTCACGTTTACTTTGAAGCCGGGATTCTTCTCAGCCCCGTAGTGGTTGGCTGACAACACCGGTATGTTTCCAAAACCGGCATCTTTTAATGCTTTCTTGAGTAGGGCGATGTAATTGGTGGCCCGGCATCCTCCCCCCGTCTGGCTCATGACCACCGAGGTGCGGTCCAGGTCGTAGCGGCCCGATTGCAGGGCTTCCAACAATTGGCCGATGACGATGATAGCTGGGTAGCAGGCGTCATTGTTCACATATTTCAGTCCCTCATCTATGGCCGATTTGTCAACATCGGGCAGCAATTCAATGTTATAGCCTTCCCTGGCCAGCACCGCCTGGAGAAGTTCGAACTGGATCGGAGCCATCTGCGGAACCAGAATAGTGTGGGTCTGCTTCATTTCTTCCGTAAATACCCGGCGCTGCTGGATATAGGATTGGCGGGATGCTGGTTGGGCAACCCCGCGCCCGCCGACCGCCGCCAGAAGGGAACGCAATCTGATCTTGGCCGCGCCCAGGTTGGTGCCTTCATCTATCTTGAGCACCGTATAAACCCTGCCCCGGGTTGTTAGTATTTCCTGTACCTGGTCGGTGGTGATGGCATCCAACCCACAACCGAATGAATTAAGCTGCACTAGCTCCAGGTTGGTCTGGGTAGTCACAAAATCGGCCGCCGCGTACAGGCGCGAATGGTACATCCATTGGTCGATGACCCGGATGGGCCTTTCCACCAGGCCCAGATGGGCTACCGAATCCTCGGTGAGCACAGCTACCCCCAGTGAAGTTATGATTTCCGGAATACCATGGTTGATCTCCGGATCCAAATGATAAGGCCGCCCCGCCAGGACGATTCCGCGCTGGCCGGATTCTTTCAGGCAGGCCAGCACCTCTTCACCTTTGCGCTGGATATCTTCCTTGCAGCGCCGGTCTTCCTGCCAGGCCTGCTCTACCGCCCGGGCAATCTCCCGCCTGCTGATCCCCATGTATCCCAATTCCTCGTGCAGGCGGACGATCAGTCTTTTCTTACTGTCATAGGGCAGGAAGGGGTTCAGGTAAACTACTCCGTTTTCCCTGATTATATCCATGTTGTTTTTGATTACATCAGGGTAGGAGATGACCATGGGACAATTATAGTGGTGGTTGGACTGGGCCTGTTCCCCGCGTTCATAGATTATGGAAGGATAGAAAATGGTCCTGACCCCGTTTTCTATAAGCGCAGCAATGTGACCATGTACCAACTTGGCTGGGAAACAGGCGGTATCGGAAGGGATGGTTTCGGTCCCTTTTTCGTACAGCCTGCGGGACGAACGAGGCGAGGTCTGGACCCTGAACCCCAACCGGGTAAAGAACGTATGCCAGAAGGGATAATTCTCATACATATTCAAAACCATGGGGATTCCGATGACCCCCCGGGGGGCGTCTTCATCCGCCAGGGGTTGGTAGTCGAGCAAACGCTGGTATTTATACTCGAACAGGTTGGGCAGCGATTCGCTGCGGCTTTCTTTCCCGAGGCTCTTTTCGCAGCGGTTACCGGAGACAAAGCGGTTGCCGTCCGGGAATTTATTAATGGTCAAAAGGCAGTTGTTGGCACATCCACCGCACCGGTTGAGACGGGTCCGGATGGCGAAATCCTCCAACTTAGCGGCCGAGAGCAAGGTGCTGGTTTTATCCCGCTGCCAGCGGTCCCGGGCAATCATAGCCGCGCCGAAGGCCCCCATCAGGGGTGCGATGTCAGGTCTCACTACTTCCTTGCCGGTTATAAGTTCCAAGCTCCTCAGTACCGAATCGTTTTCGAAGGTACCGCCCTGAACGACTATACGCTGTCCCAAATCCTCGGGATTCTTCATCTTAATAACCTTGAACAAGGCGTTTTTGATCACCGAATAAGACAGACCAGCCGAGATATCACCGATAGAAGCGCCTTCCTTCTGGGCTTGCTTGACCATCGAATTCATAAAGACAGTGCAGCGTGAACCCAGGTCGACCGGTTCTTGCGCGTCCAGGGCCAGCTCTGCGAAATCCTCGATGGGTATATTCAATGAATGGGCAAAGGCTTCCAGGAAGGAACCGCATCCAGATGAACAAGCCTCGTTCAACATGATATTCTCGATGATCCCATCCCGGATCTGCAGGCATTTCATGTCCTGCCCCCCGATGTCCAGGATGAGATCCACCCCGGGCTCGAAAAAGTGGGCGGCAGTATAATGGGCGATGGTTTCTACCTCCCCTACATCTACCCGCAGTGCTGCTTTCAATAAGCCCTCGCCGTAGCCGGTTACCGCCGCGTTGGCTATCCGGGCTGAAGGGGGAAGGCTGGAATATATATCCCGCAAGATGTTGACAGCTGAATTCAACGGGCTGCCGGTATTATTGCCGTAATAGGAATACAGCAGGGAGCCAGCTGCATCGATTATGGCGGCTTTGGTAGTGGTGGAGCCGGCATCTATGCCCAGGAAGCAGTCGCCGGCGAAGGCAGCCAGGTCGACTCGATTTACTTTATGCCGGTTATGGCGCCGGCGGAAGTCGCTTAATTCACCCTCATTACGGAAAAGGGGCTGCAGCCGGTTGAATTCGTGGTTGGACAGGTCCACCGTCTGCAGGCGCCGGATCAGAGCGGGTAAAAAGACGGTTTCCCCCGCACTGGAAGCCAACGCCGCCCCCAGCGCCACATAGAAATGGGCATGGGCAGGAAATATCGCCTGCCGCTCATTTAACTTCAACGTCTCCTGAAATCTCTGCCGCAGTTCGGATAAGAAATATAAGGGTCCGCCCAGGAAAGCAACGTTGCCACTGATCGACTTTCCACAGGCCAGCCCGCTGATGGTCTGGTTTACCACCGCCTGGAAAACCGAGGCGGCGATGTCTTCCTTGCGGGCGCCTTCGTTAAGCAGCACCTGGATATCGGTTTTGGCGAAGACGCCGCAGCGGGCTGCTACCGGATAGATAGTCGAATGTCCGCGGGCCAGGTTATTCAACCCGATGGTATCAGTGCCCAGCAGAGTGGCCATCTGGTCGATGAACGCCCCGGTGCCCCCGGCGCAAATCCCGTTCATCCTCTGGTCCAGTCCATCACGGAAAAAGGTGATCTTGGCATCTTCGCCCCCCAGTTCGATGGCGACATCGGTCTGCGGGACCAGTCTCTCGATGGCATTGTTGCAGGCGATGACCTCCTGGATATGCCTTATGCCCATCCAGGAAGAGATGGAGATGCCGGCTGAGCCTGTGACCATCACTGTCAGGGGATTATTACGGACCTTTTTATAGGCATCCTGCAACAGTTCGGTGGTATGCAGTCTGGTATCGGCATAGTGACGACGATAATCGGTATATAGAACCATTCCCTCATCGTCGACTATTACAAGTTTTACAGTGGTGGAACCAACATCCAGCCCCATCCGCAGAATATTACTCAACGGTTCTCCTCCCCAGTGCTCCCCCCACAATTTAAACATCGTTTGAAAACTGTTTAGATTTATGGTAGTCTTCTGACAGCAACATGTCAACGGTTCATGTTGGAGCCAAAATAGTCCCTGTCATATGAGCTTACCATATTTCCAAGCCAAAAGGAGCGATCGCCATGGAAAGCCCGGCCCGTTTTACCACCAAACAAAAAATCATTCAAGCGGCCATGAACATCATAGCCGAGGAAGGCCTGGAAAAGACAACGGTTAGAAAGATTGCCTCCCGGGCTGGCGTAAATATAGCCGCCGTCAATTATCATTTCGGCGGCAAGGACGCGGTCATCAACCAATCTTTTGCGACCGTTACCAAGGAGTTGAGAGATTCCTTCCGTTTCCTGAAATATATCGACGGGCAGGGCATCACCAACCTATCTATGTTTATTAATGAATATACCGATATTATGTGTAAATACCCGGATCTGCTTAAGAACGCCATAGATCTGGTCATCCGGCGCCGGGTGATAGAAGTCGACTATCTGACTTTCCTGCAAACTGAGGGGATCGATTTGATCGAATCCATGATCGGCCGGATAAGGCCGGACCTTGACCAACTACAGGTACATCTCAAGGCCCTGCAGTTGATCAGTGAGTTGTCCTACCCGTTCCTGCTTGGAGATCTTACCCGGGAGATGTTGGGGGTAGATCTGCAAAACCCCGAGACGAGACGCCAGTACACCAGCATGGTGCTGCGAAGCCATTGCCAGGCTGGCTGTTAACAGCCTTTTTATCCCATCCATACCTAAGCCAAAAAAAGAGGCAGAATTAGACAGATTTGCCGTGGTGTTTTGGTTGTTGGGCGGGATGCGTTTATGTATAATGAAGGCTGACTATCGATTGCGATCGTGACTGGGCGAAACGGCCCGGTATCCTCATCCTTCAGGAAGGCAGTGGCTGCAATGAAGATGAACCGTTTGTTTCCTATTCTGCTGGTACTGACTTTGTTGACCGCAGCGGGTTACTGGGTTTACGTAAAATACCTGATACCGCCAACCCAGGCTTTACAGGCTTCGGGCACCATCGAGGCCACCACTGTCAACGTCACCGCCAAGACCTCCGGAACTATAGGGTCGCTTAACCTGGAGGAGGGCGATCTGGTTAAAAAGGACCAGTTGTTAATCGAGCTTTCCCGTCATGACCTCTCCGCCCAGCGCGAACGGGATGCCAGGGCGGTAGCCGCAGCCCAGGCCAATCTAAACGATTTGCTCTCGGGCTCCCGTTCCCAGGAAATCAAGGCATCGGCAGCCGCCGTCAATATTGCCCGGATCAACCGCGATAAGGCCCAAACCGATCTGCAGCGGGTCGAACAGTTGGCCCAGGCCGGGGCTGTCTCCCAGGGAGATTTGGAAGCGGCCCAGGTCAACCTGGAATTGAAACAAAACCAGTTGGACGCGGCCCAGGCCCAACTGGCCCTTTTACAGGAGGGCACGCGGCCGGACAGGATCAAGGCCGCTGAAGCAGAAGTCGAAAGGGCCCGGGCGATTTTGAAAGCCACCGATGCTATGCTGGAGGATCTGTCGGTGAAGAGTCCCCTGGATGGGACCGTACTCAGCCGCAATTATGAAGAAGGGGAATATGCTGCTGCCGGTTCCGTATTGGCGACCGTCGCGGATCTGCAGAATCTTTCTATCAAGGTCTACATCCCCACCGATGATTTGCCCCAGGTAAAACTGGGACAGACTGTTCATTTCACCGTCAGCGGCAGTCAAACCAGTTTTGAGGGTAAGGTCAGTCATATCGCATCCCAAGGGGAGTTCACCCCCAAAAGCATTCAAACCAAACAAGAAAGAGCCAATGTGGTTTTCGCGGTAAAGATAGATGTAGCCAACCCGGATGCCGTTTTGAAACCAGGCATGCCCGCCGATGTGGTTTTTGACCGGAGTTAGAGATGATTAAAACAAACGGTCTGGCAAAATCCTTTAAAGCCGTCACAGCCATAAACGACGTCTCTATCCAAGTCGACGCGGGGGACATCTTTGGTCTGGTCGGGCCGGACGGGGCCGGGAAAACCACCCTGCTGCGCCTGATCTGCGGACTGATCGATCCCGACCGGGGGGACATCAGCCTGGCCGGTTATCCAATCCGCAATATGGACAGGGTAAGGGATAAACTGGGCTACATGCCCCAGAGATTCAGCCTCTATGGAGACCTCACGGTGATGGAGAACATCCGCTTCTTCGCCGCCATGTATAACCTGCCCCGGGCCACCGTGGCTGAGCGGGCCGATGAGATCCTGGCCATTACCAACATGTCCGCCTTCAAGCAGCGCCTGGCCGATAACCTTTCCGGGGGCATGAAGCAGAAGTTGGCCCTGACCTGCGCGCTGATCACCCGTCCCCGGCTCCTGGTCCTGGATGAACCTACCTATGGAGTAGATCCCCAGTCCCGTAAAGAATTTTGGAAGATCCTATACGGTTTGAATCGGGACGGGATGACGGTGATGGTTTCCACCGCTTATATGGATGAAGCCGAACTCTGCACCCGGGTCGCCTTTATCAATCAAGGCCGGGTCAAAATAGTTGATTCGCCCGATGGATTGCGTTCCTCCTTCGCCCACCATCTCCTGGAAGTAAGGGCCAACAGCCGTGACCCGCATCTTTTCACCCAGGTCGCCGGACTGCTGGACGTTTCTTTTTATGGTTACAAATACCAAGTCATGGTTGATGATGTCGCCCTCGCCACCGCGAACATTAAGGCGCGTTTGCAGGACAAGGGGCTGGCCTTGCTGTCTTTACGGGAGGTATCTCCTTCCATGGAAGAGGTGTTTGTGCTGTTGGCGGAAAAAGAGGCCGGATAAATGGATTACGCGATCAGTACCCATGAGCTTACCAAGGTTTTCGGCGATTTTACCGCGGTGGACAGACTATCACTGCAGATCCGGCCCGGGGAAGTATGCGGGTTCCTGGGCGCCAACGGGGCCGGTAAGTCGACCGCCATACGGATGCTGTGTGGTATCCTGCAACCGACCTCCGGTACGGCCGAAGTCCTGGGCTACGATATTATGCGGCAAACCGAGAGAGTAAAAAGCCGCATCGGTTATATGTCGCAAAAATTCAGCCTGTATGAGGACCTCACCGTACTTGACAACCTGGACTTTTACGCCGGTATCTACAGTATCCCCAGGAGAGAGAGAAACGCCCGGATCACAGAAATGCTTGATATGGCCGGGCTCGGCAACCGGGGAAAGGTGTTGGTGGCTGAACTTAGTGTAGGTTGGAAACAGCGCTTGGCATTGGGTTGTGCCATTATTTCACGCCCTGCCCTGGTTTTCCTGGATGAACCCACCAGCGGAGTAAGTCCTATCAGCCGGCGCCAGTTTTTCGACGTTATCCAGGAGCTGGCCAATCGTGGAACTACGGTTATCGTTACCACCCACTTCATGGATGAGGCGGAACGCTGTGACCGGATCGCCTTCATGTCCGAGGGGAAACTACTGGCTTTCGATTCACCGGACAACTTGAAGAGACATTTTATTAAGGGGCAGATGGTGGAGATAAGCGTACCCAATCCCATGCAGATGATAAAAGAGATCGAGGCTTTGCCGATTGTCCAGGAGGCTTCCATATTCGGTTCCCATATTCATGTTTTGCTGAGTGGTGCAGAGGATTTGGCCTTATTGAATGAAGCGGCTGGTGTTGAAGCCCGCCCCATTTTACCAACCCTGGAGGATGTTTTCGTAACCTTGGCCAAGAGAAGAGAGCAGGGAGGGGTTTCCGAATGAGCAGGATCCTGGCGGTGATGAAGAAGGAAGTATTGCAGATGTCCCGGGATCGGATGACGCTGGCTCTGGTTTTTATGATACCGTTGATTGAGCTTCTTCTGTTCGGTTACGCCATCCAGACTGAGGTCAAACACATCCCCACGGTGGTATTCGACCAATCCCTCTCCCCGGAGAGCCGTGATATGACCGGCGCCTTCACGGCGTCCGGATACTTTAGCATAACTTATGTCGCCTCCAGTTATGTGGAGGTCAACCAAAAGATCGACAGCGGCCAGGCCCAGGTGGGAATCATATATCCGCCTGATTTCGCCGAGAATGTCAGGCGGGGGAGTTCAGCATCCCTGCAGGTGATCGTGGATGCCAGCGACAACATGGTCGCCAATCAGGCCATCGCCATCGCCAATTCAATTGGTCTGATAAAATCCCAACAGGTGCTGGCGGAAAAAATGCATGTGACCAGCCTCCCTTACGATGTCAGGGTCCGTCCCTGGTACAACCCGGACGGGATCACCGCCTATTACATGGTTCCGGCTATTTTGGGCATCATCGTCACCCTTACTATGATGATACTGACCGCAGTGGCCATCGTCCGGGAGCGGGAACGGGGTACACTGGAGCAGTTGATGGTTACTCCGGTGAGATCGTACGAGATGATGATCGGTAAAATCGCCCCTTATGTTGTTCTGGGTTATGTGCAGATCACCGTGGCTTTACTGACTGGAGTCCTGGTATTCGGGGTGCCCATCCGGGGCAGCCTCCTGCAGCTATATGGGTTGACCCTGTTTTTTATCACCGCCTCCCTTGGATTGGGCCTGATGATATCCAATGTGGCCAAAAACCAGATGCAGGCCTTTCAACTGGCATTTTTCGTAATGTTGCCCAGTATACTGCTATCAGGGTTCCTGTTTCCCCGCGAGGCTATGCCCCGGGTAATCTACTATATCAGCGCGGTAATCCCTTTGACTTATTACCTGGATATCATCCGGGGGATAATCCTCAAAGGTATCGGCTATCAGTATCTGATGGGGCAGGTGGCCGTCCTGCTGGTATTCTCGATTATTTTCCTCTCCATCAGCATAGCCAAATTCAAGAAGAAAATAGCCTAAGCCTGGTGCGCTGGCGCAGTCGGGTTTTTCGCTGCTGGCGCCGGGCCGAAACCCGAAACCCGAAACAGCAACAGGTGCATGAAGACATGGGCAGAATAGGGAGCAGGTATTGACCAGGGTGCTGGGATATAGAAATTTATATTGCGATATTGCCCCGATTTCTGGCAGGGATGACCTCATCAGAATTGAGAAAGGCCGGCCCTTGACCTGGAGTCAGGGGTCTTTTGCGCTGGGCGGGGAGATGGGCCGCCCCCCCAGGCCTGGTGAAACCGTTCTAACCTTGAAGGGAAATCTTGGACCATCATCGCCGGCCAATCCGACCGGTTGGATCGAGCTGGAAACCAGCCCTTCCCAAAATCCGCTGGTGTCAGACATATTCCTGGCCGGCAGCCGGCCGTTGCCATCTCCGCACATCAACTGCATATGCCGTCATCCCTGGCACCCCGACCTCCTGCTGGCCGCCACCCAGGATAACCGACTACTGTTCCTGGATGCCGCCCTGCCCGCCAACCTGAACATAGTCGGACAAGCCGAGCTGCTCTACCCATTGGTATCGATGGCGGTCAGCGGACCCGGGGTGGTAGCCTTGACCGGTGCCGGCAAACCAGCCATCCTGATCCTGGACCTGGATCGGACCGGTCGCCAAGTCATCGGAATGACCAAGGCCGAACTGACTGTTGGCCTGGCAGCCCTGGCGGAGGATGACGGGGAATACGTTTGGGGGCTCAGCCCGGCGGGGGTCGTCTACAAAATACATATATATATGAAGGAATCCAGCCGGGAGGCTTCGGCGGTACTGGAGGAAAGATGCCGCCTGCGCGGAAAAGCGCTGGTGTCGGCCGGTATCCATCAAATGGTCCTAAGTATCTACCGAGCGATGAAGAACCATGATTACTCTCTGTGGAGGTTGTTGGCGGGACGGGGAGCTTTTCGGGCCCTGGCCTGTGACGGGCGGTTTTTTTGGGTCACCCGGGCCCGCGGCCGGCGCAGATCATCCTATGTGTTGTCGCTTCACGATTTTTCCGGTCAACTGCGGCAGGCTTTTACCACCTGGCCGGAGGCTTCCGTATCCAGTCTGGGTTTTTCCCATCATGGGCTGATGGTAGTGGACCGCGAACATTCCAGCTATCATCGCGTTCATATCACCGATTCCATGCGCCTCACCGCGGGCGGTCCCGTGGCTGGCGGCAATCACCCGGGCTATCTTACCGCCGGCACCGGCGCAACTGCCGGAATCCATGATCTATGTCTGCTATACGTTGGCGGGGAGGGGGACCGCGGGATACACCGCTATGATGCCGACCAGCTGCGGCCATTGCTGGGTTATGTATCTGCCGCGGGTCAGGTACAGGATACTTTTATGGACGGTTTCCTGTTGCTGGCCCAATATTCGCCCCTCCTCAACGGGCGGGCATTGGCAACCGACCTGAAAGGACCTCCTTCCCGCCGGGAAGACTGGACCGCTCTTTTCGATGAATATTTTTGCTCCCAATTTAACCTGGCAGCTCTAGATACGTGTGCCGGTGAAATTGCCCGCCAGTTGAATCTGGGGGAGAACGGATTAAAACTGAAAGTGGTGCTGGCGGTACCGGCCCCCGATCCCCGTTGTCCCGATTGGGATGGAAGAGGTAAATCCCTGGCCGAGCCTCAGCGACGGGTCGATGCTTTGGCGTGGGCTATGCGGTATCTCGTGGAACGCTGGGGCCAAGCGGAAAACCGGCGGCTGGAATTGACCGGATTTTATTATATGGATGAACAAGGCCGCTATGACGATCCAGTTCTGCATGCCTTTCCCCGCTTGTGCCGCCAGTACGGGCTGAAGTCCTTTGCTATCCCCGGGCTCACCTCGGCCTGGATGACAGAATTCAGCCGGGCTGGATTTGACGCAGTAGCCCTGCAGTCTTCGCATGCCTTTCGCAAGCCCTGGGGGCGTCCGCCTAAACACTGGCTTAAGTGCGCGGGCCGCATAGCCCGTGAGTACAGGATGGGGATGGAGGTGGAACTGCCCTATAACGTGCTGGAACCGGCGGGCCAGGCGATAGTAACGGACTATCTGGACATGGCCCGGGTGCAGGGTTGGGCCGGGGCGTTCAAAGCCTACTTCCAGAGTTACGACCTGATTTATCAATTGGCCCGGAGTAGTGACCCCGCTTGCCGCCGCCTTTATGAGGAGCTGTACCAATTCAGCCGCCGGTCTCGCAGCAGGGAAGAACCACCGGTGGTTTTGTTTCAAGGTGCTGTGCCGGTGGAGTGGGAAGGGAGCTTGGGCGGGGAAGGCAGGGAGAGTTGCTTCCGGTTGAATTTCGAAGGCCATCGAGGCGCTGTGCAGATCGCCCGTTTGTCCATAATCCAAAAATAGTAGTTCCAACCGGAATTATTCCAGTACCGCCTAAATCACTTTTACCATCAACCCCAAAAAAAGCTCCCCGGCGAAGAGTCGGGGAGGTTATGAGCTGACGGTAGCCCTTTAATAGATCAGGCCCAGCTTCGTTTCAGGCGGTTATATCCCTTCAGGATGAAGAACACGACTGCAGCGATGCATATTAACGCCAGGAGCGGCGCCGCCACCGCCAGGACCGAGGTCAGGACGGCCAACCCCGACTCGAAGGCTGAGACCAAGGGGTTTAGAGTCCCCGCGCTCATCGCGGTGGAACTGTGATGCACGCCGTTGCTGACCAGGTTGGTAGCCGCTGCCGCGCCTCCTCCGGCTATTATGGCCAGCGCCCACTGCAGCATGGGGCTGATATCGGTCATAACTGCCGCCGAAACCAAAATCCCGGCCAGGACGCTGATCGGTGCGCTCAGGGAGATCAGCAGGTTGTCGACAAAAGGGAAGAAATAGGCCAATACCTCCATAACCGTAGCGATGGCCAGGACTACTATGGCCGGACCAGTCCCTATCCACTGGAAGCCTGAACCCAGATCGAGGTAACCCGCCTGGGCGGCTATACCCATGACCAGCAACGGTACGAATATGCGAAATCCACAGGTGGCCGCCAGAGATACCCCTATCAGGATATTAAGCAGTATCGCCAATTCCGTCCTCCTCCTTCCCGGCAGTCATCTTAATGAAATTATAAATCCAGGCAGCCATGACTGT
>JBEHWJ010000005.1:0-59074 GCA_040217755.1 Syntrophomonadaceae bacterium | reverse complement strand
GCCGATGTAGACACCGGCCAAAATTCCTAACAGGAAAAGCTTGCCAAACGCCATTTCGGCCTTGGCCTTTCCGGCATTACATACCGCTGCGGCTACTTCCGCAGGAGACAAAAAGTTCATACATTACATCACCTTTCATTAATAAATAGATTGAATATTAACCGACCATTTCTTCGGCACTGAGTTTTTCGATCCTGGCCGCTGATACCTTGTATTCAGGGATCTTGGCTACCGGATCAAGGAATTCAGCACTCGTCAATATATTAGCGGCCGTCTCCGCGAAATGGAAGGTCGTAAACGCTACCCCGGGGGCTATTTTATCGGTTACTTTGGCCTTTAATTTCAAACTGCCCCGCCGGGTGGATACTTTGACCATCTCGCCGTTCTCGATGCCCATCTCAGCTGCCTGCCGGGCGTTGATCTCCAATTCCGCGGCCGGCACATGTTCATTCAATGCCGAAGCGCGGCGGGTCATGGTCCCGGTATGATAATGGTACAGGCTGCGGCCAGTGCTGAGCCGGATCGGATAATCCTTATCGGGCATTTCCCCGGGATCGATGTGCTCGATAGCGGTGAAGGCTCCCAAGCCCCGGGTGAAGTTCCCATCCTTATGCAGGAATGGAGTCCCCGGATGGGCCTCGGTCGGGCACGGCCACTGCAGTCCTCCGTCTTCCATCCGCTGATAGGAAATTCCGGCATAGGATGGGGTCAGGGTCCGGATCTCCTCGAATATCTCCTCACTATTGGCGTAATTCATGGGATAACCCATGCGGGTCGCCAGGTCGCATACGATCTCCCAATCAGTCCGGGCCTGCCCCGGGGGAGATACGGCTTTGCGTACCCGCTGCACCCTTCTTTCCGTATTGCTGAAGGTCCCATCCTTCTCGGCAAAGGAGGCTCCAGGCAGGACTACGTCTGCCAGCTTCGCAGTTTCGCTCAGGAATATATCCTGGACCACCACAAAGTCGACTTTCTCTAGCGCTTCCTCGACATGTTCCAGGTCGGGGTCGCTCATCATCGGATTTTCACCTAGAACATACAGGGCTTTGATATCCCCATGGTGAGCCTTATTGATCACTTCGGTCAGGACGGTGCCTACGTTTCCGGGCAGGGGTACCCCCCAGGCTTTCTCGAATTTTTCCCGGGCGGCATCATTAGTGACCGCCTGGTAAGCGGTAAAGACATTGGGCAGTCCGCCCATGTCACAGGCACCCTGCACGTTGTTCTGACCTCTCAACGGATCAACCCCGGTGCCGGGGCGGCCGATGTTTCCAGTCAGCATGGCCAGGTTGCAGGCGGACTTGACGTTATCAGTACCGTTCCGATGTTGGGTGAGCCCCATGGCATAACAGATGACCGATGCATCGCTCTCAGCAAAGATGCGGGCGGCCTGCCGTATTTTCTCGGCGGGCACCCCGGTTATCGGTTCCGCGTACTCGGGGGTATATTTCTTGACTATCTCCGCCATGGCTTCGTAACCTTCAGTGTGCTCGGCGACGAAAGTATCATCGGCCAGGCCTTCACTTATGATCACGTTCATCATGGCATTGAACAGGGCCACGTCTGTACCCGGCAGGTGCGGTATATAGACATCCGCTATGCTGGCCAGGTCGGTCCGTCGCGGATCGGCTACTATCAGTTTAGCTCCGTTATAGAGAACGTTTTTCTTGATCTTCATACCAATAACCGGATGGTTTTCGGTGGTGTTGGAACCAATCACAAATATACATCTGGCGTCTTTTTCCAATTCACCTATAGAATTGGTCATCGCCCCGCTTCCGAATGCTGCCCCCAGACCGGCGACAGTAACGGAGTGTCAGAGACGGGCACAATGGTCCACATTGTTGGTCCCCAGTACCGCACGGGTGAATTTCTGGGCCAGGTAATTCTCCTCATTGGTTACCCGGGCGGAAGTGAACATGGCCATGCTATCGGCTCCATACTGGGCTTTGATCTCTCCCAGGCGTTTGGCGACCAGATCCAGGGCTTCATCCCAGCTGGCGGGACGCAACTCGCCATTTTCCTTGATGAGCGGGGTGGTGAGGCGGTCTTTGGCATGGATAAAGTCCCAGCCAAACCGGCCTTTGACGCACAGGGCGCCCTTATTCACCGGGCTTCCAATCGTTGTGCGGTCGGAGGTCACCCCTACCACGCGGTCATCCTTCACGTTCAACTCAAAGGTGCAGCCGGTCCCGCAATAGGTGCAGGTAGTCAACACCTTGTCCGTCTCATAGGCACGTCCCAACCCTGCACTGACTCTGCTGGTTAGAGCCCCGGTCGGGCACACCATCACGCATTGTCCGCAGAAGACGCAGGGAGAATCGGCCAGGCTGCCGTCAAAGGCAGTGGATATCTTGGCTTGATGGCCGCGGTTCTTGACGTTGATAGCCCGGGCTACGGTTATCTCTTCACAGGCCCGGACGCAACGGGTGCACATGATGCATTTGTTGTAATCCCGCTCCAGGAAAGGGTTGGGATCAGTTATCTCGTAAATCGCACCATGGCCGTATTCATAACGACTCTCTTTTATTCCATACTGGTAACAATAATCCTGGAAGGTGCAGGCGCCATTCTTCTCGCACACCTGGCAATTAAAGTTGTGCCGCGCCGACAACAGTTCCAATATGACTTTGCGGGCAGCTACGATGCCTTCGCTCTCCGTTTCTATCACCATGTTCGGTTCCGCAGGTGTTACACAGGAAGCCGCGTACAGGGGGCGTCCCTTGACTTCCACCACACACATGCGGCAGGAACCGGCCAGGCGCAGATCTGGATCATAACAGAGGGTAGGAATCGATATACCGTTCCGCTGACAGGCTTCCAGGATGGTGCTGCCCCGGGGGGTCTGCACTTCCCTACCGTTGATGGTCAATGTAATCATTCTCTTCCCCTCCTTCCTATTGGGCTCGCAGCCGGGCCTGGTATTCTGGATAGAAATGTTTTAGGGTAGTCAGTGTCGGTGACGGGGCCGCCTGCCCCAGTCCGCACAGGCAAGCCTTCTCCATTACCCGGGCCAGCACGGTCAGGTTGTCAATATCTTGGGCCACTGCCTGGCCCTGGTTGATTTTCTTCATTATCTCGTAGGATCGATAAGTACCTTCCCGGCAGGGATTGCACTTACCGCATGATTCATGTTCAAAAAACTTGGAGATGCGCGTCACTATGTCCACGATGTCACGGGTTTCATCCATTATAAAAACAGCTCCGGTACCCAGGGTTGCGCCTATATTCCTCATGGAATCGGCATCGATCTGGGTGTCCAGCAGGTGTTCAGGTATGAAGCCGCCTGATGTTCCCCCGACCTGGACCGCTTTGAATTTTTTGTCGTCTCGGATCCCTCCCCCAAAGCCGAAGATGACTTCACGAAGGGTGGTAGTGGTGGGAACTTCAATGAAAACCCGGTTCTTGACGTCACCGGTCAAGGTCAGTACTTTGGTGCCGGTATAATTAGGCGCTCCAATGGACGCATACCACTCGGCGCCCTTGAGGACGATCTCAGGCAGGTTGGCAAATGTCTCCACGTTGTTAACCACCGTCGGCTGGGCCCAAAGGCCGGCTACACCGGGAAACGGAGGTTTAAAACGAGGTTCCCCGCGATGGCCTTCTATCGACTCAATGAGGGCGGTTTCTTCGCCGCATACATATGCACCGCCACCCATGCGCACTTCAATGTTGAAATCGCCAAGTACCCCGGCTTCTTTGGCCTGGTTTATGGCTCTGTTCAGCAGGTCCACGACATAGGGGTATTCACCCCGGCAATAGATATATCCTTGCCTGGAGTTGATGGCGTGCGCACAAATCGCCATCCCTTCCAAAAGCGTCTGCGGGTCTTTCTGTACTATGGTGCGGTCCTTGTAAGTTCCTGGTTCGCCTTCATCGAGGTTACACACCACAAACGTCTCGCCCGCATTGGTGGGTACAAAACTCCACTTCATGCCGCAATTGAAAGCGGCTCCGCCGCGGCCCCTGAGCCCGGATTTTTTCACTTCGTCAATGAGGTCTATGGTCCTCATGCCGCGAGCTTTTTCCAGTGCCCGATAGCCGCCTGCCTGCAGATAATCTTTGATATCTTCTGGGTCGATATTGTCTGCATTGCGAAGCACTATGCGTTTCTCTTCTATCAATCCAATCCCCTCCTTTCTCTCTATATTTACTGGCACAAGGCTAGCACCGTCTCCACCTGTGCAGGATTAATGTCCACATAGGGCACACTGTTGATGGTTATAACCGGGGTCCCCTGACACTGACCTACACATTCGGTTAATTCCAGGGTGAACTTGCCGTCTGCAGTGGTCTGTCCGACTTTGATGCCCAATGCGTCTTCAAAAGCCTTGATCAGGGCGTCAGCACCGGCGATATGGCAGGGTGCGCTCTCGCACATCCTGATTATATATTTGCCGCGTTTGGCAACGGAAAGATAGGAATAAAAGGTTGCGACACCATAGGCCTGGGCTTCAGACACACCAAACACCTCGGCCGCAATGGGGATGGTTTCTTCCGGCAGGAAATTGCATTCTCTCTGGACGGCATGATATGCTTCTATAATTCCACCTGGTTTATCCCGAAATGATGAGATGATTTCTCGGATGGTAGCCATTTTTTCACCTCCTTTCAGGAGAAATGGCCAGTCTTCCTCAACTTATTATAAAATAATAAGAGACTGACCCTAGTTCTATTCAATTGTATACAAACAGCTCAGATAGCGTCAATCCATAATTTTATGAGATACAGCTGGTTTCGACCTGTATTTTTACAATAAATGCAAGGCATATTGACGACCAGTTCAGACCTTCGAGTGGTTCACTTGCATATGGCAGCCCAAACGTATAATATTTATTTCCATACACCCGTCAGTCCAGCGACGTAAGGCTGCAGTGATGCAGAACCTTATAAACTGAGCGCCCCATAATCTTCATGTGACCTGTTGCCTGACCAGGTGGACTGCCGCGATAATTTTCGGGGGGTCAGGGCAGCGGGAGATACCGGATAGGAGGATAAAGTATATGAGAACCCTGGTGGCCACTGCTTTATATAATGCCAAGAATAAGCCCGTATACTGCATGGCCAAGAAGATTACCGATGAACATATGAAATACATCCGCAATACGGCCCAGGAAAACCTGGAAGCGGTCGGTTTCACCTTCATCAAGCTGCTGTCCCTCGACTACCCCAACGTCAGAGGTTATGCGGTATTTTTTGAAGGCCACGTCGACGACCTCCTGCCGGCCCTTAAGTCAATGCGTTAAGTCATTAACCAGCGGCCCGCCAGTTCCTCAATATGACCAATAGCATCCAAATGAGCAGACCGGCTAAAGAAGGCTTGGAGCAAGGCGATAATAACTTGGGGACAGGCACCAAGTTATTGACGCCTTTTTTATTTAACCTTGATCCGGGCGAATTTGCGTTTACCGATCTGGATCACCATTTCATCGGCCAGGCGCAACTCTTCCCGCTCATATTTTTCCCCATCGACGCGCACTGCCCCCTGCTGGATCATGCGCCGGCCCTCACTGGTGGAAGCGGCCAGACCGTGCTCGGTGAAAAACCGGGGCAGCCATATATCGAGTGCATCGACAGCGATAATTGGTATATCATCAGGGATATCTCTCCGGGAATAAACCAATCGGAATCTCTCCAAAGCCTGGACGGCTTCTTCCGGGCTGTGGAAAGTGGCAACCAGTTCTACCGCCAGCCTCATCTTGGCGTCACGGGGATTCAAGCTGCCGCTGTCCATCTGGGCCTGCATGACTTTTATCTCATCCATCGGCATCCGGGTCAGGAGTTCGAAGTACCTGCTTATCAGACTGTCGCTGATGGACATGGTTTTGCCGAACATTTCGTAAGGTTCATCATTCACAGCGATGTAATTGCCCAGGCTCTTGCTCATCTTCTGCACCCCGTCGGTGCCCTCTAGGATAGGCATCATCAAGGCCACTTGGGGTTCCAATCCATATTCTCTGAGCAGATGCCGGCCTACCAGCAGGTTGAACTTCTGGTCGGTGCCGCCCATCTCCAGGTCAGCCTGCAGGGCGACGGAATCATAGCCCTGCATGAGCGGATACATGAATTCATGTACGCCGATGGGCAGACCTTCCTTATAACGCTTGGCAAAGTCATCCCTCTCCATCATGCGGGCTACCGTGTATTTGGCGGCCAGCTGCAGGACATCGATCAGCTGTAGGGGTCTGAGCCAGTCACTGTTAAAATGTACTATGGTTTTTTCCGGGTTGAGGACTTTGAATATCTGCTCCTGGTAGGTCTGGGCATTGGTGATTATCTCTTCTTCGGTCAATTGTTTACGGGTTTCCGACTTGCCGCTGGGATCCCCTATCCGGCCGGTGTAATCACCGATGATCAAATGGACCTCATGGCCCAGATCCTGAAACTGGCGCAATTTATTCAGGACCACCGTATGGCCCAGATGGATATCGGGAGCGGTCGGGTCCAGGCCTAGTTTTATCTTTAAGGGTTTGCCATCCCGGATAGATATCTCCAGCTTCTGCAGGAGTTCCTCGCGGGGGACGATCTCGGCTGCCCCGCGCTCTATCAGATCCAGCTGCCGCCGGGCTTCTTCCTTATATATAGTTTCCAATTCGTAACCTCCTTGCCATTAAAAAATGATAGCATATCATTTTGGAGATATGCAATAATTAGGCAGTAAGCCTGTATATACGAGTTTCGAGTTCGCTGTTTTGGATGACCAGGCAGGAATTTCGGCGTTTTTGTCAAATGATTATAAAGTTACCCGTCATCAGGGAAAATGTGCGAGCGCATCCGACCTATATCTTTACTTTAATCCAGTTATCCAGGAGGCGATGGTATCCATGGCTGAAATCCCAACCCCGACACCAAGCACACCGCCAAGATCATATCGCAGGATAAACAAGGGCAGACTGTTGCTTTCCATTATTTTGCTGATCGGCATCGCAATCCTGGCGGCACTTTCCGCCTATGCTGCCAAGGCCCTGCCCGCCTTCGACCCCCAACAATTGGTCGGAGCCAATACCACTATGCTCTATGACCGCGAGGGCAATCTATTCAACACCCTGCATGGGGCGGAGAACCGGGTGGATATTAGTCTGGAGCAGGCCCCCCCGGAATTGATTCAGGCCTTTATCGCCACTGAAGACAGGGATTTTTATGGCCATCATGGCATCAATATCAAAGGCATAGTCCGAGCCGTACTCAGAAACTTCCAGGTCGGCGACATGACCGGACAGGGGGCCAGTACCATCACCCAGCAACTGGCCAGGAGTTCGTTCCTGACCAACGATAAGAACTGGGAAAGAAAAATCAAGGAGATGTTCCTGGCCTTCAAGATCGAAGCTACCTATTCAAAGGACGAGATCCTGGAGATGTACCTTAACAAGATATACTTCGGCGCCGGCGCTTATGGGGTACAAGCTGCCGCGCACACCTATTTCGGCAAGGATGTCAGCGAGTTGTCCCTGCCGGAAGCTTCCATGATAGCCGGATTGGCCCAAAGTCCCAGCTATTATAATCCCTTTTCCAATATGGAGAGTGCCAGAAACAGGCAGAAACAGGTATTAAACAGCATGGTGAATGCTGGCTACATCGATTCCGCCCAGGCCGATCAGGCCTATGAAACCCCGATCGTCCTGGCCAAAACCCAGGAGGTCCAGACCAGCCACGGTTTTTATACTGATGCGGTGATCGACGAGGCTTCCGCCATTCTATCCCAAAACCAGGATTACGGCGGCAACGACAGTGTCATCTATACAGCCGGGCTGAGGATATTCACCAATCTTAATCCGGGACTGCAGGATTATGCCGAAGAGTACTTCAAAAACGCCTCCAACTTCCCCAGCGGGATCAAGGATGGTCCGCAGGTGCAGGTGGGTATGGCGGTTGTCGACAGCAGCAACGGCGGCGTGCTGGCCATCATGGGCGGACGTAAATACGAACAGATGCGCGGCTTCAACCGGGCCACCAGCGCCTACCGCCAACCGGGATCGTCGATCAAGCCGCTGACCGTTTATGCACCGGCCCTGGAGCAGGGATACATGCCCTCCACCACCTTAAATGACGCACCGATCTCCTACAATACCGCCAACGGGGTATGGAAACCGGCCAATTACGATGGTGTATACCGGGGTTATATCACCATGCGCACCGCAGTCAAGTATTCGGTCAATACTTTTGCCGTACAGATGGAGGACAAAGTGGGTACCAAGCATGGTTTCGACATGGGCCGGGCCCTGGGATTATCTTTGATCGACACCCCGGGGAGCAACGATCTCAACCTGGCTGCCTTGGGGCTGGGCGGATTGACCAAAGGGGTGACCCCGGTGCAGATGGCCGGCGCCTATGCCGCTTTCAGCAACGGCGGTTTTTATAACCAGCCCCACTTCATCAACCGGATAGAGAACATGAGTGGGGTGACTATCTATGAGTTCCAGCCTGACAGCCAACGGGTGATGAGCCTGGAGACCTCCTGGCTGATGAACAATATGCTGCAAACGGTGGTTGATTCGGGAACCGGCACCAGGGCTAAACTGGCCAATATCCCAACAGCGGGAAAAACCGGAACCAGCGAGGAAATGACCGACATCTGGTTCTGCGGGGTCACTCCCCGCTATGCGGCTGCCATATGGATGGGGTTCGACGAACAGAAGTATAAGATGGTCAATGCCGCCGGCGGCGGGGCGCCGGCCTTAATGTTCAAGGCTATGATGCAGAAGGCCCACCAAGGGGTAAGCGCCGGCAGTTGGCCGATGCCTTCCGGAATCACCCAATACACCGTATGCGGCGAATCCGGGCAGATACCCGGCCCCCTGTGCCCGGCGGTAACCGAGTACTGTCTCAAGAGTAAAGTCCCCACCCAGGTTTGCACCAGCAGTCACACCATCATGATCTGCCCCCTGACCGGTCTGAGGGCCACCCAGTTCTGTCCTGACCCCATCGCCGTGTCCTCCGCCCACATCGGGGCTGACGGCAAGCCGACCACCGCCATCCCTACCCAGACATGCCCGGTCCATACCAGTGCGGTACCGGCCAAACCAACTAATAATGTGGTGAAGATATGCACCGACCCGCGCAACAACGGTAAACTGTACCTGGCCCGGCCCGGCTGCCCCGCCAAATACGTCTATGAGATAGTCCTGCCGGCAGGTCAGACGCTGCCTTCCTGTCCTATCGATTCACACCGGCGATAGGTTGACCCAAAATAAAGCGCCCCCGCCACTCTCATCAAAGCTTCGGGGGCGCTCCGGCTCTGCGGCGTCGATGGTTCACTTCAATTCTATCACCGTTACCCCGTAACCGCCTTCCTGGCGCATGCCATCGCGGAATTCCCGCACGTAACGGTGTCCCTGCAGGTAGTCCCGCACCGCCAGGCGGAGTGCTCCGGTCCCTTTGCCGTGTATCACCCGGACCCGGTCCAGACCGGCCAGATTGGCATCCTCCAGGTACTTGTCCAATTCCGTTATCGCATCCTCGCTATATTTTCCCCGCAGATCAATTTCCGGGGAGATATTCTGTGCCTTTTCCAAAAAGGTCTGGGCGTAGCTGATGGCCTTTTTCCCTTCTTTGGGCTTTTGACGGACCAGTTGCTCCTTCGCTACCGTCAGCCTGATGCCGCCGATCTGGACGACCACTTCACCCTGGGTATTGGGGCCCTCCATCACCTGTCCGGTCTGGCTGACACTGCGCACCAGGACATAGTCACCCGGTTTGAACTCGGTTTCATCCCGCTGAACCTCGCTCTCCGGCATCTGCACTGCCAGATTCTTTATCTTGCGGCTCTTCTGATCCAGCTCATGCCATTTGGGAGGCTGTTCCCGCTGTTTGATCAGTTCCTTGAGTTCATCGATGGCTTCATCGGCTTCCCGCTTGATACGGCGTACATACTGGTCAGCCTCTTGCCGGGCGCGCTCGCGGGTGGACTCTCGCTCCTCCTGGAAACTGTCCCTTTCTGTCTCCAGGGCGCCCCGCTCCCGATCAAGCTGTTGACGGGCGGACTCCAACTCGCGCCGGCCGGTTTCATATAAATACCGGCTCTCTTTCAACTGCCGGATCATATTGCCGATCTCGGCATCCCGTTCGGGAACGAATTCCCGGGCTTTTCCCACCAACGCTCCGTTTAAACCCAAACGGGCCGCGATCTCGAAGGCGTTGCTCTGACCAGGGGTGCCGATGCTCAACTCATAGGTCGGGCTTAGGGTCAAGGGATCGAATTCTACGCAGGCATTCTCTACCCGGTCATTCTGGTAGGCATAGGTCTTCAACTCGCTCTGATGGGTGGTCACCACCACCCGGGCGCCCTTTTCTTTCAGGTCCCCCAGTATGGCCCGGGCCAGGGCCGCCCCCTCCACCGGGTCGGTGCCTGCTCCCAGTTCATCGAGCAGGACCAGGGTATCCGCGTCGGCTTGATCCAAGATGCGGATGATGTTTTTCAGGTGCGAAGAAAAAGTGCTCAGGGATTGTTCTATGCTCTGCTCGTCACCGATATCGGCGTATATCTTCTTGAATATCGATATCTGACTCTTTTCCCGGGTGGGGATAAAAAGTCCGCACATGGCCATTACCGTCAGCAGGCCGATGGTCTTAAGCACAACTGTTTTGCCCCCGGTATTGGGACCGGTAATGACCAGTATATCGAATCGCTCTCCCAGGCTGACGTTTATGGGGACCGCCTTTTCACCCAGCAACGGGTGTTTGGCCCGGCTGATATCAAGCTTGCCCCGGTCATTGACTATGGGACGGAAGGCCTCCATGTCGTAAGCCAAAAATGCCCGAGCGAACAGCAGGTCCAGGTTGCAGAGGATATGATAATCCCCGGCCAGTTCCCCTGCAGCCCCCGCCACTGCCGTACTAAGAACCCGGAGGATGCGCTCCTCTTCACGTTTCTCTTCTATCTGCAGACTTCTGATGCGGTTGTTCTGCTCCACTACCGGCAGGGGCTCGATAAAAAGGGTGGCCCCGCTGGCGGATTCGTCATGCACGATACCCTTGACCTCATGCCGGTATTCCTGTTTGACCGGGACCACGTAGCGGCCAGAACGCTCGGTTATCAAGGCATCCTGGAGCAAGGCCTGGTTGTTGCCGGAACGGATGAAATTCTGCAGGTAGTCCTTGATGCGCTGCCGGGCGGTATCGATCTGGCGCCTGATACTTTTCAGCTCCGGAGTGGCATCGTCGCGGATATAACCTTCTTCATCGATGGCCCCATGAATTGTCTTCTCCAGTTCTGGAAAACTCACCAGCCCGGCGGTGATCTCTTTTAGCCTGACCGCCTTGGAGCTGCCGGTATATTTGACCGCCAGGCGGACCGCCCGTACCAGGAAATATACCTCCAACAGATCCGGTCCCGCCAGGATGCCACCCATGCCAGCCTTGCCCAGGTGGCCTTGGACCGGTTTGACCAGGTGCAGAAAGGCCGGTTCTCCATAGCGGATGACCTCCATGGCTTCCCCGGTCAAGTCCAGGGCTTCATTCACCTCGTCCAGGCCGTCGAGCGGCTCCAGGGCCAGGGCCAGGCTGCGGCCGCCTGCGGAATAAGTCCGGTTGGCCAGTTGCTGCAGTATTTTATTGAATTCCAGTTTTTCCAATGTCGCTTTGTCGATCATCATAATACCCCGCGATAATAGTGTCCTTTGGTGAAAGCTACCTCGCTCATCTCGGCCAGTCGGCCTTGATAGGCGCTTAATTCCGGACGGCGGCCGGCGGCGATCTGGTCGGCCGCTTCCCGATAAAGTCGGACCAGTAGTCCCAATCCCTCCATATCGGTGCGGCGCGCCTCTATCCTTATGCTGGCCGGATGCAGGGCCAGGATGCGATCCAAGTCCTCCATAAGGCACAAGACGCGGGAATTGAAAATATATTGACGGCAGTCGCTGTCGGTCTCCAATGGGAATACGTAGCCACGGTCGTCGTGCAAAGAATAATCCCCTGACCGGCAAGGCAGGCCGCAGGCCGGGAGCCCCGGTGCCCGGGTCCGGCCGATCAGGCAGTACTGGGATTGCATGAGGATCAATTCGCCGTGCACCAGCAGCTCGGCCTGGCTCAAGCCGTTGAAGGCGGTCAGCTGTTTTATATTCAGCTCCGGTGACAGGCATACGCACCCCGCCCCTTGACCGGCCAGGAATCGTAACGTATAAGAATTAAATACATTCATATTATAATCGGTATGGATAAAGAATGCCTTATCACGTGCCCAGGTCAGGTCCGCCCAGTTGGAGACCATCACTCTCGGGAAATCCGCTCCCACCTGGGCATGATAATCAAACTGTTGGGCCGGTTTGCGGATATGGGGCAACACCGGCACCACCCGCCCGGCATCCCCTCCCAATCCAGCTCGGAACTGGCTCAGGCGTTTCGAGTCCAGACGCTGGTGAGTCCCTAATCCATCGATACCCAGATAGACCAGGTCGGCGCCGTTGCTTAAAGCCTGGCTAACCATCTCCGGGGAACTGACGGCCACTGCCAGTCTGGTCCGATATGGGCCGGCCGGCGCTGGGGGAGCCATCGCTAGAAAACTGCGGCGTCTCTTTTCGAATTCCATCTGGTCGGCCCGGGCAGCAGCTTGCGGCTGTAATTTTGCCTGTAGTAAGGCGGCGGCCTGGCGGCGGGCCTCATTGATATCGCTGAACGGGACGGTGAGGTTTTCCTCCTCGCCGGTGACGGTGAGATTTCTCAATATGAAGGGACTGTCGCCCAAACGGCTGATCTTTTGCCTTAGCACGACCGAAGACAAGGGCTGCTTGGCGGCGGACTCCAGCCCATGGTCGGTGCAAGCTGTGACCCGCCGGCCCTGGGCCTCGAAAACCAGCCGCAGCCTTTGTCCCGGAGCCATTATCACCTGGGCATCGACCGGTATCCTGGGGGCAGGCCGGCGGCTTATGGTCAGACGGGCTTCAGCCAGCAAACCCTCATCATGGGTCTTATACACCATATCAGAGGGCGAGACGGGCCCCTCCAGTTTAATCTCTATCACCTGCCCGGCACCGGCCTCGGCCACCTTGGTACCCCCCGTCTTTATTTCCCGGAGCAACACTCCCCGGGTCTGCTGCGGGCTGGTCCATACTGCCAGGCCGTCTCCCCGGCGGACCGTATCATCGAGCCGGATTTTAGTCAGGCCAGACTGGTTCTGTTCCACTACCCGGCCGACCGGCACTCCCCTGTTTTTGGGAGATTCAAGGCTCATCAATTCGTCCCCATCATCAGCTATATAGCCGCGGGTGAAATTGCGGTTAAATATTCGCAGCAACCGCTCCTTGATGGCTGGGGAAGGTTTATAATCAGGCTCTTCCTGCAGATGGTCCAGCACCTGCCGGTAAACTTGGGTGACCACGGCCACATACTCGGGGCGCCGCATGCGTCCTTCTATTTTTAGGGCAGACACCCCGGCCCTGGCCAGGACCGGCAGATAATCGATGAGGCACAAGTCGGCCTGGCTCAGCCAGTATTTGCCCCGTCCGCCGGGAGCGACCGGCTGGTCATGGCGGTATAACCGGTAGGGTAGACGGCAGGGTTGAGCACACCTGCCCCGGTTGCCGCTCCTCCCCCCGATCAGGCTGCTCATCAGGCATTGACCGGAGTAACAATAGCAAAGCGCCCCGTGTACGAAGACCTCTAGCTCCACCCCGGGGACCGCGGCACGGATGATTTTGATTTCGCCGGCTGACAGTTCCCGGGCCAATACGATACGGGTTACCCCCTGCGAATGTAAGAAAGCGGCCCCCGCTTGGTTGTGGGTGGTCATCTGGGTGCTGGCATGGATGGGCAGACCTGGCAAAAGCGAGGTTGCCGCCTGGAGCAGTCCCATATCCTGGAGAATGACCGCGTCGACGCCGAGGTTGGCCAGTTCGAACAAGTAATCCAACCCCGGTTCGAACTCCCGGTTGTCGATCAAGGTATTAACGGTAACATATACCTTGCGCCCATGGCAGTGGGCATAAGCGACCGCCTCCTCCATCTGGCGCCGGTCGAAATTGGCGGCCGCTTGGCGGGCGCTGAACCTGGTTCCACCCAGGTAAACGGCATCGGCGCCATTGTTGACTGCAGCCAGCAAAGCCTCCCAGTTGCCGGCCGGGGCCAATAATTCCATCAGTATGGATCAACTCTTTCGTATCGATTTTGGTGCCAGCCCGTAAAACGTATACAATTATAGCACACGCCTGATGGCTGCAGTCATCGGTCGGACCGATTTTCGATCAGTGCGGTGATACGTTGCAGCTGTTGCTCAATATTCCTGATCCGGTCGGTTAGGGTAGGTTCCGGTTGGTTAATTTCAGGCTGGTCCATCTTGGCAAATATCTCCGCTCGGGATAATTGGTCGGTGGTGAGCAGATGATTATCTGATGGTGCGGTGATGCCCAGATCCTCTTTGGAAACCGCCTCTTTTTCCGGTTTAAGGATGACACTGAAGCCTCCGCATGACTCCAGGATACCTTTTTGCACGTCCTTGATATTTCTGACCCCTTGCCGGCGGAGTTCCTGCATGAGGTCGTCGATGTTGAATTTCTCCCGGGCCAGGTTCTTCCTGATTATTTTGCCGTCATCGATGAGTACCACCGGGACTCCGGTGATCAGGTTGGAGAGACGGCCATTCTTCAAGCCCAGGTACCCCATACTGTATTCCAATACGGCCAGGGTGGCCAAAACGATGATGCCCTCGTAATAGGGGATGCTGCGGTGGAGGGCGGTCGATATGACGGTATCCCCCACCCCAGTCATCACCACAAAATCAAAAGGCCCCAGTTCCCCCAGAGCCCGTTTGCCCAGCAGGCGTATCATAATAAGAGCCAGGAAGTACATCCCCGCTACTCGTAAGGCAAACTCCAACATTGGGCGTTCCTCCTCGAACAGCTTCCTACCTTATTATGCCGCTGCCGCCTTATTCATTATTCTTTAAGTAGGTGATTACCGCCTCCCGGCTCCAGGTATTGACTACATCCTCCTTGCGCAGCCAGCCTCTCCGGGCATTTATTATCCCGTAATAGACCAGTCTGAGATCGTTCTTGTGATGGGCATCACTGGTTACCGCAATTTTGATGCCCATATCCCGCGCCTGGCGGGCCAGTTCTGCATCGATATCGAGCCGGTCGGGGTGGGAATTTATTTCCAGGATAATCTTGGAGTTGGCGGCGGCCGCCAGGATTTCCTCCAGGTCCAGCTCATAGGCGGGCCGGCGGTTGAGCAGCCTGCCGGTCAGGTGCCCGATGATGTCCACATTTTCATCTTTTATGGCCCGGACGAGGCGCTCGGTTTGTTTTTCCCGGTCCAGATGAAAATTGGTATGGATGGAGGCCACCACCACATCCAGCCTGGCCAGGATCTCGGCATCGTAATCCAGGCTCCCGTCGCGGAGGATGTCGACCTCGGTCCCTTTGAGGAGCACGAAGTCATCCCACTTCCGATTAAGCCGGTCGATCTCCTGGCCCTGGGACGCCAACCGCTCCTCGTTCAGTCCCCCGCTGATAGCCAGGGAACGGGAATGATCGGTGATGGCCAGATATGAATAGCGCATATCCCGGGCCATCTCGCCCAGTTCCGCCAACTTGCTGACCCCGTCGCTCCACCCGGAGTGGCAGTGCAGGTCGCCCTGCAAATCCTCCTGCCGGATGAGGGGCGGGAGCTGGCCGGCAGCGGCCGCTTCCACTTCACCCCGGTCTTCCCTCAGTTCGGGGGGGATGAAGTCGAGGCCCAGACTGGCATATATGTCCGTTTCATTGCGGAACCCCTCCATCCGCGGACGCGGCCCGGCAGGAAACAACCGCGCCAGGTGCGGTTTGGAACCGGTAGCCAAAAATAATCCCGGGCAATATTCCCCGGGCGGCAGTATGATTACCTCAAAAGGTATATTGAATTGCATAAATCCTTGTATATGCCCGGGTTGGGATTCAGTTACCTGTTTTATCTCCCGGTAGCGGGACAGCTTGCTGCGGACGGTGGCTTCGTTATCAGCCGCCACGACTATGTCGATATCGGTAACCAGCGGGCAGCCCCGTCTGATACTGCCGGCCAGGGATGCATCCGAAACCTGTTCCATTTCTTTTAGAAAGGCCAACATCTCAAGCCCCATCGGCAGGACAAATCCCAGGGTGTTTTTTTGGCTGTGCTGTTCCAGCATCTCGATGCCTTTAATTATGCTGAATTCAGTCTTGCTGCCCATCCCGGGCAAAAGCCGGATGCGCTTGTCCCGGGCCGCTTGGAGCAGTTCGTCCCGGTTGGTCACCCCCAGCTGCTCATACAGCATCTTGATGGTTTTGTGTCCCACCCCGGGGATGGACAGCATGTCCAAGAGCCCCGGCGGCACTTCGGTGAGCAACCTTTCGTAGTACTCCAGGCTGCCCTTTTCGATCAACTCTTCTATTTTGCCTTTTATGGCTTTGCCAACCCCGGGGATCTCGCCCAGCCGGCCTTTTTCGTACAGATAATGAACATCCTCATCCAGGTGGTAGATGGAATTGGCAACCCGTCGATAGGCCTTTATCTTAAAGGGGTTTTCTTCCTGGAACTGGAGAATATCCGCAATGTGGTCAAGTATCCTGGCGATTTCCCGATTGGTCATCGATTAAACCGTCCTATTTCTCTTTTCCTCTTCCAGCGCTTTGACCAGATCATCATAGTCTTCCTGGAGTTTATTAAGCTCGTCGGCGAGGTTGAGCGCGGTCAGAACTGCTACCTTGGTAACCGAAAGGCTGTGGTTGCGCTGTTCGATCATCCGCATCCGCCGGTCCACATAGGCCGCCAGCATCTCGATATATTCGGTACTTTCGACACCCTTGACTATATACACCTGGTTGAAGATCTCCACTGCCACCTTGTTGATATTGTTGCTTGCCTTCCTATCCACCATTCGTACCCCCTTTGCCGGATTACCAATGTTATTTCTATAAAAAGACCGTATTTCCTCCCATTCGGTAAAAAAGCTTGATCACCCGGCAACCGATATCCGCTGCCCGGCAATCGTCAGAATCAATGGGCTGCCCTTATTCGGCTGCAGTCCGGCGGGCAGTCTCCTGCCGGCGTCCTTCCAAGGCCGATTCGACTGTCTCATAGGTGATCGCCCCGGTCCAGCAGAATTTAGCGCACTGTGGATCTCCGCCGCAGCGATCACACTTGAAGGCCACCCCCCGGATCGGATTGAAGTCAGCATGACCGAAGGGACAGGCTTGCACACATTGCAGGCAGCCGATACACCGGTTCTCGTCGATCAGGGTCAAACCAGTCTCGTCATCGCGTTGCGCGGCGCCTACCGGGCAGACCATTACACACGCCGGTCTTTCGCACATCGAACAGCTAATCGGCACATTCCAACCTTCGCGCTCATCCCGGGCCACCCGGATACGCGATAATGACGGGGCACACACCCCTTCATGGGTCAGAGAACAGATCATCTCGCAATTCCGGCATCCTACACAACGGTGATGGTCGATCAGCAGTATCTTTTTCATTATCGGTTCCCACTCCCAATGATTATCCAGCGTTAAGAAATCGGCCGGCGGGCAGGTACCAGGCTGCCCTTTGGGCCAATTCAGGATCAGATACGATTTTTCGAAAATCAGTGATAAGAACACGGTTCTTCATCATAGCCATGACCGCTCCCAGCCCGGCGGTTATCCCTATGGCCTGCATGCCCATAATGCGATCATCGACCAGCAACAACCGCCAATGGCTGCCCTGACATTCACCCTCCACAACCTGAACTGGTTGTCCGGTTAGGGCTGCAGCAGTCAGCCCCATCGATGCCACCGGTACGCCGAACACTTCACTGGTTACCAGGCTTATAGCCCCTTCGTAAGCTACCTGGCACCCGATGCAGTTCAACCCCGCCACCTCCCCCTGCCGTTTGGCATTAGGCCACAGCATTCTTTGGGCAGGCATGCCGGTCAGCATGTCCACGGCCTCGATGCAATCGCCACAAGCGTAAATTCCCGGCCGATTGGTCTGAAGGAAGGGATCTACCTTTATAGCCCCCAGTTCACCGATTTCGATACCTGCTTGAGAGGCTATCTCCACCTCCGGTTTCATCCCGGCCGCCCAGACCACCGTATCGCAGGCAATAACCTGCTGGCTGGTGGAGACTTTTTCCACCCGGTCACATCCGCTGACAGCCATCAGTTCCTCGCCGGTAAACACTCTGATACCGTGGGTGGTCAACATCCCGCGTATACGCCCCGCCGATTCCGGGTCGAAGATGCGGGGAAGTATCTGTCCCCTCATCTCCACCAATGTCACTTGGCAGCCGCGTACCTTCAAGGATGCGGCCATCTCCACCCCGATATTGCCCGAACCCACCACTACTGCCCGCTGGGGTCGGTGAGCCATTATGGCATCGATATCGGTAACCGTCTTGACTGCAAAATTTCCTGGTAAATCATGCCCCGGAACCGGCGGCAGGAAGGTCCGGCTGCCGGTGGCCAGGATCAGGCGGTCATAACTGATATCTCCCTGTTCAGTGACCAGTAGTTTTTGCCCGGCGTCAATCCGGGCAACATTCACTCCGGATATAATGTTTATATTTGATTTTCGATAGTCAGACCATTGTTTAATGAACAGTTGCTCCCGGCTGATCCATCCAGACAGGTAATCCGGCAGGGCGCAGGCGGAATATTCGGGTGATTCCTCCCTGGCCACCATGGTAATCGCCGCCCCAGGATCGTAACCGCGGATGATTTCGGCCGCTCTGTTACCGGCGGCCCCATTGCCGACTATTACAATGCTAACCATGCTGGCCCCTTTCCCAGTCCGGCACTCTGGTACGTTTAACCGCTTCAGCGTCCCTGACTGCAGCCAGGTGCGAACTTATATCGCAGTATTGCAGGGCACCGGTCGGGCAGATCTCCACACAGGCCGGATGGCCCCAGCACAGGTCGCAATTGACCATCACGTCATGGATATGGTCGTAAGTACGAGCTTCGAAAGGACAGGCCAGTTGGCACGCCCGGCAGCCTATGCAGCTGTTGTGCCCAGGTACTGTAATACCGGTGGCCGGGTCTTTTTTGATCACATTCATCAAGCATACGGCAGCACAGGGCGGATTGGCGCACTGCTGGCATATCGAAGGCACGTTAAGACCCTGAAGCTCTATGCGATGTATTTTGATGCGGGCCAGGGATGGATTAAATTGTTGGCTCCGGTTAACTGCGCATGCCAACTGGCACAAACCGCACCCGGTGCATTTGTCAATTTCCACCTGCAGGTGTTTATTCATAGTAATTACCCGTCACAGCCAATCCCGGTCCAATCCAAGCTCTATTAATTTGGCGGCGGTGGGGACGCCGGTACCCATATCCCACCCCCGGGCCTGATAGTACAACTTAAGAACCTCCTGCAACTGTGTTTCGTCCAGTTTCCTGCCGCCAACCTCTTCCTCGTAGAACCGGCGGGGAAACTTGGAATCCTCGATTTTCTCCCCTTCCCGCAAATTGAACAACTTCATGAGGTTCCAACTGCGCTCGGCTGCCCGCATGAGTTCATCCGCATCAACCTCTATACCAGTAAAGACGGCGAACGCCTCGGCCAGAACTGTCGGCCCGATCCGGTGTTCCACCGGCGGTCTGATGCACACTCCCAGGGAATTAAACAAGTTAATCAGGTTCTCCGCCCAATAAGACATGACAGCGATATCGGTAGTGTCGTTTTCCAGATCTATAGCCTGGGCCTTTAAGGATTCTGGCATGTCCAAGGTTTCGTACATCTGGGGATCAAATCCGAACCTCTCCTTACGAAACTGATGTTTTTTCTCGTTATAACGTAAATTTTCTATCGGGTTCCGGCAGCGCAGGTGGTCGCCCCCCCTGATATTGGTAAGTATGCCGAAGCTCCAGGTGGAAGTACGCCCACGGGGATCGATCATCGGTATTTCAAGGCCTTTCACATGCATGGCGCTGCTTTCCCCGCCTTCATAAATACTGGCGGCGCGCCAAACTCCTTCCGCCAGCAGGTCACCGATACCGCGCCGATGGGCAATGTCATCCATTAATCGCAGTATAGCATCATCATCACCAAAAGCCATCTCGTAACCGATCTCTTCCTTACTAATTAAGCCGCGGTTGTATAATTCGATGGCCATGGCCACGACGCCGCCCACACTCACCATATCGAAGCCATATCTCTGACTCATCTCGCAGGCCTTGACCGTTCCCTCCAGGCTCATCCCGCAACCGGAGCCAAACGAAACAGTCGGGGTAACTTCCATGTCTTTCATGCGTAAACCCTTGTATTTTCCCTCTTTGATCTCCACCCAATGAGCACAGGCGATGATGCAGGATTGACAGGCAATATGTCCATAGGTGTACTTATCGACCTGACTGCGGGCAAAATTATCCTTCCAGTCCGGCAGACACCCCTGGCTGAAATTGTTCGCGTTCAATGCTTTGAAATTGCCGTAAGGCATGGCGGCGTTCATACTGCCATAACTCTTAAATGGCGTAAAGAAAGGAGATGATTCGATCAATTGGCGCGCCTTCCAGGATATCTCGATCAATCTTTCTGGGTTATCTGGTTTGATTCCCCGGGTGCCGCGCACCACCACTGCTTTCAGATTCTTCGAACCCATGACCGCTCCCATCCCGGTCCGGGCCCAGGCATCAAAATAGCTGTTCTCAATACATGCATACCGAACCAGGTTTTCTCCCGCCGGTCCAATTGAAGCCACTTCACAGCCAGGATACAGTTTTTTCATAGTATCAATGGTTTCCCAGGAATCCTTGCCCCAGATACCGGACGCGTCTTTAATCTCGGCCTTACCATCTTCGATATAAAGATATACCGGCGAATCCGACTTCCCTATGACGACCAGGCTGTCAAATCCGGAATTCTTCAAATGGGTGCCGAAAAACATACCGGAGTTGGATGTTCCGAAAAGGCCGGTCATAGGCGATTTGGCCGAGACCTCGGTGCGGGATGCGGTAGGGAACGTCGATCCAACCATGGTGCCGGCACTGAAGATCAGGAGGTTCTCTTTACCCAAAGGATCAGTTCCAGCCGGTACCCGATCGTACACTATACGGGCGTTGAACCCTATCCCACCTAAATAATCACGGCAAAACTGTTCCGCCAAAGCAACGGACCGGTATTCGAGTTTGCTTAAATCAACTTCCAAGATACTGCCTGCATATCCGGTCGTTATCATCCTGGTCGCCCCTATCTGCAGCAGAGACGGTTGTCATCATGCTGGTTCTTCTTTCTTATCCACCCCATTATAGCATTTGACACTACTGGGGACCCTTCCAGGTATTCACATCCCCGGTCATCACCACCTGGCCGGGATATCGACCACCCGCCCGAATATCGGACCGTCGCCTTCTGGTATGTAAGCCGTCAGCTACATTATGAAAAGTGACTTGCGAAAATATTTCTTGAAATCGTCACAGTAGCGCAAGGCGTCCAATATTTCCAATTCGATGTCGCCTTCCGTTATGGTCTTGATGATCACCTTATCCCGTTCAACCGCGCAAATCACGTCCTCGATCAATCCACACATGGAGCGATCCAGGCTGCGGGCTATCCTGATCAACAGGCCTATCCCCTTCAGGACCTCCTCATCTTTATCAGTCAAAAAACTACGGAAGCGCACCCCGGCATACTGTCGCTTACTATTGAATTGATTGCAGGCCGCATAGGCGCTCATCACCAGTTCCCGATGGGTAAGCCCATGGAGTTCGGAGTTTACCAGCATGTAAAACAGGTGCTCATTTTGCTGGTAGAAATTCAGGGCTGTACCCACATCATGCATCATCGCGGCCGCCTTCAGGACCTTATCGTATCCACCGTCGATCTTTTTCAGGCCCTGCAGCTGCCGGTACAAGGAAGAGGCTATCCTATAGACGGTCCGGGCATGGGTCACATCCAGATTGTAATTGTTAAGATTTTTGAGCAAGGATTTCTCCAACACATCACCGGGCAGGTTGAGGGTACGGGCTATGTAGTCATAGACCAGGCCTTCCCTGAGCCCATGGCCGCTGATGACCACTTCATCGATGGCGGCATATTGCAGCAATTCGGTGATGACCGTCGTGGCCCCCACGATATTATCCCAGCGCTCACTGGATAGTCCCTTGACGGTCCGGCGCTGCTTGAGATTACGGCTGCTCACCTCTTTATGTATGTCCATGATATCCTGGGGGGTCATAAGGTAATTGTGAGTCCGCTCCAGGGGGTATGATTTGCGGCGCCGGTCGATTTTACAGAGGTTGCGGAAGGTGCCGCCGATACCGATAAGCCTTTTAGGCGGCAGCCCGGATAACCAGGGGATTCCCGAGAAGACCGCCGCTATTTCCGCTTGTGCCCTGCGCATCTGCTCATCTTTGATGTCATCAGCCAGATCGAATTGCTGGGTCACATTCAAAGCCCCCAGGGGCAGGCTTACCGACTCCTGGACCTGTCCGCCCGCCATCCAGGTCAATTCGGTGCTGCCCCCACCCAGGTCCATGAGCAGGGCGTCGGCGATATCCATACTGCTGGTGACCCCCACATACCCGTAAAACGCTTCTTCGGGCCCGGAGAGCACCCTTATCTCGAAGCCGGTCTCCTCTCTCACCCTCTCGGCGAAAAGTTCCCGGTTGGCGGCGCGCCGCACGGCCTCGGTGGCCACCACCATCACCTCGTCCGGTTGGACCGCCTCACAATGGCGGCGAAACATGACCAACGTGCGCAGGGCCTTGTTGATGCGGTCGGGCTTGATGGTATTTCCCTGTTCCAGGTCCTTTTCCAGGCCCACTGCTTCCTTGAGATCATGGATTATTTTAAAATTGCCTTTTTCCCCGAGACGGACCAATATCAAACGGATCGAGTTGGAACCTATATCGATTATGACCATCTTTTTCATGGTTACGTTCCACTCCCCCCCCTAATTTAGATCCTGACCTGAAATCATTATATCAGTCCGGTGAATTACAACGTATTCATATATAGGATATAGGCTCGGCAACCAGGTATCCCTTGGGGAACCGTTTTGGGGCGGGCTGCTCTCAAACCTCGCTCCAACTGCTATAATGAGGACATACCATCCGGAAAAGAGGTCGCAGGATGAAGAAGAATTCGGGCCAGACAGCCGCGGCGATAGACGTGGGAACCAATTTCATCAGGATGATGTTAGCCGAGATAACCCCGGAGGGAACGATATCTCCGCTGGAGGATGTCTGGAAGCCGACCCAGATCGGACGTGATACTTTCTCCACCGGCAAAATAGAATTAGCGTCGACCCAGGAACTGTGTAAAACCTTGAAATCCTTCGCCCAGTTGATGAAAGATTACCGGGTCAAAAATTATCAGGCCATAGCCACCACTGGAATACGCGAGGCTCAAAACCGCGAATACGTCCTGGATCAGATATGCCTGCGCACCGGTTTGAAGGTGGAAGTCATCAACAATTTGCAGGAGCGCTTCTATGAATTCAAGTCCATGCGTGACAGTATATCCGACTTGCACACCATGTCCCAGGACGGACTCCTGGTGGTGAGTCTAGGTATGGGCGGCACGGAAATCTTCGCCTACCATGACGGCAGCCTTCAATTTACCGAGTATGTCAAAATCGGCTCGCTGCGTCTGCGTGAGCTGCTGGCCGACCTGGAACGGGTTACCCTGGAGTTCTCCGCCGTCCTGGAGGAATTCCTGGAGAGAAGGATCTACTGGCTGGATTCCCTGCGCCATGGCGCCGACTTCAAATATATCATCGGCCTGGGCGGTGAATTGCCCTCGATCCTTAGGCTGGCCCAGCTTAACCAATTGGCCGCCGACCGTCATTTCCTGGAAAAGGCGGCGATGGAGAAAGTATACTCACTGATAAAGAATATCAGCCCGGAAAATATCGTCAGCCGCTATAAGATGCACCGCAATGAAGCCGAAATCCTGCTCCCCTCGGCGATAATATTCCGCCGCTTCCTCAACGCCACCCGGGCTACCGGGATACAGGTGCCGCGGGTTTCCCTGCGCCACGGTATGCTGGCCAATATGGCCGATGAACGCTTCAATACCAGCCGCAAACACGAATATATCAATGATATCGTCAGTTCCGTCCGGCATTTGGGAAGAAAATACGGCTGCGACGAAAAGCATTCCCAAAGAGTCGAAGAGATGGCTTTAAGCATATTCGATCAGATGAAGACCATACATAATTTAGGGGAACGGGAGCGGCTTTACCTGCAGGTAGCCTGTATCCTCCACGACGTCGGCAAATATATCAATGCCGATGGTCACGAACTTCATTCCGGCAATGTCATCCGGGCCCAGCAGATCCTCGGTTTTGCCAACCGCGAACTGGCCATCGCGGCCAATATAGCCCGGTATCACAGCCAGGTGGTGCCGGCCAAATGGCATGACAACTACTCTTCCCTGGACCGGGGAGACCAGATCATGGTCAGCAAGCTGGCCGCCATCCTCAAAATTGCCAATGCCCTGAACGTATCCAATAAAATCCCCATACCGCAGTTGAATCTGGAGATAACGTCCAGCGAAGCGGTCTTCAAGGTCAAATCCAAAGGCGATTTTCTTCTGGAGGGATGGAGCTTTTCGGCTCACGTGGATTTTTTCGAAGCAGTCTATGGGTTGAAGCCAGTACTAAAACATAAAGGATGATTGCCATGCGCAGATTCGATCCGGATGCGCCGTCCAACTACATAAACCGGGAATTGAGTTCCCTGGCCTTCAACATGCGGGTTTTGGAGGAGGCTCAAGACACCGATAATCCCCTGCTGGAAAGGGCCAAATTCGCCGCCATCGTAAGCACCAACCTGGATGAGTTTTTTATGATCCGGGTGGCCGGGGTACGGGAACAGTTGCAGGCGGGATTGACCGAACCGGATGAGTCGGGTCTGACCCCGCAGCAGGTATGGGATCAGATCTCCAAAAGTGTCCACGTCATGACGGCCGACCTCTATAGTTGTTATAACCGGTCCTTACGACCGGGGCTCAAAAAGCAGCAAATCCAACTGACCCAGGGGAAAAAATTCGACGAAACCCAGCGGGCATTTCTGGACAACTATTATCTGCGTACCGTCTTCCCGGTCCTTACCCCGATGGTGGTCGACAGCAGCCGGCCATTCCCCCTGCTGCTAAACCACAGTCTCAATATAGCTCTGCTGCTGGAGAATCCCGAGGCCGACCTGGAGCCGATCTTTGCCACCGTTCAGGTTCCTTCCGTATTGGATCGGATGGTCAGCATCCCTTCCCAGACTTATACAACGTCACTGGTTTTTCTGGAAGAAATAATCAAGAACAACCTGCCGGGTCTTTTCAATGGACACCGTATCCTGGCTCGGGGCTGCTTCCGCATCACCCGCAACGCTGACCTCAGCCTGGACGAGGAAGGCGCGGAAGATTTGCTGGAAGCTATCCAACAATCGGTCAAACAGCGCAAATGGGGCGAGGTCGCCCGCCTGGAATACGAAAAAGGGCTGGACCCCCGGTTAATCCGACGGTTGGTAGAGGAACTGGAATTGCCGGAGGGCGGCCTTTATGAAATAAACGGGCCCCTGGACCTGAGTTTCCTGCTGAAGATAGCCGCCGGTCCGGAGTACAATCACCTGCGCTTTCCTCCCTTCCGGCCCTTGGTACCGGCCATTTTTAAAACCGGGGAGGACCTGTTTGACCTGATAGCCCGGCAGGATATCCTTCTCCATCACCCTTACGAATCCTTCCAGCCGGTAGTACAGCTGGTGCAGGCGGCGGCCGAAGACCCGGATGTGCTGGCTATCAAGCAGATATTGTACCGGGTGAGCGGTAACTCGCCGATAGTGGCGGCCTTGGAGCTAGCCGCCGAAAACGGCAAACAGGTGACGGTACTGGTTGAACTCAGGGCCAGATTTGATGAAGAAAGAAACATCACCTGGGCCAGGCGGCTTGAGAAAGCCGGCTGCCATGTCATATACGGGATACCCGGACTGAAGGTGCATGCCAAGATGCTTCTGGTTGTGAGGCAGGAGGATGACGGGATAAAGAGGTACCTGCACCTGGGCACCGGCAACTACAACGACGTCACCGCCCGGACCTACGAGGATTTGGGCCTGTTTACCGCCAATGCCTGCATGGGCGCCGACGCCTCAACCATTTTCAATATGTTGTCCGGCTATTCCAACCTGGGCGACCTCTATAAATTAGCGGTGGCCCCCATGACCCTGCGGCAGAATCTATCCCGTCTGATCCGCCAGGAGATCCAACACGCGAAGAACGGCCGCCCCGCCCATATAATCGCCAAGGTGAATTCACTGGTGGACAAGCCGGTTGTGAAAGAACTGTTGGCCGCCTCCCAGGCCGGGGTACGGGTAGACCTTATCGTCCGCGGCATCTGCAGCCTGAAACCCAATATACCGAGGTGCAGCGAGAATATCCGGGTAAGAAGCGTGGTGGGCAGATTCCTGGAACACAGTCGTATATACTACTTCTCCAACGATGGCGAAGACACGGTATTACTTTCCAGCGCCGACCTGATGACCCGCAACCTCGACCGGCGCATAGAAATCATGTTCCCGGTGGAAGATGAAGATAACAAGGCCCGGGTCAAAGATATCCTGGACGCCTATTTGCGGGATACGGTCAAAGCGCGGATCTTGAGGAATGACGGCCGCTATTACCGGGTCGACAAACGGGGCAAGCAATTATTTAACAGCCAGTTGTATTTCTGCCGCCTGGCCCAGCCCGGCCCACAATCCTGATAAAGTCGGGCCTACGAGGGCCCGCAGTGGAAGGAGTTAAATCGGTGATCGAGGAATTAATACTGGTCAGGCATGGCAAAGCGGAAGACCGGGCCGAAATGGCCGATGATACGCAAAGGGCCCTGACCGATAAAGGGATCAGGGAACTCCAGCGGACCCTTCCGGGTCTGGTCAGCCTCATCGGGGCCCAGCGTAATACCCTGCTCTGGTCCAGTCCATTAAAAAGAGCGGCCCAGACCGCCGCATTCATAGCCGATTCACTGGGGATCGCAGACGTTAACGAATTTGAATTCATCGGAGATGGGGACTGGAAGGCGTTCTCCCGGAAGTTGGCGGGCGTCAAGCAACCTGGATGTTTGATTGTGGTCGGGCACCAGCCCTATTTGAGCGATTGGAGTCAATCTCTGGCTGGCCTGCCCCTGCCTTTCAAGAAGGGGGCCGCGGCGGGGTTTCGCCTAAATTCTTCGTCGCCTCTCAAGGGGGAATTGTTGTGGTTCCTCCAACCCAAAGCCTTGAAGCGCCTGGATATCCGCTCTGCGGATTTCCCTCCCCCTATGCCGCCAGCCTAAACTTCAAACCAACTGCCGCCCACGAACTCGCGGAGGATGGAATTGGGCGGGATGTTGGTGGTCGGGATGGCCCGGAAGTAACTGATGAAGCGTAACAGGCGGCTCGCTTCCACATGCTCCGGGACATCGTTGTCGATGGCCTCCAATAATGGTTCCGCAAACAACTTCAACGCAGCCAGTTCATAGACCAGGGAGGAATTGAACATGACATTGGCATTCTCCTGGAAGGCGAAGATGTTCTTCTCCTCCGCCCGCCGCACCGAGGGCCATTGCCGGATAGTTTTGATGGCGGGATTGCCCCGCGTCCGGTGGTCGCGTACTATCCTGCGGATCAAACGGGAATCGGTGGTGGGGATGCGGTTGCTGTAATCCACGTTAAGCTGGGTAAGGGCGCTGATGTAGATCTTGAATTTATTCCTGACCGGTACACCCCAGGTCAATTGGTCATTCAAGGCATGGATACCTTCGATTATGATCGTTTCGTTGGCCGGGACCTTGATCCGGGTGCCGGTCTCCTCCCGGCGTCCGGTTTTGAAGTTATAGATAGGGATCTCCATTTCTTCACCTTCAATCAGCCGGGTCAAATGCTCATTGAAGAGATCGATGTCCACCGCGGCGAGGGAATCATAATCATAATTGCCCTCTTCGTCGATGGGGGTCTTACACCGGTCCACGAAATAATTGTCCATGGAGATGGATATCGGATGATGTCCGATAACCCGGAGTTGGATCAAGAGGCGTTGGGCAAAAGTGGTCTTGCCCGAGGAAGAAGGACCGGCGATCAACACCACCCGGATACTAGGGTTGTCGCTGATGGTATCGGCAATATAGGCGATCTTCTTCTCATGCAGAGCCTCATTCACCCGGATGAGATCGTCGATACCATCCTGGGTGATGATGTCGTTGAGCGCTGAAACATGGGGGATATGCAACATCTCCGCCCAATCCTTGGCTTCCTGGTGGATCATGGCCAGTTTTCTCTGCTCCCGGTAGGGTTTGACCAGGTCAAGGTCATCTATCTCCGGGGTCCGTAAGACCATGCCGGGCGAGTGATAGAGAAGCCTGAATTTGCCCAATATCCCGGTCCGGTTGGCCATATAGCCGTAGAAATATTCCACAAAACCGTCCAGTTCATATACATGGGCAGCTTCCTTGTCGCGATAGCGCATCAGCTTCACCTTATCCTCCTGCCCCTGCTCCATGAAGATGCGCCGGACTTCGTCGTTTTCCATCAGATACCGGTTTATCGGCAAGTCCTGTTGAACGATCTGGCGCATGCGGTTTTGGATGAGCTCGACCTCGGTGTCAGCACTGGGTACTTCCAGAAACTCGCAGTACAATCCATTGGAAAGAGTATGCTTGATCATCAAGGTACGGTCGGGGAACAGGTCGCGACAGGCCTTTATCAGCACCATAGTGGCGCTGCGGCGGTATATCCTCAAACCCGCCGGGCACGTGGTATCGACCAACTCCGCTTCACAGTCATACTTGAAGACATAATGGGGGTCCCTCAGGGTGTTCCTGACTATGGCGGCCACGATCGGGTAAGCCCTCCCCTCCTGCAGAGGGGCGAATAATTCACCCACAGTGGAACCACGGGCCACCTGAAAGGCCCCCACGTCCTTTACAACTATATTGAATGTATCGTTGGATGCATCAGCTGGCATGTCGATTCTCCCCTCCGGTGATAGTAATATTATATACGATTTGACCGCCAACCGATGAGGGTAATAAAATCCTGCCGTCCTAACACTGTTCCCAATCCTCCTGGCTATACCAACTACTATCAAACTCGAAAATAGCTGTCGTCGGTTCCGGTTTCAGCAGCGGAATCAGGCTGCTGGCGATTATCCTCCAGGGAGGCCCTTCTCCGCAAACGGTCAAGCTAATTTTATGCCCCACTTCACGGTTGGAATCCAAGAAAATTATCCTTACCTCCACGCTGTAATCGTTGCCTGGCAGGGCTCTTATGTTGTCATATTTTACCCGTTCGATCCGCTGCATCTGCAGCAGCAGCGGATTTATATCGATGTCGGGATGCATCAGCTGGCTTATGATATTGTATTCCCGCTGATCAAGAGCGGTGAAGAACAGGGCGATCACTCCCTCCCGGTCGAGGGCCCCGATGTGCTGGGTTATCGTATTTGATGCTTTCCAGACCATCATCTGGTGAGCCAGGTCTACTTTACCGCTGCCATGGGTCCTGGAATCCCGGAAATGGATACAAAAGTGGCCATCGAAGTTATTGTCGGGTATAGCCCCCTGGCCGTGAGGCATCCCGGCCATGGAAGCGGCGATCTTTCTTCCATCCGGCAATATCACCAGGACCGCCCTTCTTTTCCAGGACCAACGGCCATTGTAGGCCTGCTTCATGGCAGCACTATCCGCAGCGGTCAAAGGCTGCGCGTCCGCATGGCTGCTGCCGGCCCGACGCTGGACCCAAAAGGCGATACCGCTGTCGATATCCACCACCATCGCATTGCTCCCCCGGGGGAATAACTTATTCACTTCTTTCCAGGGCAGGAACTCGCCGTACATTTGGTCATCTGGAGCAGGTTCGGGGCCGCTGCTATTGGAACCGGTGAATACAAACTTGAACAACAGCAATATCATCACCAAAATAAAAAAAGTGGACCCGATAACCATGATCATCATCCTATGGATACGGACGTTTATTACCAAGGGAAAACCTCCTTTTTGAGCATGTATATTTGCCCGGGAGGTTTAATTATGCGTTCAATTTAGTTGTCGGCGGGTCGCATCTTTCTCTAATATCGGTTCGTGCCCAAAATAAATCGGCCCGGCATGAAAACGTTGGACTATTACCGGACGGCAGCCTGCAATTCAGAACCCAAGGCCGCCCGGATATCCTCCATCAAACCGTTGACCTCGGCTTCGGTAAGGGTTCTGTCGGCCGACTGGAAGGTCATCTTATAAGCCAGGCTCTTGCAACCGGCAGCTACCTGTTCACCGGTATAGACATCGAAGATGGACACGTTCCGCAATAATTCCCCGCCCCTCTTCCTGATGACGGCTTCGGCCGCGGCGGCCGGCAATTCTTCCCGGACCACGATGGCCAGATCTCTCTCCACCGCCGGGTAACGGGGAATGTTTTCGGCCATAACCTTGAGACTGGAGAGCTCGAATATCCTGCCGACATCCAGCTCCATCGCGCATGCGCGGGGCTTGATTTCGAAATTCTGCCTTACCAGGGGATGGATCTCTCCCATCACCCCCAGCACCGCATCCCCGCACACCAACCAGGCGGAGCGGCCCGGGTGATAACTGGGTTCCTGGCATTGCCGCCACTCTACATTTTGAATTCCCAGAGTATCGAACAAATCCTCCGCGATCCCTTTCAGATAGTAAAAGTCCATCTCAAAATCGGACCTGGTCCAACCTGGCTCGGTCCGGCCGGCTACTATGGCAGCTACCTTCAACACCTCTTCCGGCTGTCCCGGCGGGCGCGGATGAAATACCGAACCGATCTCAAAGAAGGCCAGGTTGTTGTTCTTCCGGGCCAGGTTACGGCTCACCGTCTCCAACAACCCCGGCAGCATAAGGGTGCGCATGATGCTCTGTTCCTCGGATAAGGGATTGGACAGCGTCACCACCTCACGCAGCGGGCTGTCCGGCGGCAGTCTCAAAAGATCGAAATACCTGGCGGTCACAAAGCTGTAGGTGACGACTTCATAAAACGAAGCGGCCATAATCGTGCCGAGGCGCTCGCGAAATGCCTGCAATTCTGTCAACCCGCCCTGGGTAACGATTCCGCAGGGGAACTGGGCCGGTATATTCTCATAGCCATGCAGGCGGGCCACTTCTTCGATGAGGTCCGCCTCCAGGTTGATGTCGGGCCGATAGGACGGCACCCGCACCAGCAAATCAGAGGATTGCTGCTCGCAGGGAAACCGTAAAGCGGATATATACCCGCTTACCTGCTCGGCGGTCAATTCGGTCCCCAGCAGGTAGTTGACCCGAGCCGGCCTCAGCAATACCAGTTTTTCAGCCACCGGTTGGGGATAGCAGTCGACTACTCCCTTGATCACTTCGGCGTCCGCCAGTTCCTGCAGCAGGTAGGCGGCCCGGTTGACCGCAAACACCACCCCATTCACATCGGTACCCTTGTCGAAACGGATGGAGGCATCACTGCGCAAACCTACCAGGCGCGAGGTTTTGCGTATCCCGATGTTACTGAAATAGGCCGATTCCAGCAGGATGTTGACTGTCTCAGTCCCGATTTCAGTGTTCTGCCCGCCCATTATGCCGGCCAGGGCTACCGGTCGGCCGTTATCGGTTATGAGCAGGGATTCGTCATTGAGTTCCCGGTCCACTCCATCCAGGGTGGTGATATGCTCCCCGGCCTGGGCTCTTCGGACCAGGATGGTTTTAGCCTCACTCAGCAGGTCATAGTCAAATGCGTGCAGGGGTTGGTTGCATTCCAACATCACATAGTTGGTTATATCGACCACATTGTTTATGGGACGCACCCCGCAGCTCTTCAAGCGGGCCTGCATCCATGGCGGGGAAGGTTTTATCCTGACATTCCTGACCAAGCGAGCCGTGTAACGGGGGCAGAGGTCGGGGGCGGTAATTTCCACCCTGATACAGTCGTCGGCCGATTCCATGGTTTCGCGGATATCTATGGCCGGCCACGACAACTCATTCCCGTTTAAAGCCGCCACCTCCCGGGCCAGGTTGATTATCCCCAGGCAGTCGCCCCGGTTGGGGGTCAGGTCCAAACCCAGAATCGTATCTTCACCAACCTGCTCCACCCCTTCGATAGCGATCCCGGCCATGGTCAGACGGTGGGCTAGTTCCTCCGCGGTCCAGGGGAAGTCTATATATTCTTTTAGCCAATCAATTGATGCATGCACGCGGCCACCCCCTAAAATTGTTTTAAGAAACGCTTATCATTATCAAACAGCAAGCGCATGTCGTTTATCTTGTACTTGAGCATGGCGATGCGCTCGATGCCCATCCCAAAAGCGAAACCGGTGTGTTTCTCGGGATGGTACCCGCCATATTCCAGTACCCGCGGGTGGACCATGCCGGCCCCCAGGATCTCCAGCCAGCCGGTTTGTTTGCATACCCCGCACCCTTCGCCCCCGCAATTCACGCAGGAGATGTCCATCTCCACGCTGGGTTCGGTGAAAGGGAAAAAGCTGGGTCGATAGCGTACCTTTACATCGGAGCCGAATATCTGCCGGGCAAAGAGCATCAACATGGCTTTGAGGTTGGCGAAAGTGATATGTTCATCGATCAACAGCCCTTCCACCTGGTGGAACATGGGAGAATGGGTGGCATCGTCATCCTTGCGGTATACCCGGCCGGGGACGATGATCTTAACCGGAATCTGAGGCGCCATCTTCTCCATAGTGCGAACCTGTACCGGTGATGTGTGGGTACGCAGCGGCATATCTTCGGTGATATAGAAGGTATCCTGCATATCCCGGGCCGGATGGTCGCGGGGAACATTGAGGGCTTCAAAATTATAATAGTCCAGCTCTACTTCCGGGCCTTCCGCCACCGTGAACCCCATGCCGGTGAAAATAGCCGTTATCTGCGCGGTGACCTGGCTGATGGTATGTCGGCCCCCGGCCTTGCCAGGCCGGCCGGGCAGGGTGATGTCCAACCGCTCACTCTGGAGCGCCGTCTCCAACTGCCGGGCTTTCAATTGTTGGGTCTTGGCTTCGATAAGCTTCTCCAGTCCGTCCTTGACCTCATTGGCTATCCGCCCCACTTCTACCTTTTGGCCGGCGTCCAGATCCTTAAGGCCCCGCAACACCTGGGTGATCTCCCCTTTGCGCCCCAGTGTTTTTACCCGGATCGCGTTAAGGGTTTCGAAATCACCCGCCCGGGCGATGCTTTGTTGGGCCTCCTCTTTGATCCCGAGCAAAGAATCAATCATATGTTTACCCCCCTGTCCAAATGCAGTTTTGACTCTACCATAGCTTTAAACCCAATCGATTCAGACCGCCGCCGGCTCAGAAAATAAAAATGCCTTCATCCCCAGGGACGAAAGCTTTCCGTGGTACCACCCTATTTAACCGGATCGATCCGATTCACTCCATGCCGTTAACGGCGGCCGCCGGTCGGACCTACTGCTATTTCAGCCCACTGCTCCCAGGTGAATTCCCCTGCTCTGTTCTTAGCTGTACTCGCAGTCCCTGGTACAGCCTCCCTGTAAGTTAGACGACAGGTTACTGGTCCTGATCATCACTACTCTATTCAGTTGGCGAGCAACTTTTTATATAAAAGATAATATATGATACAGCCGGAAGTTTCGAAAAGGTACCAAAATAGTTCCACTTTATCATGCATACGTGGTGAACCCTCCGAATTATTCTCCATGGACCCGGGTGTCGCGGCTAGATTCCCTGGCGCTCCATACTCTCCTGGCGCTGTCTGCGGGCTTCAGCAATTATTATAGCACAGGCAGCCGCCACATTCAAAGAATCAACCGCTGGTTCGACCGGTATATTTATTCTGGCGCCACTCAACTCTTTCAGTTCATCGCCCACCCCATGACCCTCACTCCCTAAAATAACCAGGGTAGGAGCCTTTAGGTCCACATCATAATATCTTTGACCCCCGTCGGCATCGGTGCAGGCAATGGCATACCCGGCCTCCCGCAAGGCGGCCACTTCCTCCTTGCCGACATCCTGGAGGACCGGCAGGTTGAGTATCGCTCCCATAGTGGCCCGCACCACTTTGAGGTTATAAAGATCCACACAACCGGGCGACATCAAAACCCCTTTTACGCCCAGGGCCAGGCAACTCCTGAGGATGCTGCCGAGATTGCCGGGATCGGATATGCGGTCCAGGTAAATCAATAAACCACCGGCGGCGGTCACCTGGCCCCACGACCAACTCGGTTTTCGGACTATAGCCGCAATCCCCTGGGGATTATCGGTGGCACAGACCTGCTTCAACAACTTCGGCTCCAGTTCCATGGTCTTATCGCCGGGCAGCATGCTGATATCGACTTCTTTCCCCCGGTCTGCCGTTACCATTATCATTTCTATCAACTCCGGCCGGACCAGTACCTCATTTACAGAGCGCCAGCCCTCCACCAGGAACATGCCGGTGGCCTCCCGGTATTTCCTGACCTTCAGGCTGGAAGCCAGTTTGATAAACCTGTTATCGGGGGAACTGATAAACTGCAAGTCTTCACCTCCTTATTAAGCTCATGGCTCCTTATACAAAAAGTATGGCTCTTCACCATACTTTCTGAATCATCGGCTTATCAGGTTTTCAGTTTAGGATGATTTCTTGGCTACTTCGGCCAGCTGCGAAAAACCCTGGGGGTCGCTGATAGCCAGTTCAGCCAGCATCTTGCGGTTGACATCCACCCCGGCCAGCTTCAAACCGTGTATCATGCGGCTGTAAGTAGTGCCGTTCTCACGGGCGGCAGCATTGATGCGGGCTATCCACAGCTGCCGGTACTCTCTCTTCTTCAGCTTACGGTGGGCATAAGCATAAGCCCCCGATTTCATGACCTGCTGGTTGGCTACCCGGTACAGCTTGGACTTGCTGCCAATATATCCCTTGGCCAGTTTCAATATCTTCTTATGTCTTCTGTGCGAAGTGACTCCGCGCTTAACTCTCGGCATCTGACCGTCCTCCCTTTATGAATTAATATGGAATCAGCTTGGAGATGTTCTTCTGCTCTGCCTCGCTGACCAAACCTGCCTTGCGCAATTTCCGCTTCCTTTTGGGGCTCTTGCTTGTCAGCAGGTGGCTGGCGTAAGCTTTGGATCTCTTAATCAGTCCGCTGCCGGTCTTCTTGAATCTTTTGGCGGCGCCGCGGTGACTCTTCATTTTGGGCATGGTTAGTCCTCCTTCTTGTCTTTCTTGTCTTTTTCGGTTTTATCGCTATCCAGCTTGGGCACCAGTATCATGACCATGTTACGGCCTTCAAGCTTGGGCGACTTTTCCATCCCAGATATATCCGACAACTCCTGGGCCAGCTTGATGCAGAGTTTTTCCCCCAGTTCCGGGTGGGTTATCTGCCGGCCCCTGAACATGATGGTGAACTTCAGCTTGTCGCCAGCCGACAGGAATTTGCGGGCATTCTTGGCCTTGACCTGAAAATCGTGTTCTTCTATGTTGGGCCTCATTTTGACTTCCTTGATGGAAATCACCTTCTGCTTCTTGCGCGATTCCTTATCCCGTTTGCTCTGCTCGAATTTAAATTTGCCATAATCCATCAAACGGCAAACCGGCGGTTTGGCAGAGGGGGCCACCTCCACCAGGTCTACGCCTTTTTCCTCGGCTATGGCCAGAGCTTCGCGGATTGGGACGATGCCGAGCTGTTCGCCATCTTCACTGACCAGCCTTACTTCTTTTACCCGGATCTCCTCGTTGATTCTCCAATCTTTGCTGATAATCGATTCACCCCCTGCAAATATAAAAAACGGGCCATAAAGCCCGCTTCCAAATGTACTAACAGATCACTTAAAGCTTGTATGATGATTACAAGCATAACCTTATCTGTAGTCATAACCTTACGAACCGGGGGCTGTAAGGTGAGAAGCCTGGCTCCTGCTTGGCAATTCCAAAAAAAAGATTAACACATCCTAAGCCGGGATGCAACTTCTATCTGATAACTTTATCCCTGATTTCAGAATTCAACAGGGCTACGAAATCCTCCAGTCCCTGCTGGCCCAGATCCCCCTCCTTGCGGTGGCGCACCGCTACCGCACCGGCTTGGGCCTCTTTCTCTCCCAGTATCAGCAGGTAAGGGATCTTCTGCAATTGTCCTTCCCGAATCTTATAGCCGATCTTCTCGCTGCGCAAGTCGGATTCGGCCCTTATCCCAGCCTCTTTCAGCCTTTCCGTCACCTGGGCCGCATATTCATGTTGTCTTTCGGTAATGGGCAGCACCCGCACCTGCACCGGGGCCAACCAGGCCGGAAATGCACCGCCGAAGTGTTCGGTAAGGATACCGATGAAGCGTTCCATACTGCCGTAGATAACACGGTGGATCATCACCGGACGGTGTTTTTCCCCATCCTCGCCGATATAGGATAAGTCGAATTTCTCCGGCATCTGGAAATCCAACTGGATGGTACCACATTGCCAGGTGCGGTCCAAAGAATCCCGCAAATGAAAATCTATCTTGGGGCCGTAGAAAGCGCCGTCGCCCTCATTTATCTTGTACTCCATGCCGTTTTCCGCCAAGGCTTCTTTGAGCGCGTTGGTAGCCATGTCCCAGACCTCTTTAGTGCCCATGGATTTCTCCGGTTGGGTCGATAACTCCACATGATATGAGAAACCGAACTGCTTATAGAACAGGTCGACCAAGGCCATTACCCCTTTTATCTCATCGATTATCTGCTCCGGCAGCATGAAGATATGGGCATCATCCTGGGTGAAAGCGCGCACTCGCATAAGACCATGCAAAACCCCCGATAATTCATGACGGTGCACCAATCCCATCTCACAGGTGCGCAGGGGCAGTTCGCGGTAACTGTGCAGGTTCTGTTTGTAAACCAGTATCCCGCCCGGACAGTTCATCGGTTTGACCGCAAAATCCTGGTCATCGATTTTGGTAAAATACATGTTGTCCTTATAGTGGTCCCAGTGCCCGGAGCGTTCCCACAGTTCCTGGTTCAGTATTATCGGGGTGCGGATCTCCTGGTAGCCCGCTTTCTGATGGGCTTGCCGCCAGAAATTCTCCAACTCGTTTCTTAATGCCATCCCTTTGGGCAGGAAGAACGGGAAGCCCGGCCCCTCATCCAGGAGGACGAACAATCCCAATTCCCGGCCCAGCTTACGGTGGTCGCGTTTGCGAGCCTCCTCGAGTTTGTTGAGATAATCGTCCAGCAAGGCCTGCTTGGGGAAAGAGGTGGCATAGATGCGCTGCAGCATCTTGTTGTTCTCGTCGCCGCGCCAATATGCTCCGGCCAGGCTCATCAGTTTTATCGCTTTTATCTTGCCGGTGCTGGGCACATGGGGACCGGCGCACAGGTCCACAAATTCCCCCTGCTGATAGACGCTGATTATGGCGTCATCAGGCAGATCCCGGATCAATTCGACTTTATAATCTTCATTTCTTTCCGCAAAGAAATCCAGGGCATCCGGCTTGGCAAGCTCCCGGCGGACGATGGGGTAATCGCTCTTGATGATGGAATGCATCTCCTTCTCGATCAAGGCGAAATCCTCAGGAGTGAAGGTGTGGTCAGTGTCAAAATCATAATAGAAGCCCTTGTCTATGGCGGGCCCGATGGCAAACCTGGTCTCCGGCCACAGCCTTTTTACCGCCTGGGCCATAATGTGGGAGGATGAATGCCGATATACTGAGCGTCCCTTTTCGTCATCGAAGCCGACGAATTCTACCTTGCCATCGTCGGACACCGGGGTGTTGAGGTCGATGATTTTATCGTTGAAGCTGGCCGCCACAGCATTTTTGGCCAATTTGGCGCTGATCTCCTCGGCTATCTGCAGCAGGCTGACCCCTTTCGGGTATTGTCTTTGCCGGCCATCGGGAAAATTGATATTGATCATTATTACACCTCCGAATGAATGATACCCGAACCGTACAACTTGCGGTTTATCAAGCTGCCGAGGCAGGCTGTCCGTAATTCTTATCTTATTAGAGTAACAGATTTGCTTATCCCCCGCAAATAAAAAGGCGGGCCTCCAACCCGCCCCCACCCGAAGTCAAAAGTGGCAGAAAAAAATAAACCAGATCGTATCCGCCTTTATCCCAGAGCGGAAGATCTGCCCGAATAATTAAGAAGCCGACCGGCGATTAATATCCCTGGTCATTGGGGTAGGTCTTTACCAGCATCTTCCCTGCATTTTGGGGATAATCCTGTTTCTGATGCTCCTGGCACCGTTCGCATCCCCCGCAAACGGTTATCCTGGAATCGAATACTTTCTTGATCATTTGGACCGACTCGCTGTCACCCTGTTGGTCCATCTTGTGTAAAATAATGCGCCGCGGCGCAACCGTGATCAGGATACTCACCAGGACGTCATCCAGGCTTATTTCTCCGTGGGCTATGCCCTCCATATAATATTTGATATGCTTCTCCTCGATGCGGACCCCATTTCCATCCCAGAGTACAAAACCGGTGCCTTCCACGGTCATTATGTTGACCTCCAGCATCATCGGCGGCTGCGTGTCGACGAAGTAGCGCAGCAATTTAACGAATTCATTGTACTCCTTCTCATTGCGCAATTCCTCGCAGGCCAGATCCACTGCAAACCTGATGTCGGTCAGGAAATCGGGCAGGCAAAATTTTATGAAACCCTCGATGACCAGAAGCCGGTGAGTGAACAGATAATCGAATATACGATGGGTGATCTTGTTTTTACGGCCGTAATTCATGAGCAGATTGAGACTTTCATTGGCATGACAATGCTTGAGGAATTTGGTGGCCTTCACCATCACCGCCGGTCTATCGTCAGGGGTTATACAACGTTTGGGTTTGTTTATCTCATTCCAGGCCAATCGCGATTCCCAGTCTCTGATGACATGTTCGGCCAGGAATTCGGCCAGCTGATGCTTGAAGATATAAACGTAGTCCTCTTCCCGGTAATCAGGCGAAACTGCCTTACCCTGCAGCAGGATATCGAATCTGACCCAATCAGTCCCGTGGAGCAAGCATGTATTTACGGATAAGCAACAGCCGCGTTGTCTCAGCCAGGAAAACTTGCGGGAAAACTCCGTTACAAACGCTTCCTTGTCCGCTGCCGTGATCAACTGCAGCTCATAAACCATTTTGCGGCCTCCTCGTTGGATGCTTACATTATTATATGTGGGGCTATTTTTCATTATTCAGCCGGCTCTTATCCAAAATTTGCAGGATATGCGTAATATCCGCTTTTGGACCCAGACGCCGCCCAACTGACAGCGAGGCTGGCCCGCGTCATCTTGTCGGCTTCAGTATTTTTCCGAAATATTTATTTTCCACTGTATATCTTTGTCAAGGAGGGGGGAATATAAACGGAAAGTGTTAACCCAAAACATATTTTTAGGGAGGATTAGCAATGAACAGCAGCAAGAATTTCAACGGTATGGGGATGATCGAAGGTTCCATGAATCAGATGTGGGACATGTGGCGTTTCACCATGAACAGTATGTCGGCGGTCCATGACCAGATGGAAAATTCGATCAAAGCCCAATTGGACCAGAACCGCCAGGCCCGCCAACAGTTCAATAATCTGGTCAATGATTTTTCCAACCGCGCTTATCAGAACCAATCCCAGTTACAGGATGCGGTGGATGTATTTATGGGCGATACCAGTACCCAGTCTTCCCGCAGTTCCAAAAGCTAGGCACGTGTAAAGTTTAATGATGCCGGCAATGGCTCCCGGCATTATCTTTTTCTGAAGGGTGAATTGCATGAACGGGAAGTACCGTTGGCCGGTGCCCCGCCACCTGCCGGTCAGCGGCGTACATACAAGCCGTCCTCCATGGCCGTCACCTGGCCCAGTTTCACCATCCGTTCCAGATGTTTGGTGATCATCATCTTCTCCCAGAAGAGGCTGTGTTGACTGGGATTGCTCCATTTTTCATACAGGCTCAAAACCAGCATATCATCAAGCCGGCGTGGCTCTGACAGATAATCATACAACTTGGCTTCCCGGCGCAAGGCCACATCCAGCCAAGCCCGCAATGCATCCTCGACCCCCTCGGTGATCAGGCGCCGATGGGAGCCGATCAGAATCCGCGGCTGCAGCGCGATCATCCTTTCCACCGAGGTGATCATCGCATCAAGATCGGAGGCACCGTCGCCATACCACGGCCCCCGGCTGGAAGCATCATAATCCCCGGAAAACAATATCTCCTCCCGGGGAAAATAGAATGCATAATGGCCGGCGGTATGGCCGGGGGTATGAATGGCCTGAACCGAGGTCGAGCCCAAATCAAAGATATCGCCATCCTTGAACGAATCTTCTATCAGGATATCCCGATAGCCGGGTCGGGAAGGGATGTCTTCAGGGTAGATCAAAAGCTTGGCTACGTTCTCGTCGCGGGCACTCCCCACCAGTTCATGCCATCGATCATAACCGCGGGCCTTATTGTAGGTTTCTTCACACTCAAACATGAACAATTCCTCTTGCCCGATCATCACCTTGGCGTTGGGGAAGAAGGAGGCCCCATTGTAGTGATCGAAATGATAATGGGTCAGCAATATCAGTTGGACGGAATGGGTATCCAATTGGCAGTAGGCCCTTCCGCCTGAACCAGCGTCGATCATGGTCGGGATATCATCATCGATATAAAGAGAATTGCTGTAAGGGTAGACTGCCAAAGCCTCGGGCCGGACCAACTTTATATTCCTGGTCAACTCTACCAGCACCTTCGCTCCCCCCTAATTTCATAGCCTATTTGATTATAACAAATGCTAAAAAGTCACGGCATGCCAGCAACCGATACGCTCCCCTTGAACAGATAATCCATGCGGTGAAAAAGAGTGCCCGGCACCGGCGGTACTAAAATAGCTCCAATCGGTAATACAAAATAATGAGATAATATTATTCTAACATGAACGGATTTACGACTATGGTTCGTATTAAGGATAGATTGGAGGTGAGCCGCTTGAATCCGCTGCCGGTTGTTGCTGATGACCCTGTCGCATCGGCGATAGAGAAATATGCGGATATGGTACGCCGGATCTGCTTCCTGTACCTGAGAAACAGCGCTGATATCGAGGATGTGTTCCAGGAAGTGTTCCTGAGATATTTCTTGAACCTGGGTAAGTACGAGAACGGGCAGCATGAAAAAGCCTGGCTGTGCCGGGTAACTTTTAATAAATGCAAAGATCTCAACCGGAGCTTCTGGCGCCAGAAGGTAGTAGTCCGGGACAGCCTGGAGATATCATATGAAAATCCGGAACAAGGCGACTTGATCAGGGCGGTCCTCCAATTGCCCTCCAAATATAAGGAAGTGATTTACCTGCACTACTATGAAGGCTGGACTATCCCGGAGATCGCCGAAATAATGGAACAGAACGTCAACACGGTATATACCCGGCTCAGGCGCGCCAAAGACAAGCTAAGGGCGAAAGTGGGTGAAATTGAATTATGAACAGGCTGGTTAGGTATTTGGACCAGGTAAAAGCGGAGGGAGACATAAAAGAAAAAACCGGGAATTTTGTTAGAAACGCCATAGACGACCGGATGGAAGACCACCGCGAGCGTACCCAGGCAACCCGGGGAAGGAGGAATTATGCTATGAAAAAACTTATTACCGCAGTTGCATCGATGGCTGCCTGTGCTTTGCTCTTAATCGGCGGCTATAGTTATTATAATACCCCCGTAAATTACGTCAGTTTCGATATCAATCCCAGTGTTGAGCTCGGGGTCAATGCTTTTAACCGGGTGGTGACGGCCAAGGGTATCAATGCCGACGGTCAGGCCCTGCTGCAGCAAAACCGGTTAAGGAATATGTCGGTGGAAGATTGCCTGCAGGCCTTGGTACAGGAAGCCGCCCAACAGGGATACGTGAAAGAGGATGGCTCAACCGTCATCGCCTTGACTGCCCTCTCCGATAATAATGATGCAGCCATGCGGCTGCAGGACAGGTCCAGGGACCGGGTACGGCAGATGCTCCAGGAACAGGATATGGACTGCGTCGTTTACGCTGATTGTTCCAACCTGCAGATCAGGGAACAGGCTCGTGAACAGGACCTGTCACCGGGGAAATGCCGGCTGATTTCGATTCTACAAGATTTAGATCCTTCGATTACCTTTGATCAATATCGGAATGCCAGGATAACCGATATTATCGCCAAGGCCAATGAACTGATGCAGACATCCGGGGCCAGTACGGCGGAACTCGAAAGAACCCGGGCTATGATCGGGTCCGCCGCCCAGCAGCTCCAGGCTAATCAGGCCCGAAACCGGAACCGGCAGCAGAACCAGTATCAGGATGGCACCCAGTCTGGGGATCAAACGCAGTTGAGGACACAGAATCAGAACCAGTTCCGGAATGGAACCCAGGCTGGCGACCAGCAACAGAATCAGGTTCAGAACCAGTACCAAAACCAGTTCCAAGGTGGAACCCAAGCCGGTGACCAGCAGCAGAATCAGGTTCAAAACCAGAACTCGACTGAAGACCAGGGGCAATATCGGAAACAGACCCAGCAGAAGGGAAACAGGAGTTGAACTGGTCCCAGGCCGTGAATAAGCGCGGCGAAGAGTCACGAGATCCTTCGTCGCCTTCGGCTCCTCAGGATGACAAATGTTACATTCTGCTCCTCAGGATGACAAACAGGTGTCACTCTGAGCGCAGCGAAGAGTCTGGTAACTATGTCACTCTGAACGGAGTGAAAAGTCTTGCACCGTGTCACTCACAGCGCAGCGAAGAGTCTAGTCTAAGGCGAGATTTCTCGCTCCGCTCGAAATGACACAACATGTCACTCTGAACGGAGCGAAGAGTCTTGCACCGTGTCACTCTGAACGGAGTGAAGAGTCTGGTAACTATGTCACTCTGAGCGCAGTCCTAAGTCTCCGCGGGGGCGTTGGGACTGACTCCACGGCTGGCTTTGATCTTCAGCCAGGCGATCAGCAACAACAACCCCGGGATAAGATATTCGAAAAACAAGGCTATACCCGGAAAGGTTGCGGGTACACTGAGAAACATCTCTGTGGTGTTGCTGTAGAAAACCTCCGCAAAGACCAGCAGCATGATCCCTACCGAAATCGTCAGGGGCCGGTAGTCCTTGAACCCGCAGACCTGGGCCATCCCGATAGTTATCAGAAACTGACCGATGGTGAGCTTCCCCCATAAGGCAATTACCCAAATAGTCACGAAGACTATTTTCAATCCTGAAGTCGGGATATAGTCAGCCAGAAAAAAAGCCGAATAGTAAACCCGCGAAGTGACCTCCACCCCCATAATGGTCATACAAGCAACGATTGAGGCAGTAATAAAGAAACTGATCAGAGCTATAGCCGAAAGACTTCCCAGGAGCGCTTCTTTATGATTTTTGATATAGGGGTATAGAAAGGCTATAATGACCAGTTCACCCCGGTAGGCGTGAGGCGTGAGCGTGCTTTTCATGATAGTATTAAAACCGGCTTCCCCCACCGGCAGTAATTCATTGAAATTCATAAAAGGGACGGCCCCCAGGAGGTAAAGAGTATAAGCCAAAACGATGAAGACGCAGTAATACCATATGGTCCGGCTGATGCTCTCCAGCCCCGAGGCGGTGGCATAGGTAGTGGCCAAGACCAGCAAGAGGGCTGCGGCCTGGACGGGCGTTTGCCGGAATATGCCGGTTCCATAGAGCAGGGCCATGGCTTCGCGGAGAACGGTGGCAACCAAATAAAACAAGAACAGAAGGTATCCCCAGGCGACTATTTTCCCCAGGACTTTTCCCAGCACCAGGGGAAGATATTCTATGATGGTTTTACCCGGGAACAGGGAACCCAGCTTGACGGTCACCAATACAATATAAACTGCAGCCGGGATGGTGATAAGTGGGGCCATCCACCCGTCACGACCGGCAATCTGCGCCACCACCGGCGGAATAAACAGAATGGCGGTAGTAGTATCAAACATTAGCAGGATGGAGGCCAACATATAGCCCCCAATTTTAATATTTGCCGGTTGGGCAGGCATAACCGAGCACTCCTTATTTAGATAAATAGGTTGCTTAACAGGGTGGTTACGGGCACAAATACCCGGGAGACGCCCTCCCTGAGGGTTGGCAAGTTCCAGCCATAAATCAGATCCAACATATAAATGATACTGATGGTCAGCATGGCTCCTGCCACCCCTGCTTCACCATATCGTTTGGCCTTGGCCAGGTAGGGCACTTCTATGGCAAAGACTGCCAATATTATGATAATCACCAGTGTATTCATATTCATATTCTCCCTTTTACGGATTAGGTGGGTCGGACATCAAATTGGTATGGCGGATGCTGCTCTTTACGCATATCCGGGTTTCCACCTCCGGAAACAGATCCGGCCATTGCTGCTTGATCATAGACCATCGTTGCGGGTATTCCCGGTGCACGGCTTCGCCGAAACCGAAAATATCCGCCTGGTATTTCTCTTGGGCGGCGGTCAGAGCTGATTGAATGGATTCGACGACCGCCTGCCGCTGGGCTTCTTCCAGGACCTGGACACCTTCAGGATCGGATACCTTGACCCGTCCTTGCTTATCCTCCAAGGCGCTGGAGACTTCGATATTTATATTCATAACCACCCGGTCATTAATTATTTCCGGTTGCAATTTCGACTTGGCTTTTAAGATTTCCGTCGAAATGACCTTATCGCTCCCATCCGGACTGGGGAATTTGATTTCCCCCTGACCGATCTTTCCTCTAATGTAAAGGAGTCCGCGGCTTTGGGACTCATCCAGCCAGCCTACCATTTTATCCTTTTTAAAGACGGCGGTACCGTTCATGACCAGGTTATTCTCCGGCTCCGGCACGACTCCGTCTAAAATCCCGCTGCCGGCGGTTTTGCTGCGATTGGGTTGGCTTTCCAACACCGCCGTGTAAGGCTGGCTGGTTCCACTGGACAGGACCTTGAGAAACTCGCCCAGGCGAGTGGGAGCATAGGTCCCGGTCAATTTGTGCTGCTTGAGAATAGCACCAATTCTTTGTGCCGGGACCGGGCGAAGAACGCCCTTGGTATCCATCAGGGCAAAGACATCCCCCCGGCCCACCAGCAGCCAAACATCGACCCGCCACTGGGGGTCCCGGGCAATGTAGTCCATAATAGCTCCCAGGCCCTGGTTACGGGCATAGTCCTCCGAGACGACAATTACGATTGTGTGTGAATAAAAGCGTTGGCTGCTGGTCATCAGGGAAAGGTGCTTGATGGCATCATAGAGGTTTTCGCCTTCCACCACCGTATTCCGGTAAGCTTTCTCGAACTCCAATCCCCGGTTGCCGTCGCCGCTCCTATTTAGGGCTGCTACATTGGTTGTCTGGACCAGGACCCGCACCCCTTTTTCCCCATCAGACTCGATGGCGATGCCAGTTACGACCCCCAGTTCTTCTGCCTCCCGTTTGTCCCAGCATCCAATCTGAGTTACCACCATAATTAATACCAGACTTAGAACTCCTAATTTTCGAATCATGATTTACCACCATTTAGTTCAGGGATATTACCAGGCGGTGCGGGCTTCATGCCCGGCGCCTGGCGCCGACGATTAATGGCGCTGATTTCCGCCGGTCGTTCATCCATCGCCCACCAGGGGACCCGGATGAAGACATCCTTCCAGTCTTTAAGATGCAGAGGCGAGAGGGACGCGGCGAAAGGAACCCCGAAAGAGCTGAGCTTCATAGCATGGATGGTCATGATGACCAACCCGATAATTACCCCGTAAAGCCCCATGGTACCGGCCAATATCATCAGGGGGAAACGCAGCAGCCGCAGGCTGATCCCCATGCTGTAGGCGGGAATGGTAAAGGAGGCAATCCCGGTGGTGGCCACGATTATGACCATCAGCGGAGAGACTATGCCTGCCTGGACCCCTGATTGGCCAATTACGATGGCGCCAGCAATGCTGACCGTTTGGCCAACCGCCCGCGGCAGACGAATTCCGGCTTCCCGCAGGACTTCAAAGATGAATTCCATCAGCAGGGCTTCCACCAGGGTCGGGAGGGGCACCCCCTGCCGGTAGGCAGCTATGCTGTTGAGCAATTGCAGCGGTATCATTTCCTGGTGGAAGGTAGTGATGGCGATGTAGGTGGAAGGCAACAGCAGGGACATGGTGAAGGCGATATAACGAATCCAGCGGGTCGCGGTAGCCAGGAGGGCCCGTTCATAATAGTCTTCCGGAGCAGTCAGAAAAGAAGTCAATTGGACCGGCAGAACCAGGGCAAAGGGGCACCCATTAATCAAAATGGCGATCCGTCCCTCCAACAGATTGGCAGCGACGCGGTCCGGGCGTTCAGTATTGATCATCTGCGGAAAGGGAGAGTAAGGGCTGTCCTCGATCAATTCCTCTATATAGCCAGCAGCCAGTATGGCATCAATATCAATTTTAGCCAGACGTTGGTTTACTTCCTGGATCAATTCCGGGGCAGCTATGCCTTTGATGTAAACCAGGGATACATCCGTCCCGCTGACCTGGCCCAATTTCATAAATTCAAAAACCAGGTTGGGACTATGGATGAGATCACGCAGCAGGGTGACATTGGTCTGCAGGACCTCGGTGAAGCCAGTCCTGGGCCCGCGCACCGTTACCTCCGAGGGAGGTTCCGAGATGGCTCGCTGGGGTAAGGATCGGATATCTATAGCGATGGCTTCATTCAGTTTATCTACCAGCAGTACCACTTGACCGGCCATAATATAATCGATAAGTTCATTAATTCGCTGGGTGGTCCGGGTGCTGGCCGCGGTCAGCAATGAGCCTAAAATAATTTCCTGCAGCGAATCCCGGGGGGATGGCAGGTTATCTATGAAAGCATCCAACATCAACGATTTGAGAATGCTATTAAGAAGAATTTTATCCGAAGCACCGTCGATATAAATCAGGCAGGCCTCGTAATTGCCGGGTATTCCCAGGTAAAACCGGCGAAAGATTATGTCCCCGCTCGCGCCCAATTGCTTTTGCAGGAAATCGACGTTATCCTGCAGAGCCGTCGAAACATTAAGGCGTTTGGTTTCTTCCTGGTCGAGGGGCGCATATATATCTATAGTCTGTATCGCCTGGCTACCCGTTGGCGGCGACTTCTTCAAATATTTCATCATGGATTCCTCCATATTGAGGATATTATGCCGAATAATCCATGAAAAAATGCGTGTTAAAGCGCGAGATACAGTTAATTGGCGGCAACTTTCTCCACCCGCCGCTCTGGGTCATATCCCCCACCCTACGAGTGTATGGATTTCAAAGTGTAGTTTTTTCGGTTTATTTTGAGACTCTCCGTGGATACTATAATAATTCGGGATTTTGGAGGATTTGGTTTGTTCAATTTTTTAGCCAGCTTTTTGCATGGTTATAAAGTCCCGGTTAAATTATACTGGGACCCGGTTTATGAAGATATTATTGAGTTGCAGAATGCATATAGTCATGCCTTGATGGATTACTGGCTGACATTTGCGGCCGGCAGGTGGTACTGGTGGTTCCTCTTGTTCTGGTCCGTTTTCCCGCTTTTTATTTGGTGGAAATATACAGACCGTAAACGCTTTCTGGAAGTCAGCTTTTTCGGGGTAATGATCAGCATTTCAGCCGGGATATTGGACGCTTTCGGCGTCTTTACCGGGGCATGGTCGTACCCCTACAAACTACTCCCCTTCATGCCAAACTTCTTTCCCATCGACTATGTGATCGTCCCGGTAGTATTCCTGCTGGTTTACCAGAAATATACGGGATGGAAAGGTTTTGTCATCGCGGTAACGCTCATTTCCGCATTCTTATCACTTATATTGGATCCGGTTATTGTATGGATGAATCTCTATCAACCCTTCTGGTGGAATTATTACTATTCGGTTCCCGTTTTCCTTTTCATGGCATGTTTCAGCAAATGGGTAACCATGGTCATCGCCGGCCAGCAGTATAAATATGGAGGATCAGATCATGGAAACCAAGCAGCCTGAATCGATCAGGAATATACGGCGCCCCATCGGGTTGGTAAGCACCATCACGGTGAACTTTTTCCATTTGCGAAATCCCTGGGTGACGGCCGCCTGGTCGGCTCTTTTCCCGGGATTCGGGTTCATCATTATGGGCAGCTATATCAAGGGGTTTCTCCTGGTGGGGTGGGAGTTCCTGATAAACAGCCAGGCCCATCTCAATACCGCCATCTTCTATTCATTTACCGGCCAATTCGATCTGGCCCGGGAGGTGCTCAATGTCAGATGGACCTTGCTTTACCTGACTGTATGGGTTTTTAGTATATGGTCAAGCTACACTTTGACCGTGGATTTGAATAAATTGGCGATTTTGGGGACCCGTGAAAAATCCACCATGGTGCCGGTAGCAATTGATGCTATGAGCATCAATTTCCTGGATACAAGACAGCCCTGGATAGCGGCGGGCCTTTCCATGCTGTCCCCCGGTCTGGGGCATTTGTATACCCATCGTATCCCGACCAGTTTCTTTCTCATGATCATGTTGATTGCCACCGTTTATTATTCTCACTTATTGGAAGCAATCCAGTATACCTCTTCGGGGGCTTTCGGTGCCGCCACCCTGGTTCTTGACCCTCAGTGGCTCCTGTTTATTCCCTCCTTGTATGGCTTTGCCATTTACGATTCCTATGTAAATACGGTGGAATACAACAAACTGTTTGCACAGGAGCAAGCCCGCTTTCTCCGGGATAATTACCAGCGTCCCCGGTTTCGCTCCCGTCTGACAGCTTTAAAGCGCCAGGAGGAGGCCTAGCATGTTCGTGGCCGGATCATTTGAATACAACCTCCATCTGGAGCTGGCTATCTCCGAACTGGAAAAGAAGGGCATTCCCCGTGATGCCATCGCCGCCTTTATTATGGACAGCCGGGTGGAAGAGCGCAAAATATTGGACACCATCCACCGGGCCGACGGGATAAGTTCATTTGATGCCGCCGCCCTGCTGGGGACCTTCTTGATGTTACTCGGAGCCATATACGGTTTTGTCCTGCCCTGGGGCCCGATAATCTGGGGCATAATCGGATTCATAACCGGATCTGTTTTAGGATTTTTAGGCGATGTATTTATTGCCCGGTTGTATAAGCGAAGGGATTCGGGGGGAAAGACCGGAACCAACAAAGGAAAGGCAGTCCAGGTAGTCCTGATCGTAGAATGTGACCGGGCTCGAGAGTCCATAGTAAGAGATATCATGTGGGACAACCTGGCCCTGGGAGTGGGCGCCCTGCCCGGTTAGGACCTGCTCCCTTATCGACAGTTACTCACGTTCCAATATGATGGTAAATACTATCTAAATCCATCCTTTATCTATGCCACCGCATTGCATCTGACAATTTCCCTGCCTATAAACGTCAATTTATTTACCGAAATTCCAAGTGTCTATCTAAGTCCAGAGATAGTCGAAAAAGTGCGCAAAGCATCAATTAATGATGACATTAATTATTTACTGGATGTATAATGGAATCAGTGATATTGGGGGTTGGCATATTACCATAATCAGGTCAGCGGGATGGATTGGTGACAGGCTCTTTATATGCCAGCTGTATCCGGGCCGATTAGTGAAAAATAACACGAAATCAGCCGATTATATGCTCGGTAAGTTTAAGGAGGGTTAAGCAGTATGGATAAACCGGTGATCGCTCTGACCGAGCCGATAGCAGTTGATCTCAAAAAAGGCCAAACTTATGCGTGGTGCGCTTGCGGACGCAGCGAAACCCAGCCATTTTGTGACGGATCCCATATTGGAACCACCTTTGAACCACTGATTTTTACTGCTGAAGAAAATAAAAAGGCTTTTTTATGTGCCTGTAAATATACTAAAAAACCGCCTTTCTGTGACGGAGCCCATAAAAATTTGTGACCGGGGCGGTTTTGGGGACAATCAAGTCAACAACCTATTTAATTTACGACGGACAGCCATTGGTGCTTAAACGGGCTTAAATTTTGATGCTAGTCTGGTTAGGGTTAATCTGTTTAAGCACAGGAGCCTGATATGATGTATATGATTACGAACCACCCGTCATATAACCTTTTACCTTCTTCGAGGGGTGAAAGGTTTTTGTTTTTTCGGGCCTTGGTCCGCCCAGGTTTTAGAGGATCTGATGAAGGAGTTTTTTACCCATGAAAATAACAGTCAAACTTTTCGCCTTCTTGCGGCAGGGCAGGTTTAAGATCCGCGACTGCGATTTCCCCGAAGGAACCACTGTAGGAGAGGTTTTGGATTTTTTGTCCATCAGCCGGGATTATATGAAAATCGGTATTATCATGATAAATGGCCGCCATGGCGTTTTTGAATCGGTATTGCATACCGGTGACATCCTGGCCATATTCCCCCCGGCGGCAGGAGGCTAAATATGGAGACCGGTTTGACTGAGATGCTGGTAAAGAAAGCACGCAATGGTATTCTGCCGTGGTCTGAACAAGCAGCGCTGGTCCAGGCAACGGGCTTATCCCTGCGCGAGGTCGAGGCCGCCGCTCTGCAGCTGGGGATCATCCCGGCACATTACAGCAGTAACCAGGGAGCCATTAGTATCACTGAACAGTTGAAGCTTTTGAATTCCAGGGCGGCAGTCATCGGCTGCGGCGGACTGGGCGGATATGTAATCGAACAGCTGGCCCGGCTGGGAGTTGGAGAAATACAGGCCTGGGATGGGGACGTTTTCGAAGAAAAGAATCTTAATCGCCAACTTTTCGCCCAAATCCCAACCATGGGCAAATCCAAAGTGCTGAGTGCTGCCGCCAGGGTTGAAGCCACCAATCCAGCAGTACAATTGATCGGTTACGCTCACCCGTTTAAGGGAACTGAAGATGCCAAGCGGCTGAAAGGGGCGGCGGTGGTCATCGACGCCCTGGACAACATTCCCAGCCGCCTGCTGTTGGCCCGGGTTTGTAAGGAACTGCAAATCCCTTTGGTCCATGGAGCCATCGACGGTTGGTATGGGCAGGTAATCACTCAATTCCCGGATGAGAGTACCGTAGAGCAAATTTACGCTCATTATCGAGCCGGTCAGGATGAGCCGGTCAAACCGCCTGCCTTAAGTTTCGTACCCGCGGTAATTGCCAGTCTGGAGGTGGCCCAGGCCTTGAAAGTGATCCTGGGCCGAGGCGATTTACGGCGGGGGCAACTGCTGGCTGTAGATTTGCTGTCAATGGATATTGATACCCTGGAAATAGGTTCTTAACTAACCACCCCGCCTTCATTCAGGACACAGATAGACAAGCTTGAGTTTTTGGTTCGATGTGGCGAGCAAAAAGGAGGTGCGACAGCAAAACATTGCTCAACAGATGTTTTAAGAGACTAGAGAGATAGAAGAGATTGGATACGGATGATCGTCCCGAATGATAGGGTTGGCCGACTAAATCTCAAAGGAGGTGAAAGCTGGATTTCCTTATGGAAACCAGTGTTGTATGGACAGGATCCTCGTGGTACAACCCGAGAAATGCACCAGTTGTCGAACCTGTGAACTGACTTGTTCTTTCACCAAAACCGGTGAAATGAATCCTGAGTTGGCCCGTATTTCGGTTTTGATTTATGAAAAGGTCGGGCTGGCGGTCCCAATGGTATGCCAGCAATGCGGAGTACCCGCCTGCATGTTGATTTGCCCGGTAGGGGCGATCACTAAAAACACGGCTACGGGAGCCATGGAAGTGCATGATTCCAAATGCATCGGCTGCAAGATGTGCACCATAGCCTGCCCGTTTGGTGCGATTCATTATCATGTGGCCACCCACATTGTCAGCAAATGCGACCTCTGCTTCGGTGACCCGGCTTGCGTCAAGCTCTGTCCCTCCGGCGCCATCAGCTTTGTCGAAGCCAATACCGGCAGTATCTCCAAGCGTAAAGCTTTTGCAGGCAAGTTCAAAAACCTGTTTGAGGAGGTGGGTTAAGCATGTATGGATGGACAGGACAGATAATCCGGGTCAATTTGACCGCCGGCACGGTTAAAAAAGAAGCCTTGAGGGTAAGCGATTTGCACAATTTCATCGGTGCACGCGGATTGGGCAGCAAGATACTCATGGACGAGATCGATCCCCAGGTCGATCCCTTGAGTCCGGATAACAAACTGATTTTCATGACCGGGCCGCTGACCGGCACCCTGGCGACCTCCGGCGGGCGTTACAACGTTATTACCAAAGGACCTCTGACCGGCACCATTGCTGCCTCCAATTCGGGGGGGTCTTTCGGTCCCGAGATTAAATTTGCCGGTTATGATGGCATCATTTTTGAAGGTAAATCCCCCGAACCCGTTTATTTATGGATCAACAACGATACGGTGGAACTGCGCAGTGCGGCTGAGTTGTGGGGCAAGACCGTCTTCGAGACTACCGATTTCATCAAAGAGACTGTCGACGGCGACGCCAAGGTGGCCGCAATAGGTCCAGCCGGTGAGAAACTGGTCAAGTTCGCCAATATCCTGAACGAGTATAACCGAGCCGCGGGACGGACCGGAGTCGGTGCGGTGATGGGTTCCAAGAATCTCAAAGCGGTTGCGGTCCGAGGTACCCTGGGCGTGAAGGTGGCCGACAAAGAAGGCTTCTTCGACGCTATCAACGATGCCCGGGCCAAACTGAAAGCTCACCCGGTTACCGGGGCCGGTCTGGCAGCTTTTGGAACCAATATCCTGGTTAATATTATCAATGAACACGGTACCCTGCCAGTTAAGAACTTTAGTGAAGCTGCGGTATTCCCCGCCGCCGAAAAGATATCCGGCGAATGGCAGGCGGAACACAACCTGGTCAGAAACAAGGGTTGTTTCGGCTGTTCGATCGGCTGCGGCCGGGTCACTAAAAACCACGGCAAATACAAAGGGATAGGCGAAGGTCCGGAATATGAGGCCACCTGGGGTTTCGGGTCCGACCTCAACATCGATGATTTTGAAGCTATCTGCAAAGCTAATTTCCTCTGCAACGAGTATGGGCTGGATTCCATTACCATGGCCACCACCCTGGCTTGTGCGACCGAGATGACGGAAAAAGGCATCATTCCGCGGGATAAATCCAATCTCAGCTGGGGCGATGCCGACGGTATGATCACCAAGATCAGAAAGACCGCGCTGCGGGAAGGCTTTGGTGATGAGCTGGCCGAAGGCTCATACCGGCTGGCTGAGATGTATGGGCATCCTGAGTTCTCCATGTCGGTTAAAAAACAGGAAATGCCTGCCTATGATCCACGCGGGCAGCAGGGTATCGGCCTGAATTATGCAACTTCCAATCGCGGCGGCTGTCATGTGCGCGGCTATATGACTTCCCCTGAAGTATTAGGGATACCGGTCAAAACTGACCCTGATAACCCGGCGGAAGCTCCTGAACTGCTGAAGGTCTTCCAGGATCTTACCGCGGTGGTGGATTCGGCTGGATTGTGCCTGTTTACCACCTTTGGAATCGGTCTGCCCGAGATCGCGGCGCAATATCGCACTGCCACCGGGGCAGAAATAAGTGATGAGGATCTCCTCCTGGCCGGCGAGCGCATCTGGAACCTGGAAAGACTCTTTAACTTGAAAGCCGGGTTTTCCAAAACCGATGATACCCTGCCGGACCGTCTCCTTAATGAACCCATGAAGGGAGGTCCCCACCAGGGACGTACGGTGCAGTTGGGCGTGATGCTGCCCGTTTACTACAGTCTGCGCGGCTGGGATGAAGAAGGAGTTCCCACCGAAGCCAAAAGACATGATCTGGGCCTGTAGTATTTTCAATCCCGCACCCAACGTAGATGCTCTATAGATAAAGTGGCCGGGTCGCCGACGCAATCGGTTGCCACCTTGCCGGCCAGAGTTCAAGGTGGCAGCCCGGCACTTGAGGAGGCTGATGATTATGACTGCTTGCATTGATATGCAAGATTTAAGTTCGATATTAAACCGCTATCCCCCCGAGAAACGTTATATATTGGCAATCATGCAGGATATCCAGGGAGAGTACAAATACCTGCCCAAAGCCGGACTGCAAATGATAGCTGATTATGTGGATGCACCCTTGAGCCGCATTTACAGTATGGCCACCTTCTATAAGGCATTCAGCCTGGTTCCCAAAGGGCGGATCAATTTCAAGGTGTGTGACGGCACTGCCTGTCACATCAAGGGTTCCAAAATTATCATAGATCAGATCGATAAATATCTTGGTATCAAACCGGGTGAGACCACCGCTGATCAGGAATTCTCGATGGAGACGGTCAACTGCCTGGGAGCCTGCGCCCTGGCGCCCGTAGTGGTCGCCAACGAAAAGGTGCATCCCAAGGTAACCTCATCCGGAATCATCGATATTATCAAGGTATATGGAGGGCCAAATGATGCCGCAGATAATTGAAGCTGGTAAGAAAATGATTCTGGTGTGCTGCGGAACCGGCTGCCTGGCCAACGGCAGTACTGATGTCTACCAGGAATTGCAGCAGCAATTGGCCAATCACGATGTAACGGTATCAACCTACACCAAGGCTACCGGCTGCAACGGCTGGTGCGAAAAAGGCCCCTTGGTTAAAATAATGCCGGATGATATCACCTATTGCCAGGTGGCTGCCAAGGATGTGGGGGAGATAGTCGCAAAAACCATCGCCAAGGGCGAACTGATCAACCGGTTGCTCTACCGGGATCCGAAAACCAAGCAAAGGGTCAAGTCCCACCATCAGATCGATTTTTACAAAAAACAGCATAAGGTGGCTCTACGCAACATCGGCGAAATAGACCCGGCTTCGATTGATGACTATATCAGCCGGGATGGCTACCAGGCGCTGAACAAAGTGCTGCAGGCCATGACCCCTGGGCTAGTGGTGGAGGAAATTATCAAGTCCGGGTTGCGGGGGCGCGGTGGGGGCGGCTTCCCGACCGGCCAAAAGTGGAAAGCCTGTGCCGACGTTGAGTCTTCCCTCCGCTATATTATCTGCAATGGGGACGAAGGCGACCCGGGGGCATTTATGGATCGCAGCATTATGGAAGGCGATCCCCACACGGTTATTGAAGGCATGATTATCGGGGCCTATGCCGTGGGGGCGACAGCCGGATTTATTTATGTCCGGGACGAATACAGCCTGGCCGTCAAGAACCTGGGCATCGCAATCGACGATGCCCGCCAGAAAGGTTACCTGGGTGAAAATATCCTGGGCAGCCCGCTTAGTTTCGATATCGAGATCGTTCGTGGCGGAGGGGCTTTCGTATGTGGCGAGGAGACCGCCCTGATGGCTTCCATCGAAGGCAATGTGGGCGAACCCCGTGACAAATATGTCTTTCCCACCGAAAAAGGCTTATGGGGACAACCGACGGTCATCAACAACGTGGAAACCTGGGCCAATGTTCCCGTCATCATCAACGGCGGAGCTGAAGCGTGGGCTTCCATTGGTACCGAGGGCAGCAAAGGGACCAAGGTGTTTTCGCTGGTTGGCAAGGTCATCAACACCGGGTTGGTCGAGGTGCCCATGGGCACCACCTTGAGAGAAATAATCTATGAAATCGGCGGAGGTATCCTCAACAAACGGAAATTCAAAGCGGTGCAGACCGGTGGTCCCTCCGGGGGCTGTATCCCGGCCGAGATGCTGGACATGGCGGTGGATTTTGATTCCCTCACCGAGGCCGGGTCAATGATGGGCTCCGGCGGGTTGATCGTAATGGATGACCACACCTGTATGGTGGAGATAGCCCGGTACTATGTAAACTTTTTGGCCGGTGAATCATGCGGTAAATGCACCCCCTGCCGCGAGGGTCTCAAAGCCATGCTGGAAATCCTCAACAACTTCTGCCAGGGTAAGGGCAGCGACGCTGATCTGCAGTTTTTGACGGACATCAGCGAGACCATGCAGATGATGTCTCTCTGTGCCTTGGGCCGTACTGCTGCCAACCCGGTATTGTCTACCCTGCGCTATTTTAAAGACGAATACCTGGCCCACATTCATGATCAGCATTGCCCGGCGGGAGTATGCCGGGACCTGACCGAGTTTTATATTGATCCCGAACCGTGTACCGGCTGCGGCCTGTGTTCCGAGCACTGCCCGGTAGAGGCTGTCAGCGGTGCGAAAAAAGAAGCGCATGTGATCGACCCGGCCATCTGCATCCGCTGTGGCGAATGCCGCAACCAATGCAAGTTTGACGCCGTCATGACCCGTTAGGAGGGGTGGAACGATGAAGATTATGATCGACCAGCAAGTGCTGGAAGTCAATCCCGGGGTGACCATCCTGGAAGCGGCGCGCCAGCATGGGATCCATATCCCCACCCTTTGTTATCACGAAGCCTTTGGCGGGCAGGGCATGTGCCGGATGTGCATGGTGGAGGTAAAAACGCCTCATTCCCGGAAAGTCGTGGCAGCTTGTACCTATCCGGTTCAGAGCGGGATAGAGGTGCAGACTTCCACTCCGGAGATCGAGAAAGGGCGCCGTACCATCGTGGCGTTGCTTTATCGCAGCGCCCCGGATAGTGGTTTTATGCATAAGTTATACAAAGATTACAACTGTCCGGAGAATGGGCTGACCATCAACAATGGCGAGCGGTGCATTTTGTGCCGATTATGTGTCAGGGCCTGCGAGGAAATGGGCAGCAGTGCCATTTCAGCCGTGTTGCGCGGTACGGAGAAACGTATCGGCACTCCCTTTGATGAAGCATCGGCGGCATGTATCGGTTGTGCTGCCTGCGCCAATATCTGCCCCACCGAGGCTATTGCCGTGGAGCAAACCGCTCAGGAACGCACCATTTGGAACCGCACCTTTGCCATGGTTCAATGCCAGAGCTGTGGCCGGAGCTTCGCTACCCGCGAGCAGATCAACTATATCTCTCAAAAGACGGGCCTGGCAGGTTTGGAGTTGGAGGTCTGCGACCTTTGCCGCAAGAAAAAGCTGGCCGCCAAAATCGAGCAATTCGCCAGGTAGATCGGCATTTATAGAAGAAGAATAAGATTTCATTAAAACACTTGCCCCGGGTTTTCAAATTAGTTATTGATGAGAACCCGGGGAAGTTCTGTTTTAAGATCATGGGCTGGGTGATATTGCAGCCGGTCTTTTTACCGGGCTTTGACAAATCTCAATCTGCCGAAAGGTTCAGCATGAACCAGAACGTGCGTTGAAGGCAGGTGTTCAGCCACTTTAGCCTCCAACAGATCACACTGTCTATGAACTTCGTCGATAGGCATATGGGAGCGGAATACCAGGTGCATATCGACATAATGGTCGGAACCCGACTGCATCTTTACACCAGGCCAGCATTTGCCTGAATCTCCCTGCAGCGGAGCTTCGAAAATCGGGGGTATACCGACGTGCAGTTTACTCGGAAGGCAATGCCTCATCTGATTGGGCTGGATCAAGATATGGATCCACATGGACGCTTACCCGGGTATAGTTGAACTCGTTCCACATATCTTTTTTAAGATCGCCAATGAGTTTGTGGATTTCATGTACGGTATGGTCGGGTCCAACCGTGAGGTGAAAATCAATATGCTTCATATTTCCGGACTTTCTTGTTTTCAGCTTATGGAAATCTTCAAATTGATCTCTATAACTATTTATGATGCTGACTATCTTTTCTTCCTCTGCATCCGATAACCGAGAATCGAGAAGGAAATTAACCGCATTATAACAAAGTTCCCCAGCTTCCTTAATGATCAGCAAAGCCACCAGGATAGCTACGATCGGATCCAGGACCAGGATACCGGTCGCTTTGATCAATAACAGGCCGACGGCTACTCCCAGAGATGTATAAACATCGGTTTTAAGGTGCAGGGCATCGGCCTCCAGGGCCATAGAATCCTCTTCCCGGCCCACCTGATACAACTTTCTAGAGACCAGAACGTTAACTACTGCGGCTGCCACCATTACCGTAATTCCCAAGAAAGCCTGCTCGATTTCAGCCGGATGGTAAATCTTTTCTATAGCTTCCTTTATGATCAAGACCGCGGCTACAAAAATAAGGAGTCCCTCGGCCAAACCAGAGATATTCTCTATCTTACCGTGTCCGTACGGGTGATCCTTGTCCGCCGGCCTGGATGACTGCCGTACTGAAAAGAAGGCGATAAACGACGCTACCAGGTCCATGCTGGAATGGATTGCCTCCGAGATAATACTTACCGAACCGCTTAATACACCGGCAACCACTTTCAATATGATCAAGGTGGTATTGGATGCAACTGATAAAAGTGCTACCCTGGTTTTTCTATCCCAAGAATCCATAAACGATGCCCCCCAAAAAAATCATACCTGCCTTATAACTAAAAAAGCACCTGTGGAACAATTTCCTGTCCCACAGATGCTTTAATCTGCTGCCGTTTCCGGCCCAGCCCCACGAACCCCGGAAGGGTCCATCGCCTGCTCAGTTTGTACTGTATTTTTTTAGTTATGCAGTGCAAAGAGAGTTGAATCTATTTCTAATATTATATGCAGGTTAGCCAGGTTTTTGTCAAGTTTTAGTGAAGATATAGCGCTCATTGTCTGAAGGGATATGGTAGGAAAGCCGTACCGTCGTGTTCAATAGAACCATGAGTTGGACTGGGCGGGCTCAAGAATTCATTTATTTTTCATCCATGCAGGACATAAACCCCTGCTTAACGAATATTGTCAGAAAATATTTATAACAGTTTTTGGCTCTAAATATTTTCGTTCAGGTACCAAACGGGAGGTGCAATGAATGATATTTTTGTATCCGGTAATGGCCTTGATCTTATTCCTCATATACAGCCTGGTACCGCTGGGCTACTCCGGTTTCTTAAGCGTATTTATACAATGGCTCTCCGGCCAATGGGTTGAGGCCTCTTACATATTGCTTCTTATCGGCGCGGGTGTATGTATCCTCGGTTTTGTAGACATCTACAATTCCGGTCACCGTTACAAGACATCCCTGCTATTGATAGCCTTGACACTGAACACGGTGGTGTTTATACTCAATATCTTCTTTATATTACAGCCGTTTTTTTCTTAGAGATACTACCTTATTGGCCTTCACACAGTTGCAAGACTCTTCGCTGCGCTCTGAGTGACATGTTAAAAGGCTCTTCACTGCGCTTTGAGTGACACCTGTTTGTCATCCTGAGGAGCCGAAGGCGACGAAGGATCTCATCAACAATTTGAGACCTACGCTATATATCGCTGTGGAATACGTTGGAGAAAAATAACTCGGGCGGGAGAGGTCAATCCTTCTTCTGCCCTGCTATATTTTCGGCTATCTCGTCCAAGTCTGATTTTCCGGCCGATAAAAACCAAAGGAGCATATTGAGCAGGGCTTCAATACGCTGATATTCCGCAGTTACTTCGGGGTATACCTCGGGGTCCAGATCCTGAATCTTAAGATAAGCAGCCTCTATGTCGTTATAAATCATCTGGGCTTTATCGAATCTCAATAACGCTGATTTTATATTCTCCCTTATCTTG
>JBEHWJ010000004.1:0-65894 GCA_040217755.1 Syntrophomonadaceae bacterium | reverse complement strand
CTCATGTGATTTTTTACTTCCAACCCTAAATTATTAAGGGTCTCAACCATCTGTTTACTGGGTATGCCCATCTCCTTGGCTAATTCATGAACTCTTATTTTGGCCATTCAACCACCCCCGTTGTTTTTGCCTCTACATCCACCGATCTGACGGCCTTCACAATTGCATCCGCCAAACCTGAATCATCTATCGTCAATGCCACTCGGAGGGGCTTTCCAATACTGTGCCCCAGTTCATGGCTGTTTCCTAGTATAATACAGGGGACCTTATGCTTTTGGCTCACCCTTAACAATGCCTCCCTGGTATTGAGAGAAACATCTTCACTGATTATCAAAAGGCGCGCCCGGGTTCCCTTGAGACTCCTCTGCACTGCCGCCGTGCCGGAAGTTGCCTTCCCCGCCCGCTGGGCAATACCAATGAGATCGTATACCTTTCTCATCCTGCCGCCCGCCTTTTACGGTATCTCTAACTTTTCCCGGATCGTTGCTATTATGTCGGGCCCCACTTCCTGGTCCAGAGCCTTCTGCAGCCTTTTGCCTTTGACCGCCAAGGTCAGGCAGTTCGAATCCCGGCAGAGGTAAGCACCCCTCCCCGATTTCTTCCCGGTTTCGTCCAGTTCTATGGTACCTTCTGGAGTCCTTACCACCCTGATCAATTCCTTTTTATTTTTCATGATCCGGCAGCCCACACACATCCGCTGCGGGATCTTGCGGACTTTAGGCATCGTATTCAAACTCCTCCTCGACCTGGCTCTCACTCTTTATGTCGATCTTCCACCCAGTGAGCTTGGCGGCCAGGCGAGCGTTTTGACCTTCTTTACCGATGGCCAGGGAAAGCTGATAGTCAGGGACGATAACCCGGGCTTTCTTACCTTCCGGGTCGATCTCCACAGATAAGACTTTAGAGGGGCTCAAGGCATTGGCGATGAACTTCTCCGGGTCCTTATGATACTTGATTATATCAATCTTTTCACCGTTTAATTCATTTACGATATTTTGTACCCGTATCCCCCTCGGGCCCACGCAGGCTCCCACCGAGTCTATCTTTTCATCCATTGAATATACCGATATCTTGGAACGGGCTCCCGCTTCACGGGCGATGGCCTTGATTTCGACCAAGCCCTCGTATATTTCGGGCACCTCCAGCTCAAACAGCCTTTTCAGGAAATATGGATGGGAGCGGGAGATGAAAACGCTGGGACCTTTGGAAGTATTCTTTACTTCATATATATATCCTTTTATCCTCTGCCCTACTTCGTAACGTTCAGTAAAAATCTGGTCGGCGGGCAGCATGATCCCTTCGGTTCGTCCCAGGTTGACGATTATGGTTTTGGCCTCCAGCCGTTGAATAACACCGGTGACGACCTCACCCTCGCGTTCCGAGAACTCCTCGAATATCATGCTTCGTTCTGCTTCCCGCAGTTTTTGAACCACCACCTGTTTGGCTGTCTGGGCGGCTATCCGGCCAAAATCCGATGGTGTGACCTCGACGTTGATCACATCATCCACAGCCACGGTAGGATCGATCTCCACCGCCTCATCTAATGATATCTCCAAACAGGTGTCTTTTACATCGTCGGTAACCCTCTTTTGGGCGAACACCTGCACCTCACCAGTAATCTGGTTCAATTCCACACTTACATTCTGGGAAGTGCCGAAATTCTTTTTGTAAGCAGTATTGAGAGCCGACTTGATAGCTTCTATCAATGCCTTCTGAGGTATGCCCCGTTCCTTCTCCAGTTCACGCAGGGCCAGGATCAGCTCTTGCGACATAGTTCTTCCTCCTTATATCTCCGGATGCAATCGGACCAGGGAAACAATCTCCCGGTTGAGACTTACTACTTGGCCCTCGACCTCGATCTTCAATGTACTGGCATCCGTTTCCCCCAGGATGCCGATAAACTTCTTTTTGCCATCAACCGCCTGACTGGTCTTGACCAGCACCCGCGAACCTCTGTATCTGACCAACTCTTTTTCCCGCTTTAAAATCCGGTCGATGCCTGGAGATGATATCTCCAAATAATCGTAGTCCAATTGGAGCTCGTCATCGAGGTAATCCTTCACCGTCCTGGTGGCGGCCACACAGGTATCAGTATCTACTCCGGCCGCGGTATCGATGTAAATCCTCAGGACCAGGCCGCTGGATTCGCGCCTATATTCTATGTCGCACAGTTCTATGCCCTGTCTTTCCAACTTGTCATTGATCGCGGCAACCACTTGAGGAGTGATGAGCCCCTTGTGAGACATGTGCCAAATCCTCCATTTTGCCTTATTTCCGAGCAATTACAATAGAAAGAGTGGGCCGGTTACCCACTCTTTCTAATAAAATATTAGCAAGAATACAGTAGAAGTATAACACAATAACTTTTTATTATTCAAGTTCATGGCCATTATTGCTTTTTTAGGATTCATTATGCGAACAGGCTCATCTGGTTTTTTTCCGGCAGGCCGGCGAAGCAATTCTCCCTGCGCAGCACATCCATGCCGCTTTTGTTGAGACGGGTGCGCGCCTGGAAATCCTCGATGGACAGATATTTCCCTTCCAGGCGGCTGCTTATTATTCCCTGCGCCGCAGTCAAACCGATATTGGGCAGGGCGGCAAATGGTAAAAGCAAGCCGTTTCCGGATATATTAAATTTGCGGGCATCTGATTTGTATATATCCACCGGCAGGAAACGAAAGCCCCGGGCGTACATCTCCAACGCCAATTCCAAAACCGTCTGCAGCCGTCTTTCCTTTTGGGTGGCGCTGAAACCCAATTTGTTGATCTCGCCAATCCTTTCCCGCACGGTGTCAAAACCGCCCAGTATGGTCTCCGCTTCGAAATCCTCAGCCCGGATGCCGAAAAAGCTTGAATAGAAGGCCAAAGGATGTTTGATTTTAAACCAGGCGATGCGGAAGGCCATGGTGACATAGGCTACGGCGTGGGCCTTGGGGAACATGTACTTTATCTTCTGACAGGAGTTTATATACCAATCAGGTACGCTGCATCTCCCCATCAGGTCGATATCCCCATCCTTGAGCCCTTTCCCCTTGCGCACCCTCTCCATGATCTCAAAGGCCTGGGTTTTGTCCATGTCCTGGCGGATCAGATAGGTCATGATGTCATCCCTGGTACAGATGACTTCACTAAGGGTGGCGGTATCGCTCTCGATAAGAGCCTGGGCATTGTTCAGCCAAACATCCGTACCGTGCGAAAGGCCGCTGATGCGGACCAATTCCGAGAATGTGGTGGGCCTGGTAGTCTCCAGCATCTGGCGTACAAACGGGGTACCAAACTCGGGTATTCCAAAGGTGCCGACGGTGGTACCGATATCCCCGGGACTGACCCCCAGCGGCCCAACCCCCGAGAAAAGCAACATGGTCTGGCGATCCGACAGGCTGAGTTGGGAAGCCCTGATCCCGGTCAGATCTTCCAATTCCTTGATCACGGTAGGATCATCATGGCCCAGTATATCCAGTTTGACCAGTTGGTCGCCGATGGCATGATATTCGAAATGAGTGGTGATAATACCTGAATCTTTATTGTCAGCCGGGTGCTGGAGGGGCGTGAAATCCATTATGTCTTTGTCGGTGGGAACTACGATCAACCCCCCGGGATGCTGCCCGGTGGTCCGGCGAACCCCGCTGATGCCGGTGGCCAATCGCGTCATCTCTGAATTTTTTATTTGGACGCCCAATTTTTCCGCATACTTTTTTACAAAACCGAAAGCCGTCTTGTCTGCTATGGTGGAGATGGTCCCGGCTCTGAATACGTTTTGGCTGCCAAACAATTCTTCCACGTATTGATGGGCCTGACTCTGATAGTCACCCGAGAAATTCAGGTCGATATCCGGGACTTTATCGCCCTCGAATCCCATAAAGGTCTCGAAGGGGATATCAAAACCATCCTTGGCCAATTCATGTCCGCATTCTGGGCAGGTCTTGTCATTCAGGTCGGCGCCGCATCCCATGGTATCGCCGGTCACAAATTCACAATAATAACAATCGGGGCATATGTAATGGGGCGGCAGGGCGTTTACCTCGGTTATGCCCGTCAAGTAAGCCACCAGTGAAGACCCCACCGAGCCGCGCGAGCCGACCAGGTAACCATCCTGGTTCGATTTCTTCACCAGTTTGTGGGCGATTAGGTACAGTACCGAAAACCCATGCCCAATAATGGAATCAAGCTCCCGACTGATGCGCTCTTCTACCAATGGCGGCAACTGTGGCCCATACCTGCCATGAGCATTCTTCCAGGTCAGTTCCGCAATCTCTTGCTCCGCTCCTTCCAGCTTGGGTGGATAAAAGCCATCCGGAACCGGTTGGATATCTTCGATGCGGGAAGCTACCAGAGCCGGACCTTCAATAACCACCCGGGCTGCCTCCTCCGGCCCCAGGTAGGCAAATTCAGCCAGCATCTCATCGGTGGTTCGAAAATACAGGGGCAGGCGCTCCTCGGCGTCCTCATAGTCCTGCCCGCCTTTGATTATAGTGCGGAATTTCTCGTGATGGGGGTCCAGAAAATGAACATCACCAGTGGCCACTACCGGTTTGTTAAGGCGCCGCCCCAGGCTGACGATCCGCCGGTTAAGGTCCAGCAGGCCTTCCTCGCTTCTTACCAACCCTTTGCGCAGCATGAAAGAATTATTGGCCCGGGGCTGGATTTCCAAATAATCGTAAAACCGGGCTATGGACTCCAATTCCGAGTCTTCGGCACCGTTCACCAGGGCGCGGAAAAGTTCGCCTGCTTCACAAGCGGTACCCAGCAGCAGGCCCTCCCGGTGCTTTATCAGTTCCTGCCTTGGTATGCGGGGCTGGCGATAGAAATTATCCAGATAACTGAGACTCACCAGTTGATACAGGTTTTTCAGGCCGGCACTATTGCAGGCCAGCAAGATTATATGCCAGGGCCGTTCTTTTTTGTCGGTTTCGACCAGATACCCTTCTACGCCATAGATTATTTTTATGTGGTGATCACTGTTCCGGTTAAGCTCTTTTTGCATCGCATAGGCGATAGGAAAAGCCTGGATGCAAGCGTGATCAGTGATGGCGATAGCCGGATGATGCCACTGCGCTGCCCGTCTCACCAGTTCCTTAACCTCGGTCAACCCATCCATGGAACTCATCTTGGTATGGGCATGCAGTTCAATCCTTTTACCGGCGCTGGTATCCCGGCGCGGGTCTTTATCCAGGCGGGTGTATTGCTCCATGAACAGTGTGGTCTCTTTGAGGCGCGCTTCAAAGCGGGTGCTGCCTTTGACCTTTATGCGGTCGCCGATATTGATCCGGTCGGAGTCTGCCTGGCTCCAGTAGGTTTTTACGACGATAGTATCATCATGGTCGGTCAGGAAATAGTAGGCGGCCGTCTGCCCTTCCTGCATGGGAACAACTTTCTTATCCCATACCTCTCCTTCCACAACCGCTGTTTTTAAGCCTTCCTCTATGGCTGCGACTGGAACTGGCCGTTCCCGGATGATATCCACCTGTTTGTTTTTATCGCGGTTGTATCCCCCGCGCTGGTTGTAACGGGCCGACTCCTTAAGTGGTTGGATGACCTCCAGTTTGCCCTCGGCCAGGTAATGCTGGCTGGCCCGTGAATTCTGCTCCCCTTCGGTAACCAGTATGGCCCGGACCAATATTTGCAGGCAGTATTCGCGCCAGAACCAGTCGGAGATGCTGGTACACATTCCTTCACTGATGATGCCGTCATAAATCTCTCGTTTTTTACACACAAGATCTATCCTGGTGTTTTTAAAATGCCATGTTATTGAGGTCGATTGGAAAAGGGATTCTTCGCCCGCAGAGATGGAAGCATATATATCGCGGCGGCGGGATTCCACCAGTTCGTGGAGGGAATCATAGGAGTCGATCAGTCCAGGTACCAACTCGATCGCCTGCAGGTACTCAAAATGGGGGAGCAATTGCTTTTCGGTTTCTCTATAGACCGCGGCGGCCAACGGCTCCTGAACACACAGGTGCAGGGTCCAGGTCTGCTTATCCCGGTCCACTTCCACCCTCTCAATATATGTATCCGCCCATAAAGAAGCCAGGTCCTGGCTTATCTTATCGCTGAGAAAAGCTTGAAAACTAAGAGACAACTTGCTTCCCCCTGAATCACTCACTAATTCAACCTGTCGATACTATGAATCCCTTTGGCAGCGGAGAGTTTCTTAATAATCTCTTCGATTTCCAACTCCGGAGTCAAACGCAGCAGCAGGACTACCTCCAGCAGACCATCTTCCAATCGGTCCAGGCTGATATTCTTGATAAGTACCCCCATATCGCCCAACAGGGAGCCGATCACGCCTACCTGGCCCGGCACATCATCCACGACCATCACTATGCCTTTGAATAACCGGGACCCGGTGACCTGTTCCTCGAATTTGACAAAGTAGACCAGGACAAACAAGATCAAGAGGGAAGTGACTACTGCCGGAACATACACCCCCGCACCTACCGCCAAACCGATGCAAGCCACCCCCCACAGCCCCGCCGCGGTAGTAAGGCCTCGTACCGTGGATCCCTCCTTCATGATCGTACCGGCGCCCAGGAAACCTATACCACTGACTACCTGGGCGGCGATACGGGCGGGGTCCGCCGTAACCGTATGGTGGTACTGGAAATACATATCCAGCGACACTATCATGGCCAGGGCTGAGCCGACACAAACCAGGGTGTAAGTCCTGAAACCGGCCGGGCGGTTAAGACTCTCTCTTTCCAGGCCGATGATTCCGCCTAAAATGCAGGCCAGGGCCAATTTGAAAATAATCTCATAGGTAGACATGATCCACCATCCCGGTTTTTACTTCTGGGCCAGCCCATCTTGCACAATGGTCCGTACATAGTCAGCTACTCGGGTAATTCCCACTCTTTCGACGTCTTTCTCCCATCTTTTCTTCACCTCGACCTGGTTTTCCTGCAAGGCTTTGGGACCGATGGTTATTTTAACGGGAATCCCGATCAGGTCGGCATCCTTAAACTTGACCCCGGCTCTTTCATCGCGGTCATCCAGTATGACCTCCAGGCCCATGTTCGACAACTGCTGATAGATTTCCGCAGCAGCTTCCATCTGATCATCTTTTTGGCTGTTTACCGGAATGATGATAACCTGATATGGGGCGATCGGCATCGGCCAGATAATGCCGTCATCATCATGGTTCTGTTCCACCGACGCTGCCATGGTGCGGGAGACCCCGATGCCATAGCATCCCATAACAAAAGGCCTCTCTTCCCCTTCTTGATTACGGAAGGCAGCTTGCAGGGCATCGGAATATTTGGTGCCCAATTTGAATACATGCCCCACCTCTATCCCCCTGACCGCTCGCATCAAGCCGCCGCAATCAGGGCAGGGATCCCCTTCTATTGCATTCTTGAAGTCGCCCACCGCGGTAGGCGCAAAGTCCCGGCCCACATTGCAATTAATGTAATGAAATCCGTCCTGGTTGGCCCCACAGCTGAAATTCTTCAACCGGGCCGCCTCGCTGTCTACGAATATCCGGGCCGCCAATCCTATCGGGCCCAGGGAGCCGAAACCAGCCCCGCATTGCTCCCGCACCGAATGCTCGTCGGCCATGAACAGCTGGCTGCAATCCAGGTAGTTCTTAAGTTTAATCTCGTTAAGGTCGCGGTCGCCGCGCAGGATGACCGCCACAACCTCCCCGTCAGCATAATACATCAGGGTTTTAACCTGTTGTTTCTCGGGTATGCCCAGTTCCCGGACCAGGTCCTGGATGGTCTTTAAGCCGGGGGTGGCCACCTTCTCCAAGGGCTTCATTGCCACTCCATCGCCGGCGCTTTCATCTTCCATAAAGACAGCCTTTTCTACGTTGGCTGCATAAGCACAAGCTTCGCAATATAGGATAGTACACTCCCCGCTGTCTGCCAATACCATAAATTCGTGGCTCTCATTGCCGCCGATGGCGCCGCTGTCAGCTTCCACCACCCGGTAGCGGAGGGCCATCCTATCGAATATGGCCTGGTAGGCTGCATACATCTTGCGGTAGGAAATATCCAGACCATTATCGTCTTCGTCAAAAGAATAGAGGTCTTTCATTATAAATTCACGACCCCGCATCAGCCCGAACCGAGGTCGGATCTCATCGCGGTATTTATTCTGGATCTGATAGAGCAACAGGGGCAGATCCCGATAGGAGTGAACCTCACCGTCGACCAGGGTGGTGATTATCTCCTCATGGGTGGGTCCTAAAGCGAACCCCCGGTCGTGGCGGTCGGCCAGCCGGAACATCTCATCCCCGTATACCGTCCACCTGCCGGTCCTTTCCCATAATTCCCGCGGTTGAATGATAGGCATCAGCACTTCCTGACCACCGGCCCGATCCATCTCCTCCCGGACGATGGTCTCGATCTTTCTCAATACCTTACGCCCCAGCGGCAGGTAGCTATACACTCCCGCGCTGGATTTCCTTATGAAGCCGGCCCTTAAAAGGAGCTGATGACTGATAACTTCGGCCTCACTGGGGACCTCTCTTAAAGTTGGGAAAAACAGTTGCGATGCCTTCAATTTATTGCCTCCCTTTACTAGCTCATTCGGTATCTGATAATTGTCACCCGGAAAATAGCTACCGAATTGCCCCAATAGTTTTACCGGTCGGAGCCCTTCCGGATGGCTTCGATTTCGTTCAACAGTCCATCCAGCATCTCCGCTTCCGGAATCTTTCTGACTATTTCCCCCTTACGGAACAACAATCCGAATCCGCGTCCTCCGGCTATGCCGATATCGGCCTCCCGAGCTTCGCCCGGGCCATTAACCACGCAACCCATAACTGCGACCTTGAGCGGCTCCGGCCAGGAACGAATAATCTGGTCTACCTGCTCAGCCAACCTGATCAGGTCGATCTCGCATCTTCCGCAGGTGGGGCACGATATAAGTTCCACACCCCGTTGACGAATCTCGAGCACCCGCAATAGTTCGTAAGCGGCCCATACCTCATCGACCGGGTCGGCAGTCAATGAAAATCGTATCGTATCGCCTATACCTTCATAAAGCAGCATACCAATCCCCAAAGACGACTTTATCAGGGCCCGGTCCTTGGTACCAGCCTCAGTTATGCCGATATGCAGCGGATAGTCCACTTTCCCGGCTATCAAACGGTAGGCATCCAGGGTCAGCAGCACCGAGGATGATTTCAATGATATCTTGATGTCGCGGAAGTCCATGTCCTCAAGTATCATCACGTTCTCCATGGCGCTTTCGACCATGGCCTCTTTGCAAACCGACCCGAATCTCTCCAGAATCCTTTTATCCAGAGAGCCCGAGTTAACCCCGATCCGGATGGGGATGCCCCGGTCACGGCAGGCCGATACGATTTCGGCGACTTTACGCTTGTCCCCTATATTGCCGGGATTGATGCGCAATCCATCCGCCCCGGCCGCGATACTTTTCAGGGCCAGCCGGTAATCAAAGTGAATGTCGGCTACCAAAGGGGTGGAGATGGCCTTTTTTATCTTCTTTATGGCCGCTGCCGCCTCTTCATCGAGCACTGCCACCCGTATGATTTCGCAGCCGGCCTCTTCCAGCCTCCGTATCTGTTCCACGGTGGCGGCCACATTGCGGGTATCGGTGTTGGTCATAGACTGTACCGCTATCGGATTATCGCCGCCAACCCCAACCTTTCCCACCCAAACGACTCGTGATATTCTCCGCAATCAAATCATCCCTTAATTAACCTTACTATATCATTATAGGTAGCGAAAATAATGACCAACATTAAAAACATAAACCCCAACCAGTTGATAAAACCCTCCTTTTCAGGGTCCATCGGTCGGCGGCGTATCTTCTCTATGACCGCGAACACTATCTTGCTGCCATCCAGGGCCGGAATGGGCAGCAGGTTGATCACACCCAGGTTAATGCTCAGAAAGGCGGTAAAACTCAACAGGTAAACCAACCCTCCCCGGGCCGCTTCCCCGACCATGCTGGTGATCCCTACCGGGCCGGCCAGGTCGGATGAGGATGCCGCTCCGGAGAAGAGCATCCCGAGACCGCCCAGAAGTGCAAGGGTCATCTGATAGGTCTGTACGAACCCCAATCTGACCGACTCGATTATCCCCTGCCGGACAAAATTTAGTTGCGGATAAACCCCGACGATAGGATTGCCGCTGCTCTTGTCCAGGGTGGAGACCACCGTGATGGTTTGGATGGTACCACCCCGTTCCACTTCTGTCGCCAGGGATGAACCGGCCGGGTGGGCCTGGATGTTCTGGACGAACTCTTCCCAACTATGGATCTCCTGGCCGTTCATGCTGAGAATGCGGTCGTTGCTCTGCAAACCAGCCGCATAGGCCGGTTTTCCTTTTATGACCTCGCCCACCACGGGCTCGTTACTGGGGAATCCCAATCCGATGAAAGCAAAGGTATAGATAAAAATGAAGATAGCCAGCACGAAATTCATGAATGGCCCGGAGAAAGACACCGCTATCTTCTCCCAGGGTTTGCGGTTGTTGAATCCCTCCGGATTGCTCATGTCCCCCTGTTCCTCACCGGCCATTCGCACAAAGCCACCCAAAGGGATCAGCCGCAGGGAATATTCAACCCCGTCTTTCCGGGTCGAATACAGTTTTTTGCCGAAACCCAGGCTGAATTCATAAACCGGTATCCCGATCCGGCGGGCTACCCAGAAATGGCCCGCTTCATGGACCAGGATAAGGATAGCCAGTATTATTATCGCAGTTATTATGGTCATGGTTATTGTCCTTTCTTTGCCAGTTCATGGCAACTCACCCGAGCCCAGCGGTCAGCCGCAAATATATCATCGAGGCCGGGCCGGGCCACCACTGTATGGGCATTCAACACCAGTTCAACCAACCGGGCGATATCTAAAAAGCCGATCTCGCCGCCCAGGAATTTATGTACCGCCACCTCATTGGCGGCATTCATCACCGCCGGAAGGGTACCCCCGACCCGGCCGGCTTCATAGGCGACTCCCAGCAAAGGGAAACGATGCAGGTCGGGCTCCTGAAAATGGATCGATCCGATCCGGCCCAAATCCAACCCGGCAGCGGGTGAGGGCAGTCTATCCGGGTATGACAATGCATATTGGATCGGGATTCTCATATCGGCCACCCCGAGATGCCCCAGCCAAGCGCCGTCGACCAATTCTACCATGGAGTGGATTACGCTCTCCTTTTGAATTACAACCTTGATGCGATCATAAGATACCTTGAACAGGTGGTGGGCTTCGATAACCTCCAGGCCCTTGTTCATTAGAGTAGCCGAGTCGACCGTAATTTTGGGACCCATCTTCCAATTGGGGTGCTGCAAGGCCATATCGACCGTAACCCTGGCCAAATCCTCTTGGGTATAATCCCGGAAAGGACCTCCCGAGGCTGTCAGCCATATGTTCTTCAAATGCGCTGCCTCCCCGGCCAGGCATTGGAAAATGGCCGAGTGTTCGCTGTCCACCGGGATTATAGGCGCGTGGTGCTCCTGTGCCAGGCTCATTACGATGTCCCCGGCCGCCACCAGGGTCTCCTTGTTGGCCAGGGCAATGCGGCGGGATTTTTTAATAGCCGCCAGGGTAGGCAGAATCCCTATGGACCCGCTGACCGCTACCAGAACGATATCTATGTCGTCCCCGCCAGCCAATTCGCACATCCCCTCAATCCCCGCCACCACTTGGCAGTTTCGGCCCAGGCGGTCCTTCAGAGACTGGTAACAATCTGCTGCACCGATGGCGACCGTGGCCGGGCGATATTTTTCCGCCTGGAGGACCAGTTCATCTATCTCGTCCCGGGCCGCCAGTCCGACTACTCTGAATCTGTCGGGATGCAGGTCTATGACTTCCAGGGTCTGCTTCCCGATTGATCCGGTTGATCCAAGTATGACCACATTGCTGGGCGCTCTATTCAATCTTGTCCCTCCAATCAAACCGGTCAAACAGGCCGGCCCGGTAGCAGGCAATAAATATGACCACCAGCACCGGTCCCAGGATCATCCCGAGAACCCCGCCCAGCTGTAATCCCACATACAGGGCGATCAGGGTCGCCAGGGGATGTAAACCGATGCTGTCGCCGACGATCTGTGGTTCCAGGAATTGCCGCACGACCGTTATTATTGTATACACGATTATCAGGCTGATACCCATACCGGGACTGCCTTTAATAAATTCCCAGATAATCCAGGGCACGAATATCAAGCCCGGGCCCAAAATGGGCAGGATATCAGCGATACCGACCAGAATTCCAATCAGTAAAGCGTATTTTACCGCCAGGATCTTCAATGATACCAGAGTTAATACCCCGGTTATGGTGATCAATATAGAGTAAGCCTTAACGAAACCGGTCAATGCCTTGAACAGCTCATTGACGATATTGGTGCCGTCAGCCCTTACCGAAGAAGGCATAATCCTGATTACAAAGGTACGGAGCAGAGCGCGGTCCTTTATTATTAGGTAGGTCGCCACGGTGGCGATGCCGATAAAGACCAGTATACTGGGCAGCTTGGCAAATCCCTGTACCAAAGCCTCGATGACATTGTTCATCAGGTGCTGGGTCAATTCCAATGCCTTCTCCAGGTTAAGCTGCATTGCGCTCACCACCTGGGGGGGGAGATTAAGCTGTAGGAATGATATGCGGTATTGTTCTATGGCAGCCAGGACCTGGTCGATTACGTAATCGGACCTCGACAAAGCCAATTTATAAAGTTCGGTGGTCTCCTTGATAAGAACCAGGGCGACCATAACCAAGAGCGCCACAAAACCACCGATCACCGTAACCAGGCTGAGCACCACCGCCAGGCTGCGCTGCAAACCGGCCCGCGTCTCAAAGAAATTAACTACCGGTTCTATTATGATGGCAAAGACCAAGGCCAGGATAAAAGGCATCAAAACTACCGGGAAATAGGAGGCTACCTTACCCAGCAGGGGCAGGATGAAATTAAACAGGAGGTAAATTCCCAGCAAGATCATTACCAGGTTGCTCAAAGTCAGCAGTCTCTTCAAGCTTCGCTTGAGTTCCGGATCCACTTGATCACCCCCCATTAAACGATGTATTTATATCCTGCCGTGAAAATCGGCTGCGGATGCCCTATATGGCTCCCTGTCTATATTTATTACATATTCGGCAGCAATACCACCAGGAAATAGTATGCTACCGGTGAAACCAGCATAAAGCTGTCGAAGCGGTCCAGTATTCCGCCATGGCCAGGCAATAAATGACCAGAATCCTTTACCTCGAAGAACCTTTTTATAGCTGATTCGAGCAGATCTCCCAACTGGCCAGCGACACTGAATGAGAATGCCATCACCAGTAAGACGCCGACCTGAGGATTTACGCTGCCCGGTAAGCATCTATACAACAAGGCTGCCACTATGGTCAATACGATGGCCCCCACCGAACCCTCCACGGTTTTCCCCGGGCTAAGCCGGGGGGCTAATTTATGTTTGCCCCAAATCCGTCCGAAAAAGTATCCGCCTGCATCACTGGCCCAGACAAGGAGAAAAACCAGCAGCAGGAGGTAGAAGGAGTCATCAGCATGACCCAGGGCCAGGGCATAACTGAAGAAAAATCCAGTATATACCGAGCCGAATAGGCTCAAAGCCAGATCATCGATATTCCTCTGCGGGTACGTGAACACCAGAACTATTATCATAAGCAGCAGACCGACCAGAAATAACCCGGGCAGCCAGGACGCCAATTGTATTCGAAACAGCAGTATAAAAGCCAGGAAAACCGCGGGCACAATATAAGGGCGAAAGCCTTTGCTGCGCATCATAGCGAAGAACTCGGCCAAGGCAACAGCGGTAAGCAATCCTACCAGTCCCTGCCAGTATATACCACCCAGGTAAGCTACCCCGATGAGGAAAGGGATACCGACCGCGGCTGTAAGCAGGCGCTTCTTAAGCATATAGAATACCATCCATCATTTGTTCAGGCCCCCAAACCGCCTGTCCCGTCCCTGATATTCCCTAATTGCCCGGTGCAGTTCATCCGGCGTAAAATCAGGCCACAGAACGTCGCTGACCACTATCTCGGAATAGGCAACCTGCCATAACAGAAAATTGCTGATGCGCTTTTCACCAGCGGTCCTGATCAGCAGATCAGGATCAGGCATCCCAGCGGTGTAAAGGAACTGGGAAAACAACTGCTCATCTATGGCATCAGGCTGGATTTCTCCGCTTAGTACCCGATTCGAAATGGATCTGACTGCATCCACTATCTCCCGCCGCGACCCATAATTCAGGGCGATATTAAATACCAGACCCGAATTGTTGCGGGTCACCTCCAATGCCCGGTGGATCTCGGCCTGGCACTTCGGGGGGGTTGCCTCGTAATCCCCCAGGACATGTATCTGGACATTATTGCGGTGCAGTTCTTCCAGTTCCCGGTGCAGAAACTCCACCAGCAGGTTCATCAGATAATCGACCTCGGTTTCCGGTCTCTTCCAGTTCTCGGTTGAGAAAGCAAAAACGGTGAGGAAGGGTACCTTCAGTTCATCGCAGGTTTGAACCACCTTCTTCAGGGCGCTCATTCCCGCCCGGTGTCCCAGCGTACGGGGCAGCAGGCGCTGTTGCGCCCACCTGCCGTTGCCATCCATTATTATAGCGATATGGCGGGGTACGTGGCCTTCAGTCGAGGTAATATCAGGTATTATTTTCTTTTTCGCCACTGATTCCCTTCTTCCACAATTAATAAAACCCCCATAAGGGGGCATTATCTTATATTACCACATCTACGTTTCCTATCCATAAGGCTACACTTCCATGATTTCTTTTTCTTTTTGCTGCAGGATCTGGTCGATATCTTTAATAAAACGGTCGGTAATCTTCTGGATATCATCCAATCCTTTTTTGCCGGCATCTTCAGAGATCAACTTATCCTTTTCACTGGCTTTGATCAGGTCATTGGCTTCTCTTCTTATATTGCGGATAGCCACCTTGCCTTCCTCAGCTCTCTTTTTGACCACTTTGACCAGGTCTTTTCTGCGTTCTTCAGTCAGCTGCGGGATGTTGAGCCGGATTACATTGCCATCATTATTGGGATTGATACCCAGGTCGGATTTCAAAATAGCCTTCTCTATCTCGGCGATGGTGGTCTTGTCCCAGGGATTTATTATCAAGAGACGGGCTTCCGGGACATTGATGTTGGCCATTTGGTTTATCGGGGTGGGGGCTCCGTAGTAATTGACCATGATCTTGTCTACCATAGCCGGGTTGGCCCTCCCGGCTCTCATACCGGCGAAATCTCCCAGCAAATGCTCAATGGTTTTGTTCATCCTGCTTTCGGAATCGGTTAAAATATCATCTACCATAACTCTTACCTCCCAACATAGGTGCCGATGTGCTCACCCATGACCACCTTCAGAATGTTACCGTCCTTGGTTAAATCAAAGACGATTATGGGTATATTGTTATCCATACAAAGGGATGCAGCGGTTGAATCCATGACCCGCAGCCCCATGTTGATGACATCGATATAATCCAGGGTATCGTATTTAATAGCCTGGGGATTCTGAATCGGATCAGAATCATAAACCCCGTCAACCTTCTTGGCCATAAGGATAACCTCGGCCTCGATTTCAGCCGAGCGTAACGCGGCGGTGGTATCAGTCGAAAAGTAAGGATTGCCGGTGCCGGCGGCGAAGATCACCACCCGCCCCTTCTCCAAATGCCGGATGGCGCGGCGGCGGATATAGGGTTCAGCCACCTCCTTCATCTCGATGGCTGACATTGCCCTGGTCACCATACCTTCGTTCTCCAGGGCATCCTGCAGGGCCAGAGAGTTTATTACCGTGGCCAGCATACCCATATAATCAGCCGTGGCTCTTTCCATCCCCTTGGCGCTTCCCGACACGCCGCGCCAGATGTTTCCTCCCCCGACCACGATGGCTACCTCGACGCCAGTCTGCGCAACTTCCACGACCTGACGGGCTATCGACGATATTACAGAATGCTCGATACCGTAACCTTTTTCACCCGAAAGAGCTTCCCCGCTGAGCTTCAATATAACCCTTTTGTATTTCGGACTTTGCACCGGACTCCCCCCAGATTCCAACTTTCCGCCAATGCGAGCTTTTCGGCCCGGCAATTATCCCTTTATCTGCGACATAACCTCGGCGGCGAAATCGGTTTGTTGTTTCTCTATGCCTTCGCCCACCTCATAGCGGGTGAAACGGCGGACATTGATATTTTCCCCTATTTTGGCGACATGCTCGTGAATCAGCTGCTGGATGGTTTTATCAAGGTCTTTTATAAACTGTTGTTCCAGCAGGCAGTTTTCCTTATAGAACTTTTCGATCCGGCCCTCTACCATCTTGTCGATTATCTTTTCCGGCTTACCCTCTTCCAGGGCCTGGGCCCTCAATACCTCGCGCTCATGCTCCAGGTCGGCAGCGGGTACCTGCTCGCGGGAAAGGTAGGTCGGATTGGTGGCCGCAACCTGCATGGCGATATCATATGCCAGTTGTCTGAACTCATCGGTATTGCCTACAAAATCGGTTTCGCAATTGACCTCGACCAGTACGCCTATGCGCCCTTTGCCGTGAATATACGATACTACCACACCTTCACTGGCCACCCTGCCTGCCTTCTTGGCAGCTTTGGCCAGTCCTTTGGCCCTCAACTCGTCGATCGCCTGTTCTATATCACCACTGGTTTCTACCAGCACCTTCTTGCAATCCATCATGCCCGCACCGGTTCTTTCCCGCAGTTCCTTCACTAATCCTGCTGTAATCTCCACCTGATATCCTCCTTCATCATGCATTCCAGAATGTCGTAAAAAAAGGGTGGGCCGGAAAAACCGCTCACCCTTTGATCTAGCTTTATCCGGCTACCTGTTCTCCCTGCTTGCTCTCCAATACCGCATCCGCTATCTTCGAGGATATGAGCCGTACTGCCCTGATAGCATCATCGTTGCCCGGTATCACATAGTCGATCTCATCCGGGTCACAGTTAGTATCTACAATGGCTACCACTGGAATCTTTAACTTACGGGCTTCTGCCACCGCTATCTTCTCTTTGCGGGGGTCCACCACAAATACGGCTCCGGGCAGCTTATCCATATCTTTGATTCCGCCCAGGAATCTTTCCAGCCGCTCTCTTTCATTCTTGAGTTTGGCTACCTCTTTCTTGGTGAGGACTTCAAAAGCTCCCTCCGCTTCCATCCTCTCCAATTCCTTGAGCCTCATGACCCGTTTGCGGATGGTTTTGTAATTAGTCAGCATCCCGCCCAGCCAGCGTTGATTCACAAAATACATCTCACATCTTCTGGCTTCGTCTTTGATGGTTTCCTGGGCTTGCTTTTTGGTCCCGACGAAAAGAATCCCCTTGCCTTCCGCCACTACCTCTTTAACGAAACTATAAGCTTCATCGAATTTTTTGACCGTCTGTTGGAGATCGATGATATAAATACCATTTCTCTCCATATAAATGTAACGGTCCATCTTGGGATTCCATCTTCTGGTCTGATGCCCGAAATGAACACCAGCCTCCAGTAATTGCTTCATAGTAATTACTGACATTTTTGCACCTCCTATTGTTTTAATCCTCCGCCAGCTTCATCCCGCCGGGAAACTCATTACGAGCACACTCCCTGCGATCGGCCGGCGTGCGAAATCATCAACAGATAATATATCACAATTAAATAACGATTGGCAAGAAAGTTGACTATTACTGGAACCACTTTGCACTTTAGCAGCCTTTAGATTTATGACTGCAATATTGCCAGATCTCAAGCATATATGTTGTCCAAAAATATGTGTGCTTATAATCATGGAATCTTGTTTACGCCGTGGTATGGCATATAAATCCCGTGCATTTTCCCATTCCTTATGCTAAATTGAAGCCAAGGTGGTGGCAGAAATTGAAGATTCGAGAGATTATGACCCCTGGTCCCATAACTCTTCGTCCCGAGCAGACAGTTGGAGAAGCAGCCATCATTTTCATGGATAACAAAATAGATGGTGCACCGGTCATCAATGAAAACAGTGAATTAATTGGTGTCTTTACCAAAACTCATATATACCGGGTAGTCAATGGCGACCGGGATTTTGACCGCCCGGTTGGACAAATGATGAGCACCGACCTGCTCATCGGACACCCGGAGGATGAATTCGGGGATGTTGTAAACACTACTGTACCCCGCCTGCCGGTCGTAGACAACTATGGACGGGTGGTCGGCATCTGCACCCGGGGCGATATAGCCAAGGCTTTTTTCAACTCCTATCAAAATATATCATTGGAACTGGATGCCATCATCAACTCGGCCCATAATGTGATCGTGTCGATCGAACAAAAGGGATTGATCAGCGTTTGGAATGCGGCCGCGGAGAGACTCCTGGGGTATAAAGCCTCGGAGGTCATAGGCCGTCACATACAGGATGTCCTGCCCGAAAGCGACCTTACCAACATAATCGATAGCGGCGTAGCCGAGCCTCTCAAAAAAATCAAGCTAAGGGATCATCAATTTTTGTCCAACCGTTCCCCTATTATAAAGGAAGGAGAAATCGTGGGAGCGGTAGCCGTGCTCCTGGATGTTTCCGAGCTGGAGAATGTTTCCCGGGAACTGGAACGATTCAAGGAACTCAACCGGGAATTGGATGCCATTATCGACTCGTCTTTCGATGGTCTATATATTACCGATGGGGCTGGTATTACCCTCCGCCTCAACAAAGCATATGAGAGGATCACTGGCCTCAGCGCCGATGAATTCATCGGCAAAAATGTTGCCGCCATAGAGTCTGAGGGCATAGTCTCAGAATCGGTCACCGCGTTGGTGCTGCAGAAACGTCGCCCGGTCACCATCAGCCAGGAGATGCGCACCGGTAAAGTGACCTTGGCTACCGGCAACCCGGTTTTCGATGATGCCGGCAATATATTCCGGGTAGTAAGCAATGTGCGTGATATCACCGAACTCAACGCCCTGAGGCAAAAGCTGGAAGAGGTCGAGGGTCTGAGCCAGCACTATGAGACCCAGTTGCGTACCCTGAAGTTACAATATGTCGGTTCCGACAATATCGTAACCACCTCCAATCGCATGAAATCTTTACTGTCCACAGTGATCAGACTGGCCCAATTTGATTCCACCATCATGATCACTGGTGAATCCGGTACCGGCAAGGAACTTATAGCCGAGGTAATCCACAATAACAGCACCCGCAGGGATCAACCCTTCATTAAGGTTAACTGCGGGGCGATACCTGAGACTCTGCTTGAATCAGAGTTGTTCGGGTATGATTATGGCGCGTTTACCGGTGCCAAGAAAGAAGGCAAGCCTGGTTATTTTCAGTTGGCTTCAGGAGGAACGCTGTTCCTGGATGAGATAGGCGATCTGCCCTTTAATCTTCAGGTTAAACTGCTGCGGGTCTTGCAGAACAAGGAGATCGTCCGTATCGGGGGTACCAAACCCCTGCATATAGATGTCAGGATCGTGACCGGTACCAATCAAAACCTGCTGGAGTTGGTGGAGAAAAAACTGTTTCGGGAAGACCTTTACTACCGCCTTAATGTAGTACCCATAAATGTCCCCCCCCTGCGGGATAGGATCGAGGATATCCCTCCCCTGGTTTCTCATTTTACCAAGCTTTACAACCGCAAACACAAACTCAACCGGAGGTTTGCCCCCGAAATAATAGATGTGTTTATGGGTTACAATTGGCCCGGTAACGTGAGAGAGTTGGAAAACCTGATAGAGAGGTTGTTTGTGGTCAGCACCAAGGATTTGCTGACCGCCGAAGATCTGCCTGCTTTCATAATGAACTCGCTGCCCGTAAATCCTGAGGTGATGGTCTCCGGTATCATACCCCTGCAAGACGCGGTGGAGAATGTGGAGAAGCAAATACTGCAGAAGGCATATCAAAAATATCGCACTACCCGGCAGATGGCCACAGTGCTTAAGGTAGATGCATCGACCGTAGTTAGAAAAGCGGCCAAATATGGCATAACCCAACGAAAAGACTAATAGTTGAATCTATTTAAAATTTGATGCATCAATGCAATGACGCGTTGCATAAATGCAGCATTGATGAGATGCATCTATGCAACGTTTTAAACCAGCATGAACTCTCGTTTTGATGTCGATCACGTTTAAATTGGGTCTTGCGCGGATTGTTACATAATAAACTGCCGCAATACCAAGAGTTATTACTGATCTATTTAAAATAAGTAAATTATCCATTGCATATATGCAACAAAATATAAAGGGAGCGGCTGTCCGTTCCCTTCTTTTTGCCTTATGAAGCCCGACATTTAGGCATCTGATAAAAACTTCCTAGTGATGGCATGATATTTGCTTGATATTAATATAGATATACGTGCGGTTGTTGTCAGGAGGACTAGGGGTTAAGGAGAGTGATTAAAATAATTCTAAAGGATTTCCGTTGCCAAAAATGCCACAAGCTGTTGGGCAAATACCTGGAATGCCGACAATTAGAAATAAAATGCCCCCGCTGCGGGGCAAATAATTGTCTGCATGATACATTAGTATTAACGGAGATTATCAAGAGTTCACTTACTGCCGCCAGTTCGATCTAAGCAGAGCCAACCAAACTACATATTATTGATGAAATCTGCACAGAGAGCCTTTGAGCCCCGCCAGACAAATAAGTCTGCGGGGTTATTTTTTATCTGTAACGAGGGAGGTGATCGATTTACACCGAGGTTAAACCAGTTATGGGAACACTCAATCAATATTTAAGGAGGAAGAGGGAGTATGTCAGATTTTGTTCAAAAGCTGGACATGAAAAGAGCAGATTATCCGAAAACAGTACCAGTAACTGGATTGGGAGAAAGAAAACCAGATTTCAAAGGAATGGGCCGCAAGCTCGATAATCCCTATGCCAAGCTCCGGGAAGTGGTTTGCGTGGCCGCCGCCCGTACCCCTTATGGCGTCATGGGTGGAAAGCTGAAAGAATATGATGCACCCCAGCTTGGCGCTCTGGCAATCAAAGAAGTAATGCGCCGGGTAGAAGGCAAGGTCAAAGGCGAAGATGTCGATTATGTATATATGGGCGAAGTTGTACCGGCCGGCGCTGGACAGGTCCCCAGCCGCCAGGCGACTATTCTGGCCGGACTGCCTGTATCCGTGCCTTCCATAACCATCAACAAAGTATGTTCCTCCGGATTAAAGACGATTGATCTCGGTGTTCAGCTTATCAAGGTTGGCCGGGCTGAAATCGTTATCGCCGGTGGTATGGAAAGCATGAGCAATTGTCCTTTTTCACTGCCTGATGAGAGATTTGGCGCCAGAATGGGTCTCCCCAACGGCAAACTAATAGATCTGATGGTTTACGACGGACTGTGGGATGCCTTCTACAATCGTCACATGGCCATCCATGGCTCAGAAGTATCTGATGAATTCGGCGTAACCAGGGAAGAAATGGATTGGTGGTCATATCTGTCCCAGACCCGGGCGGTTGATGCTATGGAGAAGGGCCGCCTGGATGATGAGATCTTCCCGGTAGAGATTAAAAAGGGCAAAGAAGTTATGGCCAAGGATGAAGGACCCCGTCCCGGCACTACCATTGAAGCCCTCGCTAAATTACCACCCGTCTTCAATCACAAGAGTCCTGTAACCGGACAGCTTGGCAGCGTAACTGCCGGTAATGCTCCTGGTGTCAATGACGGTGGCAGCGCGGTCATGTTGATGAGCCGTGCAAAAGCCGATGAACTTGGTTTGAAGCCGTTATTTACCATCGTTGATTATGCGGAAGTATCCCAACAGACCAAAGATATTGCCACTGTGCCTGGTCTCTCCATCAAGAAGGTTTTGGAACAGAACGGATTGACTGCCGATGACATCAAACTGGTGGAAGCCAATGAAGCCTTTGCAGCGGTGGTATTGGTCAGCTGTATGAAGATAGTCGGCATGAGCAAGGAAGATATGGTCAACAAGGTCAACGTCAATGGCTCCGCCATTGCTTACGGCCATCCGATCGGATCTTCCGGCGCCCGCATCCTGATGACCCTGGGATATGAACTGAAACGCCGCGGCGGCGGATACGGAGTATGCGGAATCTGCTCCGGCCATGCCCAGGGTGACTCCATGCTGATCAAGGTTGAACCATAAAGTTTTTCACACGATTAATCCATTATATATGCAGGAGGTAAGAATATATGGAAATCAAGAAAGTCATGGTAATCGGCGCCGGCCAAATGGGCGGCGGAATTGCCCAGGTATCAGCCCAGGCCGGATTTGATACCGTCCAATATGATATCAACATGGAACTGGTGAACAAAGGCATGGCTTTAATCAAAAAGAATTTGGCCCGTGACGTTGAGAAGGGCAAACGGACCCAGGAAGATGCGGATGCCGTCTTTGGCAGAATCAAACCTTCCGTGAGCCTTGAAGATGCTGCTGATTGCGATCTCGTCGTGGAAGCCATCGTTGAGAACTTCGAAATCAAGAAAAAAGTGTTCGAGGAACTGGATCGGATCGCTCCTCCTCATGCCATCCTGGCCAGCAACACTTCTTCCCTCCCGATTACCCAGATTGCGGCCTGCACCAAGCGGCCGGCCCAGGTAATCGGTATGCATTTCATGAACCCGGTACCGGTCATGAAACTGGTCGAGGTCATCCGCGGCTTGGCCACCACCGATGAGGTGTATGCCACCATTGAAGAAGCCTCCATCAAGATGGGCAAGACCCCGGTATGGTGCAAAGACGTACCTGGATTCGTTTCTAACCGGGTGCTGCAAGTAATGATCAATGAAGCCCTATGGGAACTTTATGAAGGTGTTGCTCCGGCCGAAAACATCGATAACATCATGAAACTCGGCATGAACCATCCCATGGGACCATGCGCCCTGGCCGACCTGATTGGGCTTGATACCATCCTGGCTATCCTCAATGTTATGTATCAGGGCTACGGCGATCCTAAATATCGTCCCTCTCCACTTCTGAGACAATATGTCCAGGCCGGCTGGCTGGGACGTAAAGTGGGCAAGGGGATCTACGACTACAGCAAATAGCTGTATCTTATTCAGCAAGGGGGGCCGAGTAATGGAATTCGCCAATGTGTTGCTTGATAAAATCGACAATGTCGATATATTGACAATCAACCGTCCCAAGGCGCTGAACGCCCTCAACAAAGACACTTTGTTGGACATCAAAGCGGCAACCGAAGTATTCCGGGATGACCCCGAGGCTGCGGTGATGATAATCAAAGGCGCCGGGGACAAATCATTTGTCGCCGGGGCGGACATAACCTACATGCTGGATATCAATGCTATGCAAGGCAGGGAGTTCGGGCTCCTGGGTCAAAGTGTATTCAGATTAATTGAATCGATTGAGAAACCTGTTATTGCCGCCGTCAATGGTTTTTGTCTGGGCGGAGGCTGCGAACTGGCCATGTCCTGCGATTTCAGGATTTGTTCGGATAAGAGCAAATTCGGTCAGCCCGAAGTCGGTTTAGGAGTGACCCCCGGTTTTGGCGGCACCCAGCGTTTACCCCGGATCGTCGGGACCGGCATGGCTAAACAACTGCTGTACAGCGGTGACACCATTGAAGCGGATGAAGCCTTGCGGATAGGACTGGTTAATACCGTGGTGGAGGCTGACATGCTGATGGACTATGTTATGAAACTGGCCAAACGGATCGCTTCCCGCGGGCAAGCGGCGGTGCGCTTCTGCAAGGTGGCGGTCAATGAAGGTATGCAGACCGATATCGACCGGTCAATGACCATTGAAGCCGACTTATTTGGTATTTGTTTCGCCACTGCCGACCAGAAGGAAGGCATGGGAGCTTTCGTGGAAAAGAGGAAGGCTCAATTTACAGGTAAATAGAGAAGGAGTTGAACTGAATGGATTTTGGATTAAATGAAGAGTCATCAATGATGAGAGATATGTTCAGAAAGTTCGCCAAGAACGAGATTGAACCTATAGCAGCTGAAACCGATAAAACCCATACCTTCCCAATGGTAACCTTCAAAAAGATGGCCGACCTGGGTTTAACCGGCCTGCCGATTCCGGAAGAGTGGGGAGGAGCCGGAGCCAGTTATCTTGATTTTGCTATTTTCATCGAAGAGATATCCAAATGCTGCGCCTCTACCGGAGTTATTATGAGCGTTCACACCGGGCTGGGCTGCATGAGCACCTGGCTCTATGGCGGACAGCGGGTTAAGGAAAAATACCTTAAAGCCCTGGCTACTGGGGAAATAGTTGGGGCTTATGCCCTGACCGAACCCAACGCCGGTTCAGACGCTGCCGCGATTAAATGCAAGGCGGAAGACAAAGGCGACCACTTTATCATCAACGGCAGCAAGATATTTATAACCAACGGTGGTATTGCCACCACTTATTGCACCTTTGTCAAGACCGACCCCACCCAGGGATCAGGTAAAGGTATCACCTGCTTACAGATCGAAAAGGACTCGCCAGGTTTTACCATGAGCAAAGCGGTCGAGAAGATGGGTATGAACGGGTCTCCCACGGTGGAACTCTATTTCGAAAACGTCAAAGTTCCTAAAGAGAATATGCTGGGTGTACAAAACGATGGATTCCAGGTAGCCATGGGCTTACTTGCCGGTGGACGGATCACCATAGCCGCCCAGGGATTAGGCATCGGCGAAGGGGCTCTGGAGTTCACCAATCAGTATATCAAGGAACGGATGGCTTTCGGTAAACCGCTGGCAGCCAATCAGGGGGTGCAGTTCATGGTAGCCGATATGGCAACCGCTCTGGATGCAGCACAGCTCTTGATTTACCGGGCTGCCTGGCTCAAGGACAATAAACTGCCTCACAACAAAGAGGCATCCATGGCCAAGAAATTCGCTACCGATACCGCCATGGAAGTCTGTACTAACTGTGTGCAGTTGATGGGCGGCTATGGCTACTGCAGTGAATTCCCGGTGGAACGGATGATGAGAGACTGCAAGATTACCCAGATTTACGAAGGTTCCAACCAGATCCAGAGGATGATCATCGGCCGTGAAGTAATCGGCAGATGGTAGTCGGATTGTAGCAATTTCGTGCCGGCATTCATGCCAGGGAGATCGAGTCCAAGACGAAGTCCAACGAGGTATAGTGTTTAGTTCCGTCACTGGCTTAGGTAGACCCCCAAAATAATAGAGGAGGTAGATCAATGGGAAAGATTAACAAGACAACCCTCAAAGAAGCTGCTGGTCTGATCAAAGACGGCGACATGCTGTCATTCAGCGGCTTCACGATTTGGCGCCGCCCGATGGCCCTTATCTATGAATTGGTGCGCCAGGGTAAAAAGGATCTGCACCTGTTTGAAGTCAACGGCGGTACCCATACTGAGGTGCTGGCAGGGGCGGGCTGCGTGAAAATCTGGGAGTCCTGCTGGGTAGGACACGAGCTGTATGGTAAACTGGGCGAAGCCGTGGCTCGTGGACAGGTTGAAGGAACCATGATTGTTGAAGATTATTCCCATGCCCAATGTGTTGCCCGGTTGCTGGCCGGTGCCTATGGTCTTCCCTTCTTCCCGACAGCTTTGTCAATGGGAACCGATATACTGAACCCCAAGTTTGATATGCTTGGCAAAGCCGGACTGCGGGATGGCTCCAATCCCAAAATACCCTTGAAGAAATACGATACAATCCAGGATCCCATGTATGATATGGGCAAAATTCTGCTGATGCCGGCCGCGAATGCCGATTGGGCCATTGTATACGCCCAGCAGGTCGGAGATGAAGGTACGGTCAGGGTTCTGGCCCAAACGTATGTGGATCTGGAAGTCATCAAGGCTGCCAAAAAGGTGATCGTCATCGCCGAGGAGATCGTCCCGGACAGCTACTTGAGAGATGACCCGGCCGCCAATATCGCCCCCGGATACGCGATCGATTACGTAATCGAACAACCCTTTGGGGCCCATCCCACCGGTTCCCAGTTCTTTTATGACGTCGATGCAGATTTCATCAGGGCTTTCTACCAGGCCTCCAAGAGCGCCGATGCTTATAAAAAGTGGGCGGATGAATGGATCTTTGGAGTGGATGGCTTTGATGGATACCTGGAGAAACTTGGTGCCAACCGACTCCTTAAACTAAAAGCCAACAGCGTCATGGGCTATTCGACTACTGTGAAAAGGGGGACGAGATAGATGACTGCAAAAAATTATGCAGAAAACTACAAAGGCGCTGATCTATTAGCCGTTGCGGCGGCCCGGGAAGTTCAAGACGGTGATATCGTTTTCGCCGGCACCGGTCTGCCCATGCTGGCCATCGCGCTGGCCCAGATCACCAACGCCCCCAATGCAGTATGCATTTATGAAGCCGGCAGCATCGACGGCAGACCCAAAGACCTGCCCACTTCGGTGGGTGATGCGCGTTGTGCCACCCAATCCTCAGTTGCCGCCGGTTTGACCGAAGCATTCTACGGACAGCTCCATAACGGATACGTAGATCTGGCCTTCCTGGGAGGCGCTGAAATCGACAAGTACGGAAACGTTAACACTACCGTAGTGGGAGATTACGCCGCTCCCAAAAAGCGTTTCACCGGCAGCGGCGGTAATCCGGACATCAACTCATTTGCCCGGAGAACCGTGTTTATAATGGTGCAGGAGAAACGTCGCTTTAAGGATAAAGTCGACTACATCACTTCCCCGGGGTGGGTCATTCCGGACTGGCCCTCCGGAGAGATGAAACCCAAGAAGGAAGTGTACGGCAAATTCTTCAATGGCGGACCTTCTGCGGTCATAACCAATATGGGAGTCTTCCGCTTCGATGAAAATGGATTAATGTACCTTGATACAGTCCATCCTGGATTAACTCCCGAGCAGGTCAAGGACAATTGTGAATTCGACCTCAACATCTCCCGTTGTACAGGGGTAACCGAGAAGCCGACAGTGGAAGAGATCGAACTGCTTTACAAAGTGGTCGACAAGGAAGGAATATTCCTGCCTTAGTTAGCACTCATGTTTACGGTAGAATGAACGGCATAGCGAAAACAGGTTTGTTACCTGTGTGCCAGCACCAAACTGATTTTGGGTAACACCTCCCCTTCTAATATGCCCTGGCATTCTTGCCAGGGCTTTTTTATTAGAGGAATTAAGGACACTTCTAAAGAGTCAACCAAGAAGATCCGGGATTCCTCGCCCAAACCAATAGTCGAACGGAGGGAGTCTATGAGTTTGCCACTGGCAGGAATCAGAGTCCTGGACCTATCCAGATATCTGCCCGGGCCTTTTTGCACACAGATACTGGCGGACTTCGGGGCTGAGATCATCAAAATCGAAGATCCCAAGGGAGGTGACCTGGGGCGCACCTTGACGCCGGTTATCGAGGGGGAGAGTACTCGTTTTCCTACCGTAAACCGCAACAAAAAAAGTATCACCCTGGACCTGAAACAGCAAGCGGGCAAAGACATCTTCAAGAGACTGGTGGCGGGAGCCGATGTGGTCGTCGATCAGGTCCGGCCCGGGGTTATGAAGAAGATGGGCCGGGATTATGAAGCTTTGAAAGCTGTAAACAAAGGCATCATCTATTGCGCCATAACCGGGTATGGATGGACCGGACCTCTCAAAGATGCCGCCGGCCATGACCTGAATTATCTTAATCTGGCCGGAGTGACCGGCATGACCGGAGTTTATAAGGGGCGGCCGGCCATGTCGGGGGTACAGATCGCGGATATCGCTGGGGGGACCCTTTATTCGGTCATCGCTATCCTGCTGGCCCTAGCCAGCCGTGAAAGGACCGGGGAAGGCCAGTTTTGCGACGTAGCCATGCTGGATTGTTCCATAAGCCTGCTGGCCTATACGCTGGGCGAGTGGGCCGGATGGTGCAGATTGCCGGAGATGGGTAATGAGGTGCTGACCGGGGGATACGCCTGCTACAACGTTTACGAGACCAAAGACGGTAAACATGTCGGCCTGGGAGCAGTGGAAGATAAATTCTGGGCCCAGTTCTGCCACAAGCTGGACCGGGCGGAATACATCAAGCCCCAATGGAACCCCGACCTTCAACCGGACATACAATCCGACATCCGGGCTATAATGATGACCAAAACCAGAGACGAATGGGTGGAATTCTATGCCGACGATGACATCTGCTTTACTCCGGTCCTGACCATGGAAGAGATGTGCAATCATCCCCAGGTGCTGGCTAGGGACATGATCCTGAAACTGCCTGATTTCAAGGGTTCGGGACATGACATCCCCCTGACCGGGATCCCGATCAAAATGTCGGGGACGCCCGGGGTGGCCAAGTTGGTTTTTCCGGCCCTGGGACAGGATACTGAAGAGATTCTCAGGGAAGCAGGCTATTCGGATCAACAAGTTGCGGAGTTCAAAGATAAAGGGATTATTTAGATGCGGTGATGTCGGCTTCAGTTCTATTGCAGGCCCACCAGTAAGCTGTTAAAGCCAAAGCAAATACCAATACCAATACCCCAACTATGTATGATAATCGCTGCAGCAGGTAAAGCTGAGAGCGCTGCCGGACTAAACGGCGGCGCTCTCCTGGTATGATGGCAATTATTAAGGTTGTGGTCGGTAACCTGACTCATTTGGGAACGGTCCGAGACCACTGATAAAGCACCTATTTTGTCATCCTGAGGAGTTAATAGACTCTTCACTGCGTTCAGAGTGACACTTATTTGTCATCCTGAATAACTTGGGGACAGGCACCAAGTTATTTGAGGAGTTAATAGACTCTTCACTGCGTTCAGAGTGACACTTATTTGTCATCCTGAGGAGCCGAAGGCGACGAAGGATCTCATGGCAATACTTTATTAGGGGCCTTTATACAGCTGCAAGATGCTTCGCAGACGCTCAGCATGACACATTTCAGAGATTTCTTCAGTGGTCTCGGACGGTCCCCTGTTTTCCATGGCATAGCTGTGGTTGATACTACAGGATGTATCGGCTCAGGTCCTCATCCTGCACGATTTTACTCAGCCTGGTCTCGACATAGTCCCGATCAATGACTATCTGTTGCCCCTTCATGTAGGCGGCTTCGAAAAGCAGGTCTTCCAAAACTTTCTCCATGATCGTATGCAGCCGACGAGCCCCGATATTTTCAGTCCGGGCATTGACTTCGAAGGCTATCTCGGCGATATATTCGACCGCCTGGTCGGCGAAAATCACGTCTAGCCCCTCCGTACCCAGTAGGGCCGTGTATTGCTTCAACAGTGAGTTATGCGGCTCACGCAGTATCCGGATCAGGTCTTCCTTTTTTAGATTTTCTAATTCTACCCGGATAGGAAAACGTCCCTGCAGTTCCGGAATCAAGTCCGACGGTTTACTGACATGGAAGGCCCCGGCGGCGATGAAGAGGATATGGTCGGTCTTGACCGGCCCGTATTTGGTGATTACCGTGGAACCTTCGATAATGGGCAATATATCGCGCTGCACCCCGCCCCGGGAGACATCAGGGCCATATGAACCCTCTTTGCTGGCGATCTTGTCGATCTCATCCAAAAATACCAATCCGTCCTGTTCTACCCGGCGGATAGCCTCGCGGTTGGCTTCATCGGTATCGATGAGGCGCGTCGCCTCCTCATGACTGAGGATCTCCCGGGCTTCTTTGACTTTGAGCCTACGTTTTTTGGTCGATTTAGGCAGCAGCCCTCCCAGTATGTCCTGGAAGTTTACCCCCATCTCCTCTACGCCCGAGCCGGAGATGATCTCCATGAACGAGTTGTTCCTCTCCTCCACATCTATCTCGACTGTCTCATCCTCGAGTTCCTTCCGGGCCAATTTCCGGCGGATGATTTCTCTTTGGCTCTCGGCTTCCCTTACCTGGCGCCGGTAATCCTCATCTTCGCGGGGACTATTCTGTACCTGCCCCATTAGGAATTCCAGGGGATTTTTGTTGTAGGCGGCCCGTTTAGCGGGCAGGGGATACAAGTAATCGATAAGTCTTTCCTCAGCCAGCGCCGCTCCTTTTTCCCGTACCCTATCCATTTTTTCCTGTTTCACCATTCGCAAGGCCGTCTCTACCAGATCCCGGATCATGGAATCGACGTCCCGCCCCACATAACCGACTTCGGTAAATTTACTGGCCTCTACCTTTATGAACGGGGCCTTGACCAGTTTGGCCAACCGTCGTGCTATCTCAGTCTTCCCTACCCCGGTCGAGCCTATCATGATAATGTTCTTGGGATAAATCTCCTCACTCAGCTCCGGAGCCAGCAGTTTGCGCCGGTAACGGTTGCGCAAGGCGATAGCGACCGCTTTCTTGGCTTCCTGCTGTCCAACAATATATTTGTCCAGTTCTTCCACTATCTGTTTCGGCGTAAGGTTATGCAAGATGAAATCTCCTTTTTGTAAGTCTATTCAACTACCTCAACGGTGATTCGGTCATTAGTATATACGCATATTTCACCGGCTATTTTCAGTGCTTCGCCAGCTATCTCGGCGGCCGTTAAATCCGTAAAGCGAGCCAGGGCCCGGGCTGCCGCCAGAGCATAGGAACCTCCCGAACCGATAGCGGTGATGCCATCATCCGGTTCGATCACCTCTCCACTGCCCGACACTATGAACATCTTCTCGCGGTCGGCTACTATCAGCAGGGCTTCCAACTTGCGCAGAATCCTGTCGGTACGCCATTCCTTGGCTATCTCCACCGCCGCCCGGGTAAGATTGCCCCCGCTGGCTTTGAGTTTTTCTTCGAATTTGGCGAATAATGTGAAGGCATCGGCTACCGAACCGGCAAATCCGCCCACTACTTTGCCTTCATAAATCTTTCTGATCTTGACCGCATTGTTCTTCATAACCACATTTTGACCGAAGGTCACCTGCCCATCTCCGGCTATGGCCATCTGGCCGCCTTTTTTTACCGCTACAATGGTTGTCGCTTCAAACACTGGCCTCACCTCCGCGGATGATTTTCTTCATGGATGGTTTTCAATCTGTCTTTGGTAACATGAGTATAGATTTGAGTAGTGGACAGTTTGACATGGCCCAGCAACTCCTGTACCGAGCGCAGATCGGCGCCGTTGTTCAGGAGATGGGTGGCAAATGTATGTCTGAGGGTGTGAGGGGTAACCTTTTGATGCATCGCCAACTGTTCCACGTATTTATTGATGATATTGCGGATGCTGCGGGCAGTAAGCCGCCGGCCCGCCTTGTTAAGAAAAAGGGCTGGGTCGTTGTGGCTGCCCCGGGCAAGCAGGATTGGCCTTCCCTTATCCAGATAAGCTGCAATTGCTCGCCTGCATTTGACCCCCATCGGGGCCAGGCGCTGCTTGCGGCCTTTACCCAGAATCATTATCCAGCCTTCCTTCATATCCAGGTCATCCATATTTATCCCGACCAGCTCACTGACTCGAACCCCGGAAGCATACAAGGTCTCGAGAATAGCCTTGTCTCTCAAACCCGAAGGAGTGCTGGTATCGGGGGCCTCTATGAGCATACGGATCTCCATAGGGTACAGAAAACGGGGTAATCTCTTCTCCTGCCGGGGGGTGGAGACGCTAACGATGGGATTGCCGGCCAGCAGGTTCTCCCGGCACAGGTATTTGACAAATGAGCGCAGGGAGGCCATCTTGCGGGCAATGGTGGCCCGGCTCAGATCATGATTATACATCTGGGCGATATATTCCCGGGCGGACCGGTTGGTTACCCCGGTGGCGGGCAGGGCCGATTTCTCCATACCGCAAAAACCGGCCAGAAAATCCAGGAATTGATCCAGGTCGGTGTGGTACCCGATCAGGGTCAAGGGAGAGGCACTCTTTTCCACCCGCAGATAAGCCAAAAATCCAGGGATTTGATCGGCCAGCAAGGCATTTTGTTCCGGCTCTATAACCATTGCGTTTTAAACCTCTCTTGCTTCTGTTGCCTGAAGCCCGGCCTGGCTGAGGAAGTCCTGCATCTGTCGCCGTGATCTGAGGGCATAGGCCTCATAGCGTCTCTTCTTATCCTTGATGTGCACCGGCAGTGGAGGCAGAATACCAAAATTGGCATTGACGGGCTGGAAGTCCTCCTGGCTCGGATCGGTTATGAAAGCCAGCAGAGCCCCTAGCAAGGTCTGGGGATCCATTATCAGGGACGGTCTGCTCAGGCAGAGACGCACCGCATTGACTCCCGCCAGGATACCGGTGGCAGCCGATTCCATATACCCCTCCACCCCGGTTATCTGCCCGGCAAAAAACCATTTCGGGTTCTTTTTCAATTGCAGGGTCGGCTGTAAAAGGCGGGGGCTGTTTATATAGGTATTGCGGTGCATGACTCCATATCGCACAAATTCAGCTTTCGCCAGCCCCGGTATCAAACGAAAGATCCGGTCCTGTTGACCCCATTTGAGTCGAGTCTGGAAGCCGACCAGGCCTAGTATGGTCCCTGCTTTGTTCTCTTGCCGCAGTTGGACTACCGCCCAGGCCCGATGGCCGGTGCGGGGATCAATCAGGCCAACCGGACGCAGGGGGCCGAATCTGAGCGTATCCAAACCACGACGGCCCATGACTTCTATGGGCATGCAGCCGGTAAAAAAGAGGCTCCGGTCGATGCTGTGACCCTCGGCGATGTCCGCTTGTACCAGTTCCTGGTAAAAATGCTCATATTCGTCCCGGTTCATCGGACAGTTATAATAGTCACTTTCCCCTTTATCGTAGCGGGACGCTTTGAATATCTTCTCCATATCCAGGCTCTCCCGGGTGACGCTGGGAGCCACCGCATCATAGAAAAACAGGTTCTCTTCACCGGTAACCCGGGTCAATTCCCGAAACAATGAATCCGAAGTGAGGGGGCCGGTGGAAATTATACTGACCTCATCGGCGGGCGGCACCTCCACTTCCTGGCGGATGATCTCTATGTTGGGGTGGGTTTCGATCCGTTGGGTAACCAACTGCGCGAAATACTCCCGGTCCACCGCCAGAGCCGATCCGGCTGGAACCCTGGCTTGTTCAGCACACTCCAGGATCAGTGAGCCCAAAGCCCGCATCTCCTCTTTTAGTAATCCCTGGGCGGTGGCCGCCAGATCAGATTTCAGGGAATTGCTGCAAACCAGTTCCGCCAAGTGCCCAGAGCGGTGAACCGGGGTCATACGACCCGGCCTCATCTCATACAATCTTACCCTGAAGCCGGCCCGGGCGGCATGATAGGCCGCTTCGCAGCCAGCCAGACCGCCGCCGATAACGTTAATGAGCGGCAACGTATTCCCTCGTTTCCGGGCGGTGCTTGCATTCCGGGTTCTGGCAGACCGATTGCACCTGGTGTTTGTTATATTTCTCCACCATCGCATCGCCACAGACGGGACATTTTTCTCCGGTGGGCTTGTTCCAGGAACGGAAATTGCACTCCGGATAATTTTTGCACCCGTAATATTTGCGGCCCTTTTTGGATTTAAGGGCCAATATCTGCCCGTTACAAAACGGGCAGTTTACTCCCGCCTCTTCGTTTATGGATTCAGTGTGGCGGCAGTCCGGGAACCCGGAGCAGGCGATGAACTTGCCAAAGCGGCCATGCTTGATCAGCATCGGCTTTCCGCATTGAGGACACTCCTTACCGGCGTCCTCATCTTTTATCTGCACTTTTTCGATGAGGTCCTGGGCCTTTTCCAGATCGGCGTTGAAGGGATCGTAGAAGTTGCGGATGACATCCTTCCAGTCCATTTTGCCCTCTTCGATCAAATCCAGTTCTTCTTCCAGACGAGCGGTGAAATCGGTGTCCACTATGTTGCTGAAGTGCTGGGTCAGCAGATCGACTACTATGTACCCCAATTCGGTAGGTACAAATTGTTTATTCTGTCGTTCGACATAACTCCGCTTGATTATGGTCTCGATGATAGGCGCATATGTGCTGGGGCGGCCGATATTCTTCTCTTCCAGCAGTTTTACCAGACTGGCATCGGTGTAGCGGGGTGGGGGTTGGGTGAAGTGCTGCTCCGGCACCAGTTCTTCCAGTTGCAGAGGTTGCCCGGCCGGCATATCCGGGATGGGATTCTTGATCTCGTCCTCCTCATCATTATATACCCGTTTATACCCCGGAAACTTCAGCTGTGACGAACTGGCCCGCAAACCGTAGTCCCCGGCGGTTATCTCGGCCTTGATCGTATCATAGCGGGCGGCGGTCATCTGGCTGGCCACGAAACGCTCCCATATCAACTTGTAAAGGCGATACTGATCACGGCTGAGAAACTGTTTGATACTGTCCGGGGTACGGTGCACCGACGAGGGCCGGATGGCTTCATGGGCATCCTGGGCCGACTTGCGGCTCTTGTATTCATTAGGGGTATTCGGAGCAAAGGGGTTCCCATATTGAGCCGTGATGAAGTCCAGCGCCTCTGCCTGGGCAGTACTGGCGATACGGGTAGAATCAGTGCGCAGATAAGTGATCAAACCCACCGCGCCCTTTTTGCCAAGTTCCAAACCCTCGTACATTTCCTGGGCTACCCGCATGGTGCGGCTGGGGGAAAAGCCTAACCTCCTTGAAGCCTCCTGCTGCATGGTACTGGTCGTAAAAGGCGGCTTGGGTTTGACCCGCTTCTCCTTCTTCTCCAGGCTCTTCAGGATAAATTCCGCTCCCCGCAGGTAATCGGCCACCTTGATCTGTTGGGCTTCGTCTTTGATCTCCAGTTTACGTCCCCGATAGGATAACAGGTTGGCAGTGAAGCTGCTGCTTCCGCCTATAGACAATAGAACCTCTATAGTCCAATATTCTTCTGGTTTAAAGTCCTGGATCTCCTTCTCCCGTTCGCAGATAACCCTCACCACCACGGACTGCACCCGCCCGGCGCTGAGGCCTTTGCGGACTTTACTCCACAGCAGGGGGCTGAGGTTGTATCCCACCAGACGGTCCAGTACCCGCCGGGCTTGCTGGGCATTGACCAAGTTGATATCGACTGGTCGGGAACTCTTGATAGCCTTTTTAATGGCCTCGGACGTTATCTCATTGAACTCTATCCGGCATTTGGAACCGTCAGGGATATTGATGAAATGCTGCAGATGCCAGGCGATGGCTTCACCTTCGCGATCCGGGTCGGTGGCCAGTAGTACCCGGGTGGATTTCCGGGCCTCATTTCTTATCTCTTTGAGAAGCTCCCCCTTACCACGGATAGTAATGTATTGCGGTTCAAAATTGTTGCTGACATCGATACCCAACTTGCTTTTAGGCAGATCCCTGATGTGTCCGACACTCGCTTTCACGCGGTAGTTCCTGCCCAAAAATTTACCTATGGTCTTTGCCTTGGCGGCAGACTCAACAATAACCAGAGTATGGTCGGCCAAAATATCACCTCGTCAGATTTTACTTATATAATGTATATACATCTTAAAAATGTCGTTTATGTCGGGTGCTTAAACCTTCACATAGTAATTACCCGGCATCGCCCTGATTATTCCCTCCAATTCCAGTTTCAACAGCGCGGTATTGAGCCTCCCGGAGCCTAACCCGCATAGGTGGATCAACTGGTCGAAATTGATGGTTCCATGGTCCATAGCCTCCAAAACCGCTGCCTCGTCACTGTCGCCGGCAAAGGGTAATCTCCCCTGTTCAGCCGCCGGATGCACTGCCTCACCCATCCCATATTCCCGTAGAATGTCTTCCAGGCAGTCTACCAGACAGGCGCCCTGTTTTATCAAATTATTGGTGCCCGCGCTGTTCTGACTGTTTATGGGGCCAGGTAGGGCAAAAACTTCCCGCCCCTGTTCCAGGGCATAATCAACTGTTATCAGGGCCCCGCTGCGCTGCTTGGCCTCGACCACCAGCACCCCGTTGGACAATCCTGATATAGTACGGTTACGAGCCGGGAAGTTGCCGGGTTCAGGCCTGGTGCCGGGAGCAAATTCGCTGATCACGATCCCGTTCTCGGCTATTCGATGGTATAGCTTCTGGTTTTCGCGCGGATATATCACATCTATGCCGCTTCCCAATACGGCGGCAGTTTTACCTCCCGCTTCCAGAGCCCCGCGGTGGGCCTCAGTGTCGATGCCCCTGGCCATTCCGCTGACAACCACTATCCCCTGCCCGGCCAGCTCCCGACCGAACCTGAAAGCCTGGCTCTTGCCGTAACTGGTGGCAACCCGGGAGCCAACCACCGCCAGGCAGAATTCATCCAGGATGTCGATGCTGCCCTTATAGTAAATAAGGTATGGGGGATCATATATGGCCCGCAGCATATCCGGATATTTGTCATCCTCCAAACAGCATACATCTATCCCGTCACCTCGCAATCGTTCATACAGACTGGCGGGATTATCATCCTGCCGGGCGCCGGCTATGCCGGTGCAAACCGCTGCGGGCAGGGAACACTGATGCCACAGGCTGGCCCCACCTTCGAGGCAAGCCTGGAAACTTCCCACCTGCTGCTTGATGCTAGCCAGGGTCCTGTGACCTACCCCCGGTATGCTGTGCAAAAAACACAGGCTGGCAATCTCCATCCGCTCCATATATATCGGACTCCCATTGTTCATATCGATAACAGCATCATAACACAAATGGGAATATTATACATCGGCCGCCAGCCCCTAAAGCAATTGATAGCATAAAATCCGGCACTATGCAAGACAATGGCACGGACCCGGCTGTTAGAAATTATACGGTATTCTGACCGCCCCGGGGGAAACAGGCCCGGCGGCTTGGCCTACGACGGCAGACAGGGATTGCCAGGCCGGTTGGTATCAAGCCTCGATATCGACGACCCCCATAGTCTGATTGGCCCAGGCATCCCACACCTTTACAGCCACCCGGCGGGAAAGACCGGCTTCGATCCTGACCAGGATATCCAGGGCCAACGGTCCCTGATACCTGTGTTTTTCCCGGATCACCTGGCAGCAGGAGTTAAAGGTACCCTGGTAATCCAAGTCGAGCTCCCAGAATTCAATATAATCGCTGAAATGCTGGCGTTGCGATGAAGGGTCAATATCGGTAGGCCTATAACAATCAATGCCCAGGTCAACCAGCCAGTGCTGTTGGTCAAACCTGCTCAACTGCGGTTTCTTCAGGACCAGTTCGCCGCCCGGCGGATTTACATATGGATCGGGGGCGATTATTTTAAAGGGGCCGGAGCCGTTCCTTATCAAGCGATACATCGCCGTCTGTAATCCCACCCGGCTGCTGTCGCATAAAATCCATCGTCTTCCGGTTTGGTTGCAGACTTCCGCCAGCGTACCCGACCCGCTGAAGAAATCGGCTACCAGGCTTCCCGGTCTGGATGCCGCTTCCACCAGCCGCTTCAACAACTCCTTCGGTTTTTGGGTTGGATACTTTAGGTTCTCGTATGCAGTAGGGCTGAGGATCTTACTGATATCGGTCCACCAATCCTGCATCAAAGCTCCATCCTGGTGGAGTCGGTACCGGTCCCCCTTGACATTGGTCAGTCCGCGCTCCAGGGTCCCGGGGGTATAAGGCCGGAACTGGGGATTGTATATATAGTGAGGAGTGCGTGCATACCAGAGGATAGAGTCGTGTTTGCGGTGAAAATGGCGCCGGGAATTACCCCCTCCCCCGAAGCACCAGGCAATCTCGTTGATAAAATGATCCATTCCGAAGATCTCGTCCAGGAGAACTCGTACATAATGACTGGCATGCCAATCGACATGGACGAACATGCTCCCCTCCTCGGAGAGCATTTCCCGCATGGCAGACAGGCGGGGGTACAACATGTCCAGGTAGGAAGCCATTCCTGACGGCCACCGGTCGTGGAAGGCCGGTCTTACTACAGTATGCTGGGCATGGGCGGCCCCGATATTAACGGCCGAATTATAGGCTGTGTCGGTCATGTAAGGGGGATCGATATAGATCAGATCGACGGGGCTTTCTCCCGCCCACTGTGAAGGGTTACGCAGAAATGTGAGGTTGTCGCCCAGGCAATAGGTGTTGTGGACGGATGCAGCCGGCATATGTATATCCGCCTGCTTATAATAGGCCGGGGTACCTATAAACGGGTTGACATTGACCCGCTCCAGTTCGCGGATATCTGCAACCGGCTCCTCATCAGTTCTGTCTTTACCCTCCCAGGTGAGTTTTATCGGCTGGTATTCCTGCATAGCATCACCGGCTTTTTTAGCCAGTTTAACACAACCAAAAGGCCCTGTCTTGACAGGACCAGTTCATGCACCACTCATTATCCAAGGCCTGGGATTATCGACAACCTAAACTGGCATCCATAAATATTAGGTTGTCATAGGTAAAGGCCTTGGTACTTTGCCGGGCATTCTCCGACAAGGGCACCATAAGTGCTAATATTATGGCGATCAGTATTACGGCCAGTAAATTCCGATTCTGCATCCTGCCCCTCCTTGGCTCATACGTACTTCTTCAGCTGCTTAAGCGCCGCTTTTTCCAAACGCGACACCTGGGCCTGGGATATGCCTATCTCGTCGGCGACTTCCATCTGGGTCTTGCCGTTGAAGAAACGCAGGGATACTATATGCTTCTCCCGTTCGTTGAGTTTCTTCAGGGCTTCGTTGATAGTGATCGACTCCAGCCATTGGGCATCGGTGTTTTTATCGTCACTGATCTGGTCCATGACTAAAATCGGATCCCCCCCGTCGTTGTAGATGGGTTCAAAGAGAGAGACCGGTTCCTGGATGGCATCGAGGGCGAAGACCACCTCTTCCCTCGGCACCTCCAGTTTTTCAGCCATCTGGGCGATGGTCGGTTCGGTAGAGTTCTCGGCCAGAAGCCGTTCCCTCACCTGGAGGGCTTTATAAGCGATATCCCGCAGTGAGCGTGAGACCCGGACCGGATTGTTGTCGCGCAGGTAACGTCTTATCTCACCGATGATCATAGGCACCGCATAGGTGGAAAAGCGCACATTCTGACTCAGGTCAAAATTATCTATGGCTTTGATCAGACCAATACATCCGACCTGAAATAAATCATCGACATATTCCCCGCGGTTGTTGAATCGCTGGATTACGCTCAACACCAGGCGAAGATTACCTTGGATAAGTTTTTCCCTGGCTTCGGTCTGGCCATTATGCATAGCCCCGAACAGGCTGCGCATCTCTTCATTCTTTAAAACCGGCAGTTTTGAGGTATTTACCCCACAGATCTCCACTTTGGTTATCAAAAAGCCACCCCTTCTCTCCATATTCGCTGCTGTTGGTAGGGAAGAGCCATTCATATTTCTCATACATCCAAGTCTGTTCTTAATTATTTACTTATGTGCCCCTTCTTATTCTCGTAGAAAATACGAAAAAGAGCCCCGGCCCAGGCTCTTTTTTTCGATATAATCGTTCGCTTCAGCGATGCTGTTACTCTATCTTACGTATTTCCCGGTTCAAGCGTTTGAGGATCCTTTTTTCCAGCCGGCTGATGTAGGATTGGGAAATACCCAGTAAGTCAGCCACCTCCTTCTGCGTTTTTTCCGCTCCATCATTTAAGCCGAAACGCAGTCTGATTATGGTATGCTCGCGCGGGGTCAGTTTGTGCATGGCCTGCCATAATAAAGATTTCTCCACTTCTCCCTCGATCTTTTTATATATCATATCCCCTTCAGTACCCAAAATGTCTGACAGAAGCAATTCGTTCCCATCCCAATCGATATTGAGCGGTTCATCCAGCGATACTTCAGCCCGGTTTTTTTGATTGCGGCGCAAATACATTAAAATTTCATTCTCGATGCAACGGGATGCATAGGTGGCCAGTTTGATGTTTTTTTTGGGTTCAAAAGTGTTGACTGCTTTTATTAACCCGATAGTACCGATTGAAACCAGGTCCTCGATATTTATGCCGGTATTTTCGAATTTTTTGGCTATGTACACTACTAAACGCAGATTGTGTTCGATGAGGGTCGTTTTTACTTCTTGGTCTCCCTGGTCCAATCGGGCAATAAGGCCGCTTTCCTCCTGATCCTTCAGGGGTGGAGGCAGAATCTCGGTCGAACCGATATAATGAACGTAATCCGGTAATCGCCTCCTGATATACCATTGCACCAAAAGCATTTTCCAGGCAGCCAGTTTCTCGCCAATTTTCATCTATCATTCCTCCTACGCAGTCTGCAGTATTTCAGACGGGATCAGTAATTGGTAATCGTCTTCGACTGTCAATTTATCGAGGTATACACCTACCACCAGGTTCTTATATAACTTTGACAGCTGTCCAGGATCTACAATGACCTGGTCACATCTGAATCCAACCATCATACCGTTCTTCTGGCCTATGGAAGTAAAAGGAATCAAACGCAGGCGGTTGGCCCAACTGCTGCTGCCCAACGCTTCGAGAATATCATTCTGGTCATGGATGTTCTCTATGATAGCCCGGCAGTCGCGGGGGATACATTTCTGGAGCAATTCGTATTCAGCCACGACCACCGGTCGGCGGGTAAGTGGGTCCCGCAGATGGTTGCCGGTATCCAGGAAACCTTCACCTCGACATATTCTGTTCCCGAAATGCAATTCGACCTTGTATTTCAAGAGATCGGGGATGACTTTACGGGCCAAATATTTTTCCCCTTGATAGCCCACCAGTATAGCGCAAAATACGCCTCCCAGAAGCCACCATAAAGAAAACTCCCTGCTCCCCCCGGTTTGATTGATCTGGTAACTTAGGGCTATGGTAGCCCCGGCGGCCACAAAGCTTACGCCGTAGAAAGCCAAGAGGGTCTTCCTGAAATCCGGCCATCCCCGCCCAGGAAAGGCCAACATCACCATGAGCAGGGAAAACAATATCTTGGCCGGCCAACTATATAGGAAATTCAGGTCAGAGATCAAATTCCCCACCCCATATATTCCCCCCAGGACGGCCACGCCCGCAAACCGCCAACAGGCGGTTTTCCTCCCTGCCAACTTGGAAGCGGACCACAGGATGATATAATCCATGGTGAAGTTCACCAGGAACGTTACGTCGGCATAAACTACCGGTTGGTTCAACCAGCTCACCTATCAATCCGTATTTTTGCACACGAATAGTACGTCTTTTCATTTATATGGCCGCGGTCGGGATATATGTCTGCCAAATTATACTAGAAACCGGTAGCATTAATTTGTTGTTTTAGGGATGCCAGGGACGATTATCTTATCCCATTTATAGCCAATATACGGGCATTTCCCCACCCTCATCATGGCGGCTGGGGGGGCCCGTTAAGGATCGACCAGCTCATTGAACACCGCAGCATTCAGGGCAGCGAAAAAGCCAGCCTCAAATAGAAACTGGCTTGGGGAATCTTATATTGCTATAGTCCTTTTTTTATTTACGCTTTAAAACGAAAGGAGGTATCTCCAGATCATTGCGATCAAGGAAAGAGGGGGCCGGCCGCCCGCCTGCCTGGCGTGGCTGGCGCTGCACCGGTTCACTGCCGGGCTGCAGTCGGGGCCCATCAAAACCTGTTGCTATGACGGTTACCCTTACTTCATCACCAAGCGACTCATCGGTATTGGCTCCAAAAATGATGTTGGCCTCGGCGTCAGCCGATTCATGGATGATGGCCGCCGCCTCTTGGATCTCGAACAAGGTCAGGTCCTCGCCGCCGCTGATATTGAACAGAACTCCTTTGGCACCCTCGATGGAGGTCTCCAGCAGCGGGCTGGAGATAGCCTGCCGGGCTGCTTCAGCAGCGCGGCTCTCGCCCTTGGCCTGGCCTATGCCCATCAATGCCGATCCGGTATTTTTCATCACCGTCTGCACATCGGCAAAATCACAGTTAATTAAGCCGGGAATGGCGATAAGGTCGGAAATGCCTTGAACGCCCTGGCGCAGGATGTCGTCAGCCACGCGGAAGGCATCATTGACCGGGGTATTCTTCTGCACTACCTGCAGGAGCCGGTCATTGGGGATAGTGATGAGACTGTCCACTTCTTCCCTCAGTGCCTGTATGCCCTTTTCGGCCTGCAGATTTCTTTTACGTCCTTCAAACAAGAAGGGCTTGGTCACTACTCCTACCGTCAGCGCCCCCATCCGTTTGGCCACCCGGGCGATGATCGGCGCTCCTCCGGTACCGGTCCCCCCACCCATACCCGCCGTCACAAATACCATGTCAGCACCTTGCAGGGCACGGACGATCTCATCTTCGCTTTCTTCCGCCGCTTTCATTCCGATGTCGGGATCAGCTCCTGCGCCGAGGCCTTTGGTAAGTTTCCCGCCTACCTGGATCTTCTTTTCCGCTTTCGATAATGCCAAGGCCTGGGAGTCGGTATTGACAGCAATAAATTCGACCCCTTTAAGATTAGCCTCGATCATCCTGTTAATGGCGTTGCTCCCCCCACCGCCAACACCTATGACCTTAATGTCGGCAAACTGCTGCATCTCCACATCGAAATCCAACGGCATATTTTACCCTCCTCAAATTTAAGAAAATAAATCCTTCAACCAATAATTGATTTTGCCCAACATACGGGAAACCCCTGGTTGGTTCTCTATCAGCACCGGATCCAGACTGCTAAGGCCACAGATCAATCCCCCCAGGGCAACGGAGTTTTGAGGCTGGTTGAGTTCCGAACTGAGTCCCTTGATGTTATCTGGCCTTCCCAATCGAACCGGTACATCCATGTAATCTTCCATCAATGCGATAAAGCCCTGCAGCTGTGCCCCTCCGCCAGTGAATACGATACCTCCGGCTAATTTGTTTATATCACCCAACTGCTGTAATTCAGTATAAATCATTTCCATCATTTCAAAAACCCGTGCAGAAATTATTTCCGCAACCAATTTTTGGGGTACTTGCTTGGCTTCATTTCCCTGGATATTGTGAATTTCTATCATTACATCGTCGGGGGCCATTTCAGGCGAGGCCAGGCCGAACTGTTCCTTGATGCGGGTTGCCTCCTCTATCGAGGTGCGGAGGACAATGGCCAGGTCTTTGGTAACATAATCACCGCCGATGGGCAACACCGAAGTCGACAGAATAGTGCCTTGAGTGAATATGCTGATCTCTGTAGTCCCGGCGCCCATGTCTATCAGGGCAACCCCCATCTCCTTCTCGGCCGGTAACAAAACTGATTCGGCTATAAGCAATTGATTATAAATGGTCTCCTCTAGGGAAAGGTTGATGCGCTGGGCGCTCCGTTGCAGATTCTGCATTGCCGCAGTAGCAGCGTAGATCACCAGGGCTTCGGCTTCCAGGCGATTTCCCACCATCCCCACCGGATCCCGGACACCATCATAACCATCGATAATGTATTGTCTCTCTATTACCTGGATAATCTTTTTGTCCGGAGGCAAGGAGATATTGGTGGCTGAACCCAGGACCCTTTCTTTATCTTCATGGGTGATCACGTTATCCGGGTTACCTACAGCAATCACCGCCCGGTTGTTGACGGCAACCATGCTGATACTGGAGAAACCTGTTACCGTGCTTAAAATCTCTCTTCCGGTCAGCCTCTCCAATTCATTCAGACAGTTATCGATGGAACGTGACGTACTCTCTATATCGATAATGTTTCCTTTGCGCAGACCAGCTGAAGGGGTTCGGGCCATCCCCAGAACATGAACCTCCTGCAGATGATTCATCACCCCTAAAGCCGCCTTCACTTCGCAGGTACCGATATCCAAACCCACCACTATGTTGCGTTTGATAATTTTAAAGCACTCCTCATACGATTTCTATCATCTAAATACTACAAACGCAACTATATTCCTTTTTTTGGAGCTTTGTTTTATCAGTACTTTTTCAATAAATATCGACGTATTATCCCCATATTCTGGAATAACCTAACCCCAAACACCACTACTGCGGCCAGGTACAACTCTAACCCCAATTTATCGCCAAAATAAGCAAATGCCGCCGCCAGCAAAGAATTGGTAAAAAAACCGGTTATGAATATGGTGGTATCGAAAGCATCCTCCATAAAAGCACGGATGCCCCCCAGTACCGAATCCATAGCCGCCAACACCCCAATGGATACGTACTCTACCATCGATGGCGGCAGAAATATCGGTAATTGATAGCCTATAAACAGTCCCAGAGCCAGACATAACAGGGTTATCCACCACATGTCAACCAATCACGCCTTTTATTTTTGTTTAGGAGTAGAATATTGGAATTTCATCGCACCGGTATAAGCAGGTATCTCGATATTATCGCTTCGGACCAGCTGGGTCTGCAAACCAAATGTATTGAGTTCCTCCAATTTTCCGCCCTTGATGCTCAATCCGCTCTCCAGCAGCTGCTGGTTGCCGATAGCCTTGATCACAAAGGGGGGACCGATCTTGTTCCAGTTCACCAGTATGGTTGTACCGGCACAGCGTATCTCGGACATGGCCATGATGCGTTGGTCATTGACGGATATAGCTTCCGCCCCGGAAGCTTTTATCTCGTTTACGATACTCAAAATATCGCTGTCATGGACCAGGTAAGCGTTGGGGTTTTCTCCCGGCGGCAGTGCCTTGGGATTGTCGTTCAGGGTCACGATTATGCCCGGCCCGATAACTGTGGTCAAGCCCGCTGCCATATTGGATTTGCGCAGTTCATCCTGCAGGTCTGCAGTAAGCTGGCTTTCATTATCGACGTTGGTAAGCTTTTCCCTCAACTCGACGATTTCTTCTGACAAGTTACGGTTTTCTTTGATCAGGGCGCTGTTGGTGGCGGCCAGGTCGTCGACCCTGGTGGTACGCAAATTAGGGCCATAACTTTCTGAGGTCCGGTACTGAACCGATAACATTATACCCACAATCACGCATATGGCCATTATCGCAATTTTGCCCGTTCTATCGCGCATCTTTTCACCCCTAACCTTTGGTTTTTACAACCGGCTCACCCTTGAAACGGATATCGACATACTCCAGTTTGTCGGTGCCTTTTTTGCTCATATCCTTTTCCATATCCAGAACCTCGCTGAACATCTTCACCTTCTCGTCCAATCTCTCCAGATTTCCAAACCGGACTTCGGTCCCCTGCAGGGTATAAATCTTCAAAGTTCCATCCATTTGGTAATATATCTCCGATATGAGGGCATGCTGTTCGCTGGCCATAGCCTGCCACACCTGTTTTATCATATCAGTAGCCTGCGCATTGACAGTTTGCCCTAGATTTACGTATTCGGGAGCGGTCTCCAGGGTTATGATCAGATCATTGTCGACCGGAACGTTGTTAAGCTTGTCGAAACATACTCCGCTGTCATCTATGCATAGGAACAATTCATTAAAAGGTATGACTGCCCATACCTTCCTCTCAATAACGTCGATAGAAACACGGCTGAGCAGGTGCCGCCTGATTTGGGCCTGCTTGATCATAGGATGGACCTCGATAGACTTGGCGGCCAATTTTTCGTCCAAAGAAAAAATATTCATGCCTGGAGTCAACCCTGACAAGGCCAGTATTTCTTGCTGGGTAACCTTTTCGTTGCCGTTCACCTTGATCTGGGTTATGTCAAATATAGAGCTGTGCATGAAGAGGTAAGCAGACAGCAAAGCTACCAATGCCAACAGAACCAGGCTGAACCTCCGCGCAAAATTCCTCCGCCCCACAACTTCCCCTTCCCATCCACCTCAACCTTGGCATATCATAAAGCCAATTATATCAAAGAATCAACCGACTTTGAAGTAAACCGAAGCCCAGTTTAATTGTATTCATAAATATAAATAATGAAGACCAGCACAAAAAAAGTGGTTATGGACAAATCCTTGCCCCAACCACTTTATATCGGATATATTCTGCCTCCCAGGTTTACTCTTTTATTCGGAAGAGATACGTTCGACGTCAGCCCCCAATCCGGCCAACTTCTCATGAATCTTCTCATAACCCCGGTCGATGTGCTCCAGCCTGCCAATCTGGGTCTCCCCCCGGGCATAGAGGCCAGCCAGGATGAGCGCGGCCCCCGCCCGCAAGTCGGACGATTCGACTGCTGCCCCTTCCCAATTGCACTTACCGTTTAAGATGGCCACCCGCCCCTCAACCTTTATATCGGCACCCATACGACGCAGTTCCGGTACATGCATAAATCGGTTTTCGAAAATGGTTTCGACGACGACGCTGGTTCCAGGGATAGTTGCCAACAGTGCCAGCATCTGGGCTTGCATGTCAGTCGGAAAACCAGGGTATGGCATGGTCTTCACATCGGTAGGACGATAATGAGCGCGGCCCAGTATCCGGATGCCTCCCGACCAGGGGACGATTTCCACCCCGACCTCGCTAAGTTTGGCCATCAACGGCTGCAGGTGTTCGGTGACCACATTCTGTATCCAGACATCCCCGCGGCTGATGGCCCCTGCCACCATATAAGTTCCCGCTTCTATGCGGTCTGGTATGACCGTATGCTCAACGCTGCCCAGCGTTTGTACACCTTCGATACGGATGGTATCCAGACCTGCCCCTTTTACCCGCGCCCCCATACGGTTGAGAAAATTCTGCAGATCCACGATCTCCGGTTCACGAGCCGCATTCCTGATTATTGTGGTCCCAGGTGTCATGGTTGCCGCCATCATGATATTTTCTGTGGCACCGACACTGGGGACATCCAACATCACCTCTTTACCCTGGGCGGTAACCGCCGTACCGATCATTAGCCCGTGTTCCTCGGTAATCTGATATCCCAGGTTGCGGAAGCCTTTAATGTGCAGATCCATGGGCCGCGATCCTATAGCACAGCCTCCCGGGTATGCAACCCGGGCCTCTTTGAATCGGCCCAGCAAGGGTCCCATGACCAGGTTGGATGCTCTCATCCGCCTGGATATCATCTCGGGGAGCTCGTTGCTGCCCGCTGAACTGCCATCGATGATCAGAATCCGGTCTTCCCTTCTCACGTTGGCACCCAGCAGTTCCAGGGCTTCGGACATGACGTTTATATCGTCCAGTTCCGGAACCCCGTTAAGGATCACTTCGCCGCAGCACATCAAGCTGGCCGCCATTATCGGGAGAATTGCGTTCTTGGAACCACTGATTTCCACCTGGCCTTTTAAGGCTCTCCCGCCTCTGACCAGTAATCTATCCATTAATAATTCCTCCATTTAAACCATAGGGAAAATCACAGCTTTTCCGCCAATTTAACGCCCGTCTTCCACACGTCGCCGGCACCCATGGTTATCAGCAGGTCATTATTCTCCAACCTATCCTTGAGAAAGGCCTCCGCATCATCGAGGGCCGGGATGTATCTGGCATTACACCCGGCGGCCACTGCCGCCTGATAGATCAGCTCACCGGTAACATTTTCGATAGCGTTCTCCCCGGCTGAATATATATCGGTTATTATGACCAGGTCGGCCTCCCGGAATGCTTCACCAAATTGTTTGTATAACAACTGGGTCCGGCTGTAACGGTGCGGTTGAAAAATCACCACCAGCCGATCCTGGTGGAATTGCCTGGCACCCCGGATAGTCGCTTTGATCTCGGTGGGGTGATGGGCGTAATCATCAACTATGGTAACGCCTTTGACCCGGGCCATGATCTGAAACCGCCGTTTGGCACCGGGAAAAGCCTGCAGGGCTTTGGCAACCTGGCTGAAATCCTGGCCTATTTCAACCGCCACCGCGGCAGCGGCAACGGCGTTCAGAGCGTTGTGTTTGCCGGGTATGGACAGTTTCATCAGGCCCAACCGCTCTGTACCCCGGTATACCTCAAAGGATGATCCCATCCCCTCTGGTACCCAGTTATCAAAGTAATAATCCAGGCGGTCGCCGCTTTCACCGTACGTCAATATCCGGGTAGGCAGATCATCGCGTATTTGGAGCAACAACGGATCTCCTCCATATACCATGGCGAAACCTGCCGGCATGATTTGCCCCAGAAATTGTCGGAAAGCTGCTTGCAGCCGATCCATCGACTGGTAAAAATCCAGATGGTCATTTTCTATATTGGTCACGATCGCCGCATAGGGTTTGATTTCCAGGAATGATGCATCGCTCTCATCGGCCTCCACCACGAAATAGTCGTTGGCGCCCAGCCGGGCGTGCAGTTGCGTACCCTGTATCTCTCCGCCGACTATCATGGTAGGATCCAGGCCGCAGCCCACCAGGGCCGAATACAGCATGGAGGTGGTGGTAGTCTTGCCATGAGCCCCTGCCACTGCCAGGCCCAGGTGCTCATTGACCATCCGGGCCAACATCTGTCCTCTCCTGATTACTGGGATATCCTTGGCCTTGGCAGCTGTCACCTCCACATTGTCGGCAGGGATGGCCGAAGAGATGACCACCAGATTGACCCCTGCCTCCAGGTTTGAAGCGGAGTGGCCGCGGTATATCGTAACTCCGATTTTTTCGAGCTGATCGGTGATGCCATTGGTATTCAGATCCGAACCGCTTACCCGGACCCCCTGTTCCCGGAGTACGCGGGCAATGCCACTCATGCCCGCACCTCCTATTCCAACCATATGCACCCAGGATCCGGATTTGGTGGTCATCAACTCATCTCCTTCGATCATAAAACATCTCATGATTCACTCTATAGTATGCACAATTAACAGAAGTGGTTACATCCCGTATAACGAGGTTGTCCCATATCTTGGCAGCAAGAGCTGTCCTGACGCACCGGTTATAGGGATAAGATCTCGTCAACAATATCTTTAAGCGCATTGGGGCGGGCCTCCTTAAGCATATTCTGCCCCATTTCATCCAATCTGACCGGGTCCTTTCTCAGTCGCTCCACGACTTTATATAAGCTATCTCCATCGAGGAATTCGTCTATTATCATTTCGGCCGCCTTTTTTTCCACCAACGCCCGGGCGTTCTTCTCCTGGTGATTTTCGGCCGCATAAGGATAAGGGATAAATATGGCCGGCAAACCCAGCAGTTCCAATTCGCAGACCGTACTGGCCCCCGCCCGGCATACTGCCAGATGGGACGCGGCCAGGGCTGTCTCCATGTCGTATTTGTAGGGGATCATCTCCAAACCACACTTCAATGCTTTCACATCCAGCTTTTTTTCCAGGGCCAGTTTCATTTCTTCAAAGCCTGATTCACCGGTAATCCAAATAAAATTCATATCAGCATTGCGATAACGATCGATCAACGGTATCATGGCCTGATTGATGCTGTTGGACCCCAGGCTGCCTCCAAAAGCCAGCAGGGTAAACCGGCCGGTTGGCCGGGAGACCTTACCGTGCAAAGCCAGTATTTCCCGGCGCACCGGTAATCCGGTAACTCTTATGTTGGAACTGTCCAGATATTGGCCGGCTTCTGGAAATGTCAACAAGACCCGGTCTACCCTTTTGGCCAGGTTGCGGTTGGCCAGTCCGGGGATGGCGTTCTGCTCATGGATCACGGTTTTAACATCCATAAACGACCCTGAAAAAACCACCGGGAAGGAGACATACCCGCCCGTACCTATTATAATGTCGGGTTGGAAATCTTTGATTATCTGGCGGGCCTGGAAGAAACTGCCCGGGAACTTAAGGAGAGTCTTACCCGATTTGAGCATCGAGGAGCGGTCTATACCGGTGATATCTATGGTCTTGAAGGATATCCCGCTGCGGGGGACTATCCGGCTCTCCAGCCCTTTGGTGGTTCCCACATACAGCAGTCGCAGGTCGGGAACCCTGCTTTTCAGTTCGCTGGCAATAGCCAGGGCTGGATAAATATGACCGCCGGTCCCTCCGCCGGTTAGGATAACATTCATACTATTCTCCTCCCTCAGGTCTGCGAACTGTACCGCGAAATATTCAGCAGCAGGCCCACCATGATCATTGTGAACAACAAAGACGTGCCGCCGTAACTCAAAAATGGCAAGGTGATGCCGGTTACTGGTAATGCCCCGGAAACAACCGCTATATTGACTATCGCCTGAAAAACGATTATGGTCGTGATCCCCGCCGCCAGTAATCTGGAGAAATTATCCGGAGCATTTATTGCAATTTTATACCCACGCCAGGCAAAAAGCAAAAACAGGGCCACCACCACGCTGCAGCCGATGAATCCAAGTTCTTCGCCCAGGATGGCGAAGATAAAGTCGGTATGCTGTTCGGGAAGGTAGAAGAACTTCTGGCGGCTCCGCCCCAAACCCATGCCGAATAATCCCCCGGAACCGAGCGCGTACAGGGATTGGATCGTCTGGAACCCCTCGTCACTGGCATATTTCCAGGGGTTCAGGAAGGCCACCACCCGTTCCATGCGGTACGGGGCAACTGCGATGGCGGCTCCCACCACGCCCAGCCCTGATAACATGATTACGCCCAGGTGTGACCATTTGGCACCCGCTACCAGCAGCATAAAAAACACGGTGGCGGCAATCGTAAACGCAGTTCCCAGGTCAGGCTGGAGCATGATCAGTCCGCAAATAAGCCCCACCATGACCAGGAAAGGTAACACCCCGGCGGTGAATGAAGACATCTTGCCTAATTTGACCTCCATGGCCCGGGCCAGGAACATGACCATGGCTATCTTGGCAAATTCGGATGGGGAAAAACGCATGAAGCCCAGATCGAAGGAACGGCTGGACCCTTTCACCTCTATCCCCAAGGGGGTTACGACCAGGATCAGCAACACGACTGCCAGTATCATCGCAGGAACAGCGAAATCACGCAACCGTGAGAAGTTGAGTTTCATTACCACCACCATGGCGATAACACTGATCACTGCCCACATCAGCTGCTTTTTGAAAAAGTAATAGGGATCCCCGTAATTTACGTTGGCAGTAACCGCACTGGAACTGAAAACCATCACCAGCCCAATTCCCAGCAGGGTTAAGGCTGAGATAAACAAGATGAAATCAGGCGGCCCCTTTTTTAACCTCATTGATTAGCCCCCTCTGGAATCATGCCCCTATATCTCCCTCAATCAATTGAGCAACTTCCTGGCAGAAGAGGTCCCCCCTGTGTTCATAGCTGGAAAACATGTCCCAACTCGCACAGGCCGGGGAAAGTAAAACCACATCTCCGGGAAAGGCCAACTCGCTGGCCTTTTTAACAGCAGCTACTAAATCATCTACCTCATATATATTCTTGAAGCCTTGTTCCATTACCGCAGTTTTTATCATCTCTTTGGCTTCGCCCAACAGTACCAGGGCTTTTATCCGGGATGCCATAAGCTTGGCCACGCCCGAATAATCCCCTCCTTTGGCCCGCCCCCCGGCAATCAGCACTATCGGCTCCGTAAATGCTTCCAGGGCTTTTATGGTTGAATCCGGATTGGTCCCTTTGGAATCATTGATGTAAAGGACCCCCTTATGACAGGCCACTTGCTCCAAGCGGTGCCTGACCCCGGTGAAGCTCCTTAGCGATCGGCCGATCGTCTCTTCCCCGACCCCCGCCGACCAGGCCATGGCCACCGCACAGAGGATGTTCTCCAGGTTATGTTTGCCCCTCAGCCGAACCCCAGCTAATGTACTTATCAGCCGTCTGGTTCCATTTTGGGCGAAAAATATACTGCCCTTATCAATAAAGAAGCCATCAGCCAGTTCCCGGTCGGTGGAGAAGAATACGACCCGGGCCCGGGCGGATAGGCTGAAAGTACGCACGATTTCATCCTCATAATTGAGGATGAGGTAATCATCGCTGTTTTGCAGGCTGAACACCCTGCTTTTGACCCTGGCATACTCGTCCATCGATTTATGCCGGTCGAGATGATCGGGGGTAATATTCAGAATCCCGGCAATATCGGGTTTGAAGGTTTCGACGGTCTCCAATTGAAAACTGGAAACCTCCACCACCAATTCACCCGATGGCAGGTCATCCACCAAACTGCATAATGCAGTCCCGATGTTCCCCCCTGCGGCGGCGGCTCTCCCGTCCTGAGCCAGTATAAAATGCAGCAAAGCCGTGGTGGTGGTTTTGCCATTGGTCCCGGTTATGGCATATATAGCCACGTCATTTGATTTGAGCCGGTAAGCCAGTTCCAGCTCACCTATTATCGGTATGCCAGCTTGTTTGGCCCGGCTGACGATTTCAGCATCCGCCGGGACCCCCGGGCTGACTACGATCAGATCCCAGTCCCGCTCGGTCAAAGGTGGATATTCGCCGGCATACACGAGTATACCCAGTCTTTCCAGTTGCCCGATCTCTTTTGGGATCTTGGTCCGCTTCTTGGCGTCGTATGCTCCGAGGTGCGCCCCACGTCTATGTAAAGCCTCCGCTGCAGCCAAACCGCTGCGGGCTATGCCGATAATCAAAATCCTTTTTCCCTTAAACGACATGATAGTTTTCCCCTATCCTATATTCCTGAATCCCATTAATCCAATCACAACAAATACCAGCGAAAAGACATAGAAGAGGTATACGACTTTGGTCTCCGGCATCCCCTTCAATTCGAAATGGTGGTGTAACGGCGCCATTAAAAAGACCCGCCGCCGGGTTGCTTGAAAAGAAACCACCTGAATGATTACGCTCAAAGTCTCGATTACATACACACCAGCTAAAATAATCAGCGCGATTTCGCTGCGGGTCATGGCAGCCACCGCGGCCACTCCCGCACCCAAAGCCATCGAGCCGGTATCGCCCATAAATACCCGGGCCGGGTGGCGGTTAAAAAACAAGAAGCCCAGACAGGCTCCGGCCAGAGCACCGCAGTAAATCAAGAGATTGCCATGATCGGACATGATGCAGATAAATCCCAGGCCCAGGACCAGAATAAAGGTGACCCCGGCCGCCAGGCCATCCAGTCCGTCGGTTAAATTGGCTCCATTGGCCGCCGAAATAATCACCAAAACAATAAAGGGGAGATAAAACCAGCCTATCTCCAGGCCAAATCCGGAAAAGGGAAAGACGATTTCCGTCCCCCGCCCCAATACAAACATCAACAGTAAACCGAATATGAAACTGATCAGGATCTGCAGACCCAGTTTTTCACGGGCCCTTAGCCCCAGCGAACGTTTCAGCACCACTTTGATATAATCATCCCAAAAACCGATGCCGCCAAAGCATAAGGTTATAAGCACCGCGCTGAGGACTTCACGACTGCTTCCCGCAAACAAAAAGCTGGTCACCATGACCGCGGTAATGATTATTATCCCCCCCATGGTAGGGGTGCCTGCCTTGACGTAATGATTTCGGGGCCCCTCTTCCCTGATACTCTGTCCTACTTTCAGCCGTCTGAGAAATGGTATCATGAAAGGACCCATCGCCAATGAGATGGCGGTGGCCACGACAGCAGCCAAACCGGCATTGATTATGTAGTCGTGCATTATTATGCCTCCGAATCAGGCTGGGATCAGCCATCCCTGCAGTATCTCCTCCAGGCGCATACCGCGTGAACCCTTAAATAATACCACATCGCGCCGGCTTACATTTAGTTTCAGCCATTCCAGGGCCCGGTCCCGCTGCTTGAAGCTCATCACCCGCTGGGCCGGCAGCCCGGCCTCAATGGCGCCCTGTGCAATATATGCGGCCTTTTCTCCAATGGTTACCACCAAATCCATATTCAGCTCAGCTGCCCGGCGCCCTACCAGCAAATGCCCTTCTATTTCGTAATCCCCTAGTTCCAGCATATCCCCCAGTATTGCCACCGCGCGGCGTATTCCGCTTATCTCCCGGCAGATCTCGATAGCGGCGGTCATCGATACCGGATTGGCATTATAGGTATCGTCGATGACCGCCCCGCCTTCGGGCAGATCGATGATGTTGAGCCGGTTCTCGGCGGTCCGGTACGATTTCAGGCCCTGGTCGATCATTGCCGGACTGACTCCCAATAAAAAGGCACATCCGACCGCTGCAGCCAGATTGGCAACTAACTGAGGTGCAGGCAAGGGGAAAGAAAAGTCATGGATCTGCCCCCATAAACCAAGTGACACCATAATGCCGGGACCCGCTCTTTCGATCTGGATTATCTGTACATCACAATCATCATTATAACCAAACGTGTGCTTGACGCAGGGATATTTGCGGGCTGCGTCAACCAGATAATGGTTGTCTCCGTTTATAAGCGCAAACTTATCCCGGGGAATGAATTCCAGCACTTCGCATTTGGCCGATGCTATATTCTCCAGGCTCCCCATAGTCTCCAAATGCACGGGTTCCACATTGGTTATGATAGCGTGAGTGGGCCTTAGAATAGAAGCCAAGCGGGTAATCTCGCCGCTGGCCCGCATGGCCAGCTCTACCACCGCGGCTTGATGGCTGGCCTCGCAATCGAGGAGGGTCAGGGGCAACCCGATTTCGTTGTTGAAGTTGCCCGGGGTTTTCAAGGTTACAAATACCGGTGACAAACAGGCGGCCAATATGTCTTTGGTGGTGGTCTTGCCTACACTGCCGGTCACAGCCACGATGGGGATGTCAAATTGACTGCGGTAGCTGGCGGCCAGACTCTGCAAGGCCTCCAGGGTATCTCCGACCAATATCACCGCTGAGTCCGTACCAAGGGTCGCCTTGTCTGGTCTAGAGACAACCACTGCCGTGGCACCTGATTTGATAAGATCGTTTACATAATCGTGACCATCGAATTTATCTCCCTTAAGAGCAAAAAACACCTGCCCTGGGGCATAGTGGCGGGAATCGGTGCTGACCCCTTCTATCCAGGAATTCACGTCGCCGCATAACAGCACACCTTTGGCACTCTCCACAATATACTTCAGGCTCAACCTCATTCATTTATTTTACCTTTCAAGAATTCGGCCGCCACCAGGCGGTCATCGAAATCCAGTACCTGGTCCTTGATAAGTTGGTAAGTTTCATGCCCTTTGCCGGCGATGATGATCAGGTCTCCCGTTTTGGCCAGGCATATGGCTTGATGAATAGCTTCGCGCCGATCGATGATCTTGGCGTAATGAGAGTTCTCCACTTCCTCCAGGCCGGGGATGATATCATCGATGATCGCTTCCGGCTCTTCACTGCGCGGATTATCCGAGGTGACTATGCAAAAGTCGCTGTATTGGGCAGCGATCCGGCCCATCTTCGGCCGCTTGGTCCGGTCACGATCGCCGCCGCAACCAAATACGGTGATCAAACGGTTTTCCAGTACCTCCCGGGCCGTCTTGAGGATGTTTTCCAGGCCGTCGGGGGTATGAGCATAATCCACGATAACCGTAAAATCCTGGCCACAGTCGACCTGTTCAAAACGCCCCGCCACCCCGGTCACTTTAACCAGTGCCGCGGCGATCACATCCTGGCTTATCCCCTCTCTCAAAGCGAAAGCTATGGCCGCCAAAGCGTTGTATATGCTGAAACGGCCAATCAGCTTCATGTCGATATCAAACCGTTCCCCCTGATAGAGTACCGTAAAATGACTGCCTTTCAAACTGAATCTTACATCGACTGCCTTAACCATGGTTTCCTGATCGATACCATAGGTGATGCATTCTGTGGTGCAGGCCTCGATGAAATCGCGGGCGGCGGGATCATCAGCGTTGATGACCGCGAAATGGCCTTTCCCGGGATCCAGGCGATTGAAAAGCTTCAGTTTGGATCGCTTATAGCTCTCCATACTGCCGTGGTAATCCAGATGATCCTGGGTCAAATTAGTGAAAACCCCACTATAGAACTCCAATTGATCCACCCGGCCCAGGTCCAGAGCATGGGATGAAACCTCCATAACCGCGTACTGTCCAGATTTGCTCCGCACCAGGGCGAGGAATTCCTCTATATCGACCGATTCAGGCGTGGTGTTGCTCAATACCTTTTCATAATCCCCCATACGTGAATATAGAGTTCCCATTATACCCACCTTACAGCCCCACTCCTCCAATATGGCTGTGATCAGATGGGTGGTGGTGGTTTTGCCGTTGGTCCCGGTTACCCCTATAAGTTTGAAGTGACTGGATGGTTTCTCGTAAAAATTCGAGGCCGCTGCCGGCATCGCCGTGCGGGTATCGCCAACCTGGACGATGGCCATGCCAGGGGGGGCATCGACCTTCTTCTCCACCAATAAGGCTACAGCGCCGCGCTCAACGGCCTGTTCGACATAATCGTGGCCATCAGTCTTTAATCCGGGGATACAAATAAACAGATCACCCGGCCTGGTCTTCCTGGAATCAAAACTGAGCCCTTTAACCTCCTGATCCAGGGATCCACTAACCAACCGATAGTCCAATCCTTGCAGAACAGTTTTCAACTTCAAGGCCAGGCCTCCTTTCCATCTCTGATCGGCTCCTGTTAATGACTCATTCCAGAGGCTGAAACCTCACTTTTATGGTCGAGCCGTGGGTTACCACCTTCCCAGCCGCCGGAGATTGATCACTCGATATACCATGGCCTTCAGGTATCAGGTGCAGCCCCAACTCCGAGAGGATACGGGCTACCTCCTTCATCGATTTGCCGCTCAGGTCGGGGACGGTGATCTCACCGCCCGAACCGTTTATGTCGTACGGTGACATGCTTATTATTACCTCGGAACCCCTGGTTAATTTACTACCGGCTCGGGGCGTCTGCTGCCAGACTATGTTGCCCTCTCCTACCACCTTGGCCACCAACCCCCGCCCGGCTATGATTGATTTAGCCTCCGCCAGAGGAAGGTTGACAACATTGGGGATTATTACCTGTTCGGCCTGCTGGGGGGCTATCTTTCCATCAACTGTCCGCAGCGGGACTTCAAGATATCTCAACGAATCGCTGATAATCTCCCGAGCCGCCGGGGCGGCGACCCAACCACCGTAATACGGATAGCCCTGAGGAGCATCAGCTACTACCATAACCACCAACCGGGGGTCATCGGAAGGGGCCAATCCGATGAACGAGGCTACATACTCATTTGCCAGATAGCCCCCGCCGGGAGCAATTTTTTGAGCAGTCCCGGTTTTACCCCCCACACGATAGCCTTCGATATAAGCATTACGGCCGGTGCCGTTGGTTACTTCCCCCTCCAGGATCCAGCAGAGTTCCTTAGCCATGGATTCGGATATCACCTGCCGGATTTCCTCCGGTTCGCTGGTTTTTACCACATTACCTTGATTGTCCAGGACCTGTTTCAATAGATGTGGTTTCATGAGTTTGCCGCCATTGGCGACCGCCGCTACCGCGGTCGTCAACTGCATGGCGGTGACGGCGTTGGCCTGCCCCATAGCCATCGTGGCCAGATCGATCTGTTTGGCATTGGCCGGGTTGACCAGAATACCTTTGGCTTCGCCCGGCAGGTCAATCCCGGTCGGTTGACCGAAACCAAACGCGTACAGGTACTTGAAATATTTATCCATACCCAGCTCCAGTCCGACCTTGACAAAGCTCACGTTGCAGGAATTCTCGACGATCTGGGCAAAAGTCTGGCTGCCATGGGCTTTCCGGTTGGGACAGCCGATGGTTTCTTTACCAACCTTCACGGAGCCGGAGCAGTAAAACTGGGTGTCGCGGGTGACCAGGTTTTCTTCCAGAGCCATCGCAGCGGTGGTTATCTTCATGGTCGATCCAGGTTCATAACTGTCATTGATGGCAAAGTTCCTTCGGTTGCTGGCCGGTGAAGCACCATAGTTATTGGGATCAAAAGTGGGTCTTGAAGCCATGGCCAGGATTTCGCCGGTTTTGGGATCCATCACTATGGCGGCGGCACTTTTGGCCTGCCGCTCGGCAAATACCTTATCTAATTCCCTCTCCGTGATATATTGGATGGTCTCATCTATGGTGAGCACCAGATTGCCGCCATCCACAGGGGCGATATATTTATGGGTGGCTTCTGGTATTTCTCTTCCGGCTGCATCATGTTCGATGACTATCCGGCCTTTGGTCCCGCCCACCAACTCGTTATAATAGAAATCGACTCCCTCCAACCCGGTATTGTCGGTCCCGGAAATACCCAGCACATGACTGGCCAGGGTGCCTTTGGGATAGAAACGGCGGCTCTCCTCGGTGAGGTCGATTCCAGGCAGCTTCATATCGCGGATCTGCTGCGCCTGCTCAGGGCTTATCTGTCTTTTGATCCACTCGAAGGAACTGTTGGCGGTTATCCTTTTAATAGTATTGTCCTGATCCAGGCCTAATACCTGGGATAGCTTTTGCGCGGTCTCCTGCTGTTTTTGGGAACGTTTGACCTCGGCCGGTATAGCATAAACGGAGTCGGCGCTTATCGATATGGCCAACTCATGACCGTTACGGTCATAGATGATACCCCGCTTGGATTCCACCGGTACGTCCCGCATCCGGTTTTGGGTAGCTTTTTCTGAAAGTTCGGCCCCTTTTACGAACTGCACCCAGAAAATCCTGCCTCCCAGAAGGCCAAAAGCGATTGTAAATATGAAAAAAAGCGTAGCGATACGCTTTCTTAAAAGCAAACCAGCTGTTTGCATCTATTAACCACCTCGTTTACGATTTCTTTAATTATTTGCGGCCAAGCGTGATAGACTTGCATAAAGGTTATTCAGAAGCTTCTGGCTTACACTCGTATAATCAACATCTGCATATGTATTGGCAGCAACGCTCACCGGTTCGACTGGTGCTGCCATGGCGATGGAGGTTTTAACATCGGGTTTATACATACCCAGTTGTTTCACGGCTGCCTGTTCCACATAGGGCAGTGAACTCTTTTCCGCTATCTGATACTCCAAACGCTGGTTGGCGGTCGTCATCCCCTGGATCTCCTGCTGCAACCGCTCTATTTCGTAACCCAGCGTAGCGCTTTTGATGCATAAGGCGACCAGCAGCAAAGCGTATGTAAAAATGGCCAAGGCAGCTTTTATGTATAATTTTCGCTTATGGTTGACCTTAATTACAGTCCGGCGGGCTTTTTCAATTCTGGGGGTTTCGACCGGTATCTGCCGGTAACTCCAATCCCTGGCTGCACTAGACTGGGCCTGTAGCATATTATTACTCCTCCCTGCACTTTAGAACTATATTCTCTCCGCCACCCGCAGCTTGGCGCTCCGGGCCCTGGGGTTACAGGCGATTTCTTCTTCCGTTGGTATTATGGGTCTGCGGTGGACCACCCTCAGAGGCGGCTGGCAACCGCATATGCACACCGGGAAATCCGGCGGGCAGGTGCATTGCCTGGATTGCTCCTGGAAGAACCGTTTAACGATGCGGTCTTCAAGGGAGTGGAAGCTGATAACACACAGTCTGCCTCCCGGTTTCAAGGCCGCTGTTGCTTGCGGGAGCACTTCCCGCAAAGCCTCCAGTTCCTCATTGACAGCCATCCTCAAGGCTTGAAAGCTCTTCCGGGCCGGGTGTTTTTCCCGGCGGTACCTGGCCGGGACGGCTTCTCTGATGATTTCTGCCAGTTCGAGGGTGGTATTTATCGGTTGCTGGCCCCGATATTTAAGGATTGCTTTGCTGATGCTACGGGCATGATTCTCTTCACCATAATCAAAGAGGATACGGGTGATCTCTTCTTCGCCCCAGCAATTAACGATGTCCCAGGCGGTAAGCTTCTGTTCCCGGTTCATGCGCATGTCCAGCCGGGCATCCTCGTGGAAACTGAAACCACGCTCACTAATATCTAGTTGAAAAGAGGAAACTCCCAGGTCGAGCATAATCCCATCGACCCGGCTGATTCCCAAATCATCCAAAACTTTATCCAGATATCTGAAATCAGATTTAACCAGGGTAACGTTGGCGGCATTAAGTTCGAGCCTGGTATGTTCAAGCGTATCGGCGTCCTTATCTATGCCAACGACTGTTGCATCGGGGGCCAATTTGGCTGTAAGAAGGCCCAGGTGCCCTCCCCCGCCGAGCGTACAATCCACATAGGTACCGTGCGGATCAGTGATCAGGTTCTCTATGGTTTCCTGCAATAACACAGGTTGATGCAATGCCTTTTCTCACCCCTAAATTCCTAAACCCACCAAGTTTTCGGCGATCATCTCATATGAAGACTCGGCCGCCTGGTTATATTGTACCCAGCTATCACCAGCCCATATCTCTACCCGGGAACCTACCCCGATCACTATCAAATCCTTGTTGATACCCGCATAATCCCTTAAATTGGGCGGCAGAACTATTCTACCCTGCTTGTCCATCTCGAGTTCGGAGGCGCCCGAAAAGAAAAACCGGGCGAAGGATCTGACATCGGACCTGGTAAATGGGAGCGACCGAAGCTTTTCCTCGATCGTTTTCCACTCGGTCAATGGATACAGAAAGATGCAATTATCCAGGCCCTTGGTGGCTATGAATCTAGTCCCCAATTCTTCACGGAACTTGGCCGGGATAATTATCCTGCCTTTGGTATCCAGGGAATGCTGATATTCTCCCAAGAACATAAGTTCTGCTCCCTTGTGGTGGTTTTGTGGGTGAATGCTCCACTTTGCTCCACATCTCTCCACCCCTATTCTATCTGCCAAAACCGATTCCCTTCTTTGTGAAAAAAAGAACTATAGAAAATCCTATTTATTTCGGAAAATCTTTATTATTTTCGATTAAATCCCCCACAAATTTTGTCTCGCATCCTGTACAAAAAGGTCGCTATATGGGTAATCCGATACAGTACCATAAACAGAAAGTGGGTCGGCCTTGCCATACCAGTAAGGGTATAGGTCAGCCCACCCACCTTTGAAAAAGTGCTGAAAAATTGCATAATCGGGAAACTTTATTATCGGCACATCCCAAAAATTACACGGAAATATTCTATTCCTCGTGTAAACCCGTCACCAGCAGCGACGGAAACTAATCACATCTTATAGAGATCCTGTGCGTCTACGTAATTGATGTTCTTCTTCCGGAACACCTCTTTGGCCTTGTTGATATCCTCGACTTTGAATATAACCAGGGCTTCACCGCCGGCAAATCCTAAAAACGCGTAAAGGTACTCAATATTGATATTCTCCTCCGAAAATTGGTCCAGGACGTCAGCCAAGCCTCCAGGCGAATCCGGCATACGCACCGCGATCACCTCCGTCTCGCTTACGGTGAAGCCAGCATCCTTGAGGATCTTGTAGGCCTGGTCCGGGTCATTGACGATCAACCGCAGTATGCCAAAATCAGAGGTGTCGGCAATGGAAAGAGCCCGAATGTTTATACCCGCATTACCCAATACCCTGGTAACATGGGCCAGTCGCCCGCTGGAATTCTCCAAAAAAACTGAAATTTGCTTCGCCATCTCATTCCCTCCTATATCTTGCGATTGTCTTTGACCCTTACTGCTTTGCCTTCACTGCGCGGAATGGACTTCGGTTCCACCAACCGTACCTTGACATTGATCAGCAAATTGCTTTCCAGTTCCTTGGCAATCCTCTTGTTGAGGTCCTCCAACTTCCTTACTTCATCGCTGAAGATATCCTCCGATACCTCCACCTGCACCTCCATCTGGTCCAGGTTATCCTGCCGCTCCAATATTATCATATAATGCGGTTCCACTCCAGGAATGCTGAGCAGTACGGTCTCGATAGCCGACGGGAATACATTGACCCCGCGTACTATCAGCATATCGTCGGATCTTCCCAAGACCTTCTGCATGCGCACATGGGTTCGCCCGCAGGGGCATTCACTGGCTGACAAGGTAGTCAAGTCCCTGGTCCGGTAACGGATCATGGGGATGGCTTCCTTGGTTATGGTGGTGATCACCAATTCACCCAGCGATCCTTCCGGGAGAACCTCTTCAGTAATCGGATCGATGATCTCGACCAGGAAGTGATCCTCGGCGATATGCAGACCGGTTTTGAAGGGACACTCGATGGCCACCCCCGGTCCCATTATTTCGCTTAAGCCGTAAATATCGTAGGCCTTTATCTTCAACTTGTTTTCGATCTCGGTACGCATGTTTTCTGACCAGGGTTCAGCCCCGAAAATCCCGGCTTGCAGGTTGAGGCCGGCTGGATCGACTCCCATTTCCTGCATTACTTCAGCTATAAAAAGCGCATATGAAGGTGTACAGGCGAGATGGGTTGACCCGAAATCCTGCATCAGCAAGATCTGACGCTGGGTATTGCCCCCCGAAGCCGGGATAACCGACGCCCCCAGCCGCTCAGCCCCGTAATGGGCGCCCAGCCCCCCGGTAAACAACCCATACCCATAGGCGACTTGGATCACCGATCTCTTGTTGGCTCCAGTACTGACCAGAGCCCGCGCCATCAGGTCGGCCCAGGTATCCACGTCTTTGCGGGTATATCCTACTACAGAAGGTTTGCCGGTGGTACCGGAAGAGGCGTGGATACGGACCACTTCTGACATAGGGACCGCAAAAAGCCCAAAAGGATAGTTGTCGCGCATTTCCTGTTTGGTGGTGAAAGGCAGCTTTTTCAAATCTTCCAGGGTATTGACGTCATCAGGTCTGATGCCGGCCGCATCCATTTTAGCCCGGTAGGCCGGCACAAATGCATAAGAACGGTACACTGTTTCCTTGAGCCTTCTAAGTTGCAGCTTTTCGAGGTTTTCCCTCGACATGCACTCCTTCTCCTGGTCCCAATAAGCCATTTTTCCGCTCCCTTCGATATTATCCTTGGTGAGTCCGCCAATATACGACTACAAGGCTAATTATAATATCAAAGCCCCATTTGTACTACCATACAATGTATTCAAAACGGCTGGTTTGTCCCTGCCAGTCAAAAAAAAACCCCACTGAGCCGTGGCGCCGCGAGTTTTAACCTGCAAGGCAGGTGGGTGTTCTCTCATACACTTTATGCGTCCCTCAAAATAGGGCTTGCAAGTCATATATGAAGGCCGAACTCCCAATGTTTTTGTGTTGGCAAAAACTATACGGTTTGTTCACGCGAACAGCAGGGATTTATGATATTTTATGATTGGTTTAGGTAGATGATAACACAGAAACGGCCGGGCTTCAACTTATGCCCGGTGTAATTATGTGCACCTTTTTCCATTTCCAACTAGCTTTCTCTAATCTTTAAAGCCAACTCCCGCAACTGTTTGGCACTTACCGGCGAAGGGGCATCAGTCATGGGGCATGAGGCACTCTGGGTTTTGGGGAAAGCGATGACGTCACGGATACTGTCGCGGCCGGCCATCAACATCACCAAACGGTCGATGCCAAAAGCGATGCCGCCGTGCGGAGGCGCGCCGTATTCGAAAGCATCCAGCATGAAGCCAAATTTCTCCCGGGCATCCTGGCTGTCGATACCTACGGTGGCGAACATCTTGGCCTGCAACTCGCGGTCGTGTATCCGGATGCTGCCGCCGCCTATTTCAGTGCCGTTCAATACCAGGTCGTAAGCCCGGGCTCTGACCTGCTGGGGTTGGGTGTCCAATAACGGTATGTCCTCCGTCCTGGGGGAGGTAAACATATGGTGAACTGCGGCAAAGCGATTCTCCTCAGGATCGAATTCCAACAGCGGGAAATCATGCACCCAGGCAAAAGCCAATTGGCGGGGAGAGCACAGCCCGAGCCTCCTTCCCAGGTGCAGTCTTAAGAATCCCAGCACCCGCGCCACCACATCGGCCTGGTCGGCGCCGAACAGGAGCAGATCGCCTGGTTGGGCATCCAAAGCCCCGATTATCTCCTGCATCGTATCCGGAGCAATAAACTTGCTGATAGGTGATTTTAATTCGGTCTCGGTGACATTGATCCAAGCCAGGCCTTTGGCGCCATATTCCACTGCCATCCGGCCCAGGTCGTCGATCTCGCGGCGGGTGAACGACCCGCAGCCTCTGGCGTTCAAAGCCCTAACCACCCCGCCGCTTTGGATGGCACTGGCAAAAACCTTGAAGTCGACTTCAGCCACCAACCCGGTGATATCCACTATCTCCCAATCGAAGCGCAGATCGGGTTGGTCGGTCCCATATTTAAGCATGGCTTCCTGATAGGATAGGCGCGGAAACGGAACCTCTACATCAACCTGGCAACCCTGCCGGAAAAGACGCGGCATCATTCCCTCGATCAAATCGATGATATCCTCTTCATCCACGAAAGACATCTCCAGGTCCAGTTGGGTGAATTCCGGTTGGCGATCGGCCCGCAGATCTTCATCCCGGAAGCAGCGGGCTATCTGAAAGTACTTCTCCATCCCCGCCACCATCAGCATCTGTTTATACTGCTGGGGAGACTGGGGCAGAGCAAAGAATTCCCCCGGATGGACCCGGCTGGGCACCAAGTAATCGCGCGCCCCTTCCGGGGTGCTGCGGCCCAGGATAGGGGTTTCGATTTCGATGAAGCCCCGTTCATCCAGATAATCGCGGATCCCCTTGACGACCCGATGGCGCAGCAGAAGGTTCTCCTTCATTTCCGGACGGCGCAGATCCAAGTACCGGTAACGCAAGCGCAGCAGTTCATCTACTTCGATGCCGTTCTCTATATAGAAGGGAGGGGTCTTGGAGGTGTTCAGAACCTTCATTGCCGCTACGTATATCTCCACTTTACCGGTCTTAAGATTGGGGTTTTCGGTATCCTTGGGCCGTTCCCGCACTTCGCCCTGGACGGCCACCACGTACTCGCCCCTCACATTTTCGGCTAGTCGGAAGGCTGTCTCATCCAGTTCGGGATTAAATACTATCTGTATTATCCCGGAACGGTCCCGCAAATCTATAAAAATGAGCCCTCCGTGGTCACGGCGGGAGTCCACCCAGCCATAGAGTACCACTGTCTCGCCCACCAATCCCAATCCGATGTCAGTCGCGCTATGCGTTCTTTTCATCACCCGGAAATCCTCCCTATCTATCCCAATTTCCTTCTAATAAATTGGATCAGGTCCTGCTGCGGAACTTCTCCCTGCTGGCCTGTACCCATGGTCCGTACTGTGAATATATTCCGGTCCATCTCATCCTCACCCATAAGGACTACGATCCGGGCTCCGAGTTTGTGGGCCAATTTCATCTGGGCTTTCATACTGCGCCCGTTATAATCGCGGTCCGCCCTGATACCAGCCCGGCGTAAGCAATCCAAGGTGCACATCGCCGCATCGGTGTATTTTTCGTCCAGAACCGCCAGAAACACATCAAGATCATAATCGGGCCACCGTTGCTGCGGATTGCTGTCCATGGCCAGCAGCAGGCGTTCCAATCCCAGGGCAAAGCCGATCCCCGAAATATCCGGCCCTCCACAGGTGCTTACCAGGCCGTCGTATCTTCCCCCTCCGCCGACTGCGCTCTGGGCCCCGATGGAAGGGATGTGTATCTCAAACGCAGTATTGGTGTAATAATCCAGGCCCCGGACCAGGTTGTTATCCTGTATGTATTTGATTCCCATGGTATCCAGTGAGAATTTGACCGCTCCATAATGAGCGGCACAATCGCCGCACAGACTATCTACAATATAAGGAAACCCTTCTACTGCTGCCTGACAGGAATATTCTTTGCAGTCCAGTACCCGCAGGGGATTTTTATCGAAACGAGTGCGGCAGTCCGGACACAATTTGTCTTTTAAGGGTTCGATGTGGGATATGAGTCTATCCCGGTAGACCGCCCGGCAGGCAGGACAGCCGACCGAATTTAGATGCAGTTCGCAATCCTGCAGCCCCAGCTTTTCCAATATCCCTACCAGCAGGATGATTACTTCGGCGTCCACCTGAGGACTCTTGCTTCCGAAGACTTCCACCCCGAACTGATGAAATTGCCGGTAGCGGCCGGTCTGAGGGCGGTCATAGCGAAACATGGGGCCGGTGTAATACCATTTGACCGGCAAGACGCCCCCAAAAACACGATTTTCTATCAAGGCCCGGGCACAGGAAGCAGTTCCTTCCGGCCTTAAAGTCAGACTGCGGCGGGACTTATCCAGGAAGGTATACATCTCCTTGGTCACGATGTCGGTGGTATCACCAACTCCCCGTTCAAACAATTCAGTGTGTTCGAAAAGAGGGGTCCTAACCTCGCTGTAACCGAAAAGAGCAGCGGTTTCCCGCAGTTGTTGCTCAATGTATTGCCACTTAAGGGATTCGGGTGGCAGGATGTCATAAGTACCCCGCGGAGCTTTGATTTCCATCAAGAGTCCCCCGTTTACGTATTTTCTCTGGATAATTCTAGTTTAAGGCCTGGAGCTTGTCAACTTTGCGGGCAATGAGCGTTTCGACTGTTTCCACATATCTTTTGGGTTCCTTGGGATTGTGAAGTGTCACCAGCGACCAATCGCGGGGTTGGACGAATTTGCTGCCGGCCCCTCCCCCCAGGCCGATAATGGTCTGCCTTTCTTCGATGATCTGGATGTTATAGATGCAGGGGCTCTGACCCCGCTCATAGCCGATATTTTCGAGATTGGCCGGCATGTTTTTCTGCCGGTACAGGTAGTAGGGCTTGAAACCCTGTCCTCGGAAGAAGCCGTTCAGCCACTCTGTCCCCCGCACCACCTCCATGGCGGCATCACCTGAGCAAGGATGCCTTCCAGACTGGAATAGGTAGGAGCCTCTTTTGGCCGCCAGGCTATGTACGGTTATGTTATCGGGTGCCAACTCCATTACCTGCCGGGCGGTGTTTTGAAAATGAGGCAAAGATTCACCCGGCAGTCCTACGATAAGGTCCATATTGATGTATTTGATCCCGGCCTGGCGTACCCGCTCGACCGCCTCCCGGACCATTCGGGCATCATGGTGGCGTCCT
>JBEHWJ010000003.1:0-93766 GCA_040217755.1 Syntrophomonadaceae bacterium | reverse complement strand
GGCTCCAAATCGTTGTAAAACCTAAAGATATCTTGTGCAAAAGGCCCAGAATAGGCATAGGCTAAATCCATATAGTCTATACTGTTCCAAGCTAGAATAATATTGCCCTCAGCATAGTAATTTTTTGCTTTAACATAGTGATAAAGTATGTAAGAATCTTCATATCTTTTTTTTACTAAATCACTTCCATAGTTAAAAATAAGACTAGCACCCTCCCAGTCCTGCTGTTCAATTAGTAATAATCCTTGTTTATACTCGCTTGAATCCTGAAATTTATTGATGGAAAACCAACCAATGAGCACTACAATTGCTGCAAGTATTAAGGCTGTGTTCTGCCTTTTCAAAATTTGCCCCCTCCTTTGTATACTGTATTATATTTTGCCTTTCTTCATTGGCATTCAAATTCCTGCACCATACAAATGTTTATGATTTCTATCCGCACGTTTCAATAGGGTATACAGATTTGAAGACCTCGAAGACCTCCAGGAATTATTCCATTATCCTAGGTAATAAAATGGAGCAAGCGATTAAACTTGCTCCGTCTGCCTTTTATAACAAAGTGAAATTTATTATTTGTATCCATTTTCCTGAATCTGCCTGGCAGCGTCCAATCCTTTGTTCGTGCTTTCAAATTGTCTGTATTTTGCTCTCTCCTCTTCAACAGTAGGTTTATGACTTTTTGGTGCAAAAAAGCCCAAAAACAAGTGATGATGAATGCGAGAGTAATCAAACCTATGCCAACATTTCGGATAGTATCATATTGGCCGTCGCCGAAGTAATTTATTATACCTCTTTTTATTTTGTTCTGAATGTTCTTCGAATAGTAGACTACGAGAAACAGTATACAAAAAATAACACCTAAAAGTGCAAGTAAAAGAGAACCCAAATCCCCCTCCATCACTCCCAAAATGGTAACCCCATCCATTCCTACTGTTCCCCTCCTTTTTTCCATATTATATATTTACTTCTTTTTTTAGTATACAGTACTTCTTGCACAAAGCGGGAAGCTTGATTCGTGCGGTTCGTTTAGAGTTATTCTAATCACCCAAATAGTGGGAGTCAATCTATTTTTTAATGCCTTATGGGATCCAGAGGGACGGTGATTTATGTTTGTTTCATTAGGGTATAGCCTAATGAAACATCAGTAAATGCCAGAATAGTGTGTCATACAAGTCAAATTTATTTTATGAAATATGGCATTAACAATGACCACCCTATTGACACACTTAGAAATATTAGGTATAATATAAGTACAGTAAGGAAACAAAAGGAGTGATAAGGATGCGGATAGGATATGTAAGGTGTTCAACAGTAGAACAAAATGAAGCAAGACAGATAAAGGCAATGCACGATAACAATATAGAGAGATTATTTATAGATAAAGCAAGTGGAAAAGATATGGAACGACAATCATTAAAAGAAATGATGTCATTTGCAAGAAACCAGGATATTGTCATTGTAGAGAGTATATCAAGAATAGCTAGAAATACTAGGGATTTACTAAACATAGTATCAGAGTTAAGTGATAAAGGAGTAGACTTTATAAGTCTTAAAGAGAATATAGATACAACGACACCACAAGGTAGATTTGTACTGACAATATTCGGAGCACTAGCTGAGTTAGAGAGAGAACAGACTAGAGAAAGAGCAGCAGAAGGAATAGCAATAGCGAAAGCAGAGGGAAAATATCAGGGTAGACAACCAATACCGATTAATGAAGCAGAGTTAAAGAAAGTGTGCGCTCAGTGGAGAGAAGGGAAAATTACAGCAACAGAAGCCATGAAAAAGCTAAGTCTGAAGCCCAATACGTTTTACAGAAGGGTAAAGGAATACAATTTATAATTCGGTCGAGAGAGCGGCCATGCCGCCTCTCTCTCCCGATAGGAAGTTTTGACACGTACCTCCAGGAATAACTCGCAAGACGGTGATTTGAAAAATCTCGTCCCAGGAGAGTGAGTGACGATAAGACCAGAGTGCGAAAAAGAAAAAATATTTTCCCGAAATAGTACCCTACCCAAAGACATTTATCCGAGTAAACAATAGGAGATCAGAATAATGAAATATGACATGGTAGAATTTGATAAAGAATGGCTAATCTTAGCCAAGCATGAGTTTAAGATTTTAACAATGATAACGGTACTGGCAGAAAATAAGCTGGCATATAGAGGAACATTAACCGATATGTGCAGATTTATGGATATAACAGCTCAAAAGAATAACACTGATAAAATTAAAAAGGCTATCAAGTACCTCCAGGACAATAAATATTTACATAGCATACTAGATGTAAATGTATATACGTTGACACTAACCAAGGAAGCAGAGAGATGGAAAGATGTAATCAGTATTAAGAGAGAATGGGTATATATAGCAAAGGATATAGATAGTGAGACGGATTGGATAAATGTACTTAAGATATGGCTATATTCAATAGATAATGACACACAACTAACAAAGATAGATATTATAGCTGAACAACTAAACATAACACCATCAATTGTAAAAAGGGCAATGAAGGCATTAAAGAATATTGGAGCAATAAAAACAAAGAAAGAAACAGTAAAGATAGATGAAAACATCTATCGTTGCAAGGGACAGATAATAGTAACATCAGCATATGTAAACATACAGGACTATTAAAAAATGATCTGAATAATAAATTATAATATACGGATCAAAAAATAATAGGGGGTAAGGCAATGAATTATAAACAATTGAGAGAAGATCTTATTGAATACTATGGAAGTGCCATGATGGGTGGATCACCAATGGCAGTTATTGAGCTGATAGACATTGAGCATGCATCTGATAGAGAGCTTATAAAACTGTCAAAACAGGCTGGATTTAATTTAGAAAAATATGATGGAGGGAAAGAACATGATAGACTTGAATAAACAGATTAAGGAAACAAGAGGCATTTGGAAATATTCATTAAATGGAAAGTCAGCATGGGAGAACTATATGGAACAGAGGATAAAAATACAGCAGAGATACAGCAGAACAGATGATAGGTATATTGTTTCAAAGAAAAGCTTGAATAAGACTATTGATGATATAGAAGATACTATTTTGAAGGGTTTGGGGAGCAAACTTAGTAACCGTTAATCCGTATATTTCCGCATTGAAAATTTATTGTGCAACAACAAAGCGAATGTTTTTAACTGTGGAATAATTGACTTTTAATCGTCAATCATTGTACATTAGAAAAGTTAGTGAGTGCTCATAATTTGTTGTGTTTGAACCTACCAATAGCAACAATAGAGTAGGATTACCAAAAAAAGAGAGAAGGTAATCAGGGTTGCTAATCAGTGTGTCAGATTAGCAACAATCATAGTGTTAGAAATTCAGAAACGCAGGAATGATGGTAGGTACAATGTGCCGATGTGGCTCAGAGGCAGAGCAGCTGATTCGTAATCAGCAGGTCGGCGGTTCGAATCCGCCCATCGGCTCCACCTCAATCAAAGAACCCGCCTATGTTGGTGGGCCTTACTATTTGCTGGAGTGTTGTGAATTTTAACTAAACTGACACATTATTGCCCCAAGTTCTCAAAACTATTGAGATAACTTGCCATACCGAACATATATTCGTATAATGTGTTGGAATAACAAGAGATAGCTGCCGTTTTTTACACGATCTTTCTATAAGGGGATTACTCAATTACTCAAATGACCCTAATTCAGAAACTTCTTCTATATAAATATTTACTTTAAAAGTTATAAAAAGAGGGTAATTTGGGTAATTAGGTAATTGGGAAGTAAAGAAAAGCAACTCCAGGCCGGTGGTTCGAATCCGCCCATCGCTTCCATAAGAAAATAGAATGCCGGGGTTTTTGAGCCCCGGCATTCTATTTTCTATGGCAAGTCCTGCTTATCCAAAAATCAGGTTTGAAGAAGTTGTCACACCAGATAAGGTTTCCGCGGGGTGCTGCCCGGATAATGCTATAAATCTATGAAATGAGCCTTCTTTTCGGTCTTGAGAAAATCGGCCCGGGTCTTACTTATATTGCGCACATCTTTGCGGTCGCACTCATACTTCTTGGTGCGCCGTTGCAGGGCGGCCTCGGTCCCATAGAAAAAACGGGTCCGCTTGTGACCGTCTCTGTAAAATTCGAATTGCCAATATTGTTTCATGCGGCCAACCCTCCCGGGAGAAAAAATTGGGGACTATTCCCGCGGCCTGCACCAAATGTGCCCAAATGATATCAAAACGGTTCAATATCCAAACTGAAATGTACCAAACGGTACCACTTGGTACATAATATGATTTTACAAACTGCTATAATGATTGACAAGTAGTATTAAAGATTTTTTGGATTATTTGGGGTGATGAGATGACAGATCCTTTATCATACTCAGCGGAGGAGATCGGCAAGATATTGAAGGTTTCCAAGGGTACGGTATATGAGCTGATTAGACGGGGGGAGATCCCGTCGTATCGGGTTGGTAAAAAGATACGTATTAGCCAGGCCGATCTACAGGTATATATGCGCGCGGATGAGGCTCCCCTGAAATCGGGCAGCGCAGCCAATATCCAGCAATCACTGGAGAAAATTATCATTGAAAATCAGGGACTCATCATCTGCGGTCAGGACATCATTTTGGATTTACTGACCCGTTACCTGGAGAAGAGAAATCCTATGCTCAGATCGCTGCGATCTTATGTGGGAAGCGTCGATGGACTGCTGGCTCTCTACAAGGGGACGGCCAATATCACCGCTACCCACCTATGGGACGGCGAAACGGGGGAATACAACATACCCTATGTGCGAAGGCTGTTGCCCGGCCAACGGGTGGTCATCATCAACCTTGTTTACAGGACCCTGGGTTTTTATGTCGCCCCCGGTAACCCTTTGGGCATACATGATTGGCCGGATCTGCTCAAACCTGCGGTAAGGTTGATTAACCGTGATAAAGGTTCCGGGACCCGGGTCATGTTGGATGAACATTTACGCAACCTGAATATCGATGCGCGTGATATCAGGGGTTACGAGAATGAGGAGATGAGCCATGTGGCAGTGGCCAGCGCAGTGGCGCGTGGCTTGGCTGATGTGGGACTGGGTACCGAAAAGGCCTCATCGCAGGTGAGTGGTGTGGAGTTTATCCCGCTTACCCAAGAACGATATGATTTGGTTTTTTACAAGAACGACCTGGTCAAATCCAACTTTCAAACCGTACTGTCGGTTCTGCGGTCAGCTGATTTCAGAGATGAAGTAAATGGGATGGGTGGTTATGACACGTCCAGGATGGGTGAGGTCATGGGGGAATTATAGAACGATTCCAACCGACCCGGCTAAGCACACCGCGACCGTGATTGGCAAAATAAGGTTGAGGTGTGATAAGATTAGCTTTGGAATGGGGTGTTGCGCGTGACTGACTTACGTATCAGGGAATTGGAAGCCGAGGTTGAGAGGTTGCGGCAGGTAAACGCCCGGTTAGAACAGGAAAACAGAGATCTGAGGATTATTAACGAAGAATATGCGAAAGCCTGGTTGGATAACGAAACCGCCTTATCCATCTCCCGGTTCAAAGATGACGTTATTTTATATATGAACGACTACTGCTTGAAAATCCTGGGCTACCAGCGGGATGAAGTGATTGGCAAGAGTGCCTGGGATATAAATGTCTGGGTGGATATCGGGGAAAGGGAGGTGGTCATGAATGAGTTCAGCAAGCGGGGCTACGCCCGCAATATTGAATGCCGCTTCCGTAAAAAGAAGGGTGGATATATAGTTACCTTGATTTCGACCAGTGTCATAAGCGTAGATGGTGAGAAGTTTATGGTGCTGGCGGCCAAAGACATCAGCGCCACCCAATCGGTATAAGCATGGGGGGAATAAATGGGGCATTTGAGCCACAGCAAGGATGAATTGGTTTATCAGGCCCTGGCCGCAAGGCTCAACCGGGAACCGGTGGGGATCAAGGTAAACGAAACCATGATGGAGCTGCTGCGCCGCCTCTATACAGAGAGCGAGGCCATGGTGGGCAGCCAGTTTCCGGTGGTGCCCATCCGAATCGAAAAGATCGAAACGATTACTGGAATGAGCGCGGACCAATTGGCACCTATTCTCGAAAGCATGGCGGAGAAGGGGTTGCTCATCGACGTACCTCGCCGGGAAACGGTCTATTATTCGCTGACGCCGATAGTGATTGGCTTCTTTGAATACACTTTTATGCGGGCGCGGAAGGAAACGGACCTGTATGCTCTGGCCGAGCTGTTCGCCACCTATTTTGACGACCAGGTGGTCCGCGACCTGATGGCAGGCAGCATCACCCGGTTGGAGCGCACCCTGGTATATGAGCGCCTTATCCCGGTGGCGGTGGAGACCGAGGTCCTGCCTTATGAAAGGGCCAGTGAGTTGATCCGCCAGGCCGGCGGGGGGGCCATCTCTCTTTGCGCCTGTCGTCATAAGGCCAGCCACTTGGGTAAAGCCTGTGATGCTCCGCTGGATGTATGTACCACCCTGTACCCGGCGGCGGAGTGGATTATCCGGAGGGGCTTGGGGAGACCGGCCACGGTGGAAGAGTTGCTGGATGTACTGGATAGGGCAGAGAAAATGGGACTGGTTCATAATTGCGACAACGTCATGAACCAGCCGGCTTTTCTATGCCATTGCTGCAGCTGCTGTTGTGTAGTTATGACCACCATCACCAAATATGGCAAGTTTCCCACCCACCCCAGTAATTTCATCCCGGCCCCGGAGCTGGACGAATGTACCGGCTGCGGCATCTGTGCCGACCGCTGCCCGCTCAAGGTCATTGACCTAAAGGACGATGATGATGAGGGGACCGGATTCCCGGTGGTCGATGCGGAGATGTGCCTGGGCTGCGGGGTATGCGCTTCCTCATGCCCGACCGGCGCCATCACCATGGCCCGCCGCACCCGCCTGTACATACCGCCCCGGACTGCCCGGGAGAGAAATTCTCTGATCATAGCGGAAAAGGTAAAAAAGTAGTTGGCGGGGCCCGGCGGCCTGGCGCGTTAAGGGCACTACAGCTTTAGAGAATCAATTCTAAAAGAGATTGACATTACACCCGCGCTTGGTTAGGGGCGGGTTTTTTGATGCGGGCAGATCTCTCTAAGTATGGTTATTGTTTTTTAATTTGATCGCATAATGCTCAACCAGGTCAGCGAGCAGGTTGGTAGCGATCTCATTCTCTCCGCCTCGGGGCACGATAATGTCGGCGTAGCGCTTGGAAGGTTCCACGAAGGCTTCGTGAGCCGGCCGGACTGTTGACAGATAGCGATGGATGGTATCCTGGTAATTTATACCGCGTTCCTGGATATCTCTATTCAGGCGGCGGATTAGGCGGATATCGGCATCGGCGTCCACGTAGACCTTAAAATCCAAGACCTCCCGCACCTCAGGTATGGCCAGTACCAGGATACCTTCCAATAGGACCACCGACTGCGGGGCCAGCGGGGTAGTTGCGAGGCCCCGGGTATACTGGCCGAATTCATAGGTGGGGACATCGATGACCAAGCCTTGACGCATCTGGCTCAGGTGGGCTATCAACAGATTGTTGTCAAAGGCATTGGGGTGGTCCATGTTCATCTGCTTACGTTCTTCCAGGGGCAGGTGTGACATGTCCAGGTAGTACCAGTCCTGGGACAGATAAGCTACATTCTCTTTCCCCAGTTTTTCGGCTATCGAACGGGCCACCGTGGTCTTTCCGGCGCCCGAACCGCCTGCGATACCGACGACCAGCATAATCCTATCCCCTTCCTCCATCAGCAGGATCTTATGGGTTCATTGTATCAAACTATGCAGCTGATATATACGCCGTCAGCGACCCCGGGGGCGGGGACTGGGCAGAAATTATCGTCGAGTATGCAATCTTATGTTATACTCAAGCCAAACTATCCATAATCACACAGGGTATTTGCTATCTGCTGTACTTGGGTACCCATCCGCGACCCTAGCTGGATAACATGGTTTCAGACATTCAAGGTCAGGGCCTGCATCCCTGCCATTCGAAGGGAGATGGTGCTAACTCTATGATGAAAGTACTGAAATGGGGTGCTCTATTAGCCGGACTCGGTTTTATGATGATGCTGGCTACCAAGATTCCCGCCCTGGGATTGAGTGAGGCCAGCTTCTGCGGCCGGTGCCATGCCATGGATACGCAGGTGAATACATATAACAATTCCATCCATGCCGCCGAGGCCGATTGCGGCGACTGCCATGATCCTCACGGTCTTGTTACCGGCAGTGCCTATGCCGCTTTCACCGGTACCCGCGACGTTTACCGGGTCGTCACCAACACTACCCCCGCGGTCTTAAGGGCCACCACTATGAGCAAGAACGTTTTACAGGGTAATTGCGTGCGCTGCCATGCTGATGTGCTGGGATATATCGGTGACACCATGCAAACCAGCGGCCGGTATTGCTTCGAATGTCATAAGAAGATAGTCCATGATAAATAGCTTAAGGAGGGTGATGAGGTGCAGTCGGACCGGATTAAAAAGTTAGCTTTGGTTACAGTGCCTGTTTTGGTGCTGGTTTTGGTGGCCGGCATCTATTTCTTCAACCGCCATAATAATATCGTCCTGCAGCAGCCCAAAGTAGCGGTAACCGGCAACACTACCAGTTCCGCCACGTGGGCTGGATTCTATCCCTCGCAATGGGAAAGCTATCTGGGGAATCAGGCCAATGCGGAGAAACCCTCCCAACTGGAAAGTAAGCCTTATATGAAGACCATCTATGCCGGCACCGGATTTGCCATCGAGTACAACGAGCCCCGCGGTCACACTTATACCATCGAGGATATCAACGCCATCGATCCAGCCCGGCGGAAAACCGGGGCTGCCTGTTTTACCTGCAAATCGCCCCAGGTTCCGGGATTGATGGAGAAGTACGGGGCCCAATACTATCTGATGTCCTTCGACCAGATCAAGGGTGAGGTTACCGAACCGATCGGCTGTGCCGACTGCCATGATCCCCAGACCCTGGAACTGCGCTTGACCCGCCCGGCTCTGATCGAAGCCCTGCAGAGGCAGGGGCGTGATGTCAACCAGCTTAGCAAACAGGAGATGCGCAGCCTGGTGTGCGCCCAATGCCATGTAACCTACTATTTCGAACCGGGAACCAAAAAAGTGACTTTCCCCTGGGACAAGGGTGTAAAAGCTGATCAAATATTGGCTTACTTTGATGAAGAGAATTTTACCGAGTGGACTCACCCGATCGCCGGTTCGGGGCTGGTGAAGGCCCGCCATGCCGAATACGAGACATTCATGGGCAGTACCCACCAAACCGCCGGGGTCTCCTGTGCGGATTGCCACATGCCCTACACCGTTTCCGGGACCAGCAAGATAAGTTCGCACGTCTGGCAAAGCCCGCTGCAAAATATCGACCAGAGCTGTACCCAATGCCATGGCGATGATACCAACTGGCTGGTGCAGAGGGTGGAGACCATCCAGACTCAGGTCAAACAGAGCCAGGAACTGGCTGGCAATGCGGTGGTGGAGGCCATCAACGAGCTGAAGATAAGCCGCGAGACTCCGACCGTAGACCAGGCCAAACTGCAGGAAGCCATGACCCTGCATCGCAAGGCCCAGTGGTACTTGGATTATGTGATGGTCACCAATGGTTACGGATTCCATAATCCCACCGAGACCTTGACCAATCTCAACATCGCTATCGACAGTGCCCGTAAAGCGGTAGATGCTGCCAAAACTGCTCGGGGGGCAAGTTAGAAAAGATTCTCTAAGGGGTTCGAGCCGTGCTGGATAAACAGAAAAAGGCTAACAAGGACCTGATTGCCTGGCTGTCCTCGATGAAATTCGCGATCTATCTGTTAATACTGGTCGGTGCCGTAACTGCCTTGGGTACGATTATACCCCAAGGCGAGGCACCGGCCTTCTATCTGCACACCTATGGTGATGGGGTGGGGGCAGTGATAAATCTCCTCACCCTGGGTCATCTGTACCAGGCCTGGTGGTTTTACCTGCTTATGCTGGTCCTGACCCTGGCCATCCTGGTATGCGCCTTCCAGCGCCTGCGCCGTGCTCGCTCTATAACCACCGCCGGGTCCCTGGTTTTTCACCTGGCCATCGTGGTCATCCTGGCCGGGGCGGGATGGTCCCTGGGATACGCCCGCAGCGCCCTGGTGGATGTGGCCGAACAGCAGGCAGTGAATCTGGCCGATTATGGTTTCGGGGCGGGACAGCTCACCCTGAATTCTTTTGCCATAGAATATTACCCTGATTTTCAACCCCGCCAGTACACCAGCGACATCAGTCTGACCGGATATGAGCAGCAGGATTACAACCTGAAGATCAACGTTAATAATCCCCTGCAGGCTGGTAATCTCAAAGTCTACCAGAGTAACTGGGGATGGATGCTCAAAATCAAGGCCACCACGAATGGCTCCACCCAGGTGATGGATATCAAAGACTATGATACTTTCCCGCTGGGGCCTGGTCCGGATAATGCTGTCCGGGTCATATTCCTGCCGGACTACGCTGAAGACCAGCATGGAGCCTTCAGCCGTACTACCCTGCCCAACAACCCCTGCCTGGGGTTGAGTCTGCTGCAATCGGGCCGGACGGTGGATATGGCGCTGATAGCCCCCGGTGAAGAGGTACGGATGGGCCAATATAGGTTCTCCTTCGAGGATTATGCTTATTATTCCGGCCTGCAGATCAAATATGACCCCGGGGTGAACCTGGTCTTCGCCGGATTCATTCTTCTGCTGCTCGGCTTGCTGGGCCGTTACTGGCGCCTATTCTTTGCGCGGGAGGGGGATTAGCTCATGGCCGAGAATCTGTTGATGGGAACCTTCCTACTCCTGGTCCTGGCGGTGTTGATCAATCTGGCCCGCTTGTGGTCACCGGCCACTTGGTTGGATAAAGCCGCCCCGCTGCCCATGTACCTGGCGGCCGCTTTCCTGCTGGTGATCCTGGCCCTGCGGGTCACAGACTCCGGGCGCCTGCCCCTGGCCAACATGTATGAGTTTTCAGTCTTCATGGTGTTAATCATCCTACTGGGGTACTTTTTCATGCGCCGTTCCCTGGCTGCCCCGGTGTTCGACCTGGCGGTAGCCCTGCTGCTTACCCTGCTTTTTGCCATGCTCGGCTCCCTGCCTTCCGACCTGCGGCCATTGATGCCGGCTTTGCAGAGCCGGTGGCTGACTGCTCATGTGGCGACCGCTATATTGGCTTATTCGGCTTTTGCCATCGCCTTCTGCCTGGGGATAATCTACCTGGTCGAGGCCAACCAGGAAGAAGCGGCTCTAAAGGTAATCGACCGCAGGATATACCGGCTGGTGGTATGGGGATTCGCCCTCCTCACTCTGGTCATCGTCACCGGTGCGGTATGGGCTGAGGAAGTATGGGGCAACTGGTGGAGCTGGGATCCCAAGGAAACCTGGTCACTGGTGACCTGGGTCGTCTATGCTGCCTACCTGCACGCCCGCCGGACCAGTGAATGGAAAGGGCGGCGCAGTGCCTGGCTGGTGGTGATCGGCTTTTTAGTGGTCCTGTTCACGCTTTTCGGGGTAAGTATATTGCTGCCCGGTTTGCACAGCTATGCGTAAGCCGATAACCGGGGTTATGGTTTAGGCACCGATAGCTTGTTGGTCCCATTGTCCCATGAGCAGGTCTCAAGATGCCAGAGACGTCTAATCTACTATTAATATAGGAGGAGGATGATGATGGTGAGGCGGATCAATCCGGAACACATCGAGGGTATCATCGAGATGATCAACCAGGGACCCTATTTCATACTTCTGAACATGGTCGTCAAAGAAATAGGTGTCGGCTACTGCCGGGTGGAATGTGAGCTGGAGAAAAAGCATTGGAATCCCTTCGGCACGGTTCACGGGGGCGTTTACACCTCGCTGGTCGATACGGCCGCCTACTGGGCATCCTATTGTGAGATCGAAGCAGACGCCGGCTATACCTCCCTCGATGTACAGACCGATATGCTGGGGGCCTCCCAAAACGGACATCTGATGGTGGAAGGCAAAAGCATCAAAGTGGGACGCAGCATCTGCAAAGCAGAGGCGGTCATCAGGGACGGTAAAGGCAAGATTCTGGCCCATGGCACCTCCAAAATGCTGGTCACCCAAGGCATGCAGACCATAAGCCAGGCGGCCGCGTCTATCGGATATAAAGCCCTGCCGCCTAAATTCATCTACAGTGATTGAGCCTGCCGCTGAATGCTGCGGTACGGTATGGGAATAAGACCATATCGACCGAGCACCCACTTCTGTACGTCCGGGCAGCAGCGGGGGCTTGTTCGGGTAAGTCATGATAATAGCGAGGTTGGACCGAAAATATGAAACTGACCAGGGATGGCCGTTATGACGGGCTGTTGGTGACGTAGATATCCTGGTGGTCGCAGACGATGTTCTGATAACTGCCGTTGACTTTGAGATGCAGCCGCACCTTGTGCCCCCAGAGGCTGGCTATATATTTCAGGGTCTCATGGGCATACTTCAGCAGCAACTCCCGGCCATCCTGTTCCTGAGCCAGGTCCAGGACGTTGCCGGTGCCGATGTCGATCACCTTTATCACCGGTACCCCGTTCATGCCGGCATTGGCCACTAACGTGTCGCGGATATTTTTCCAGCCCGGTTGGTCGGAGACCTCGGTTACCAAATAGTTGGTGCCCGTCTGGCGGTATTGGAACAGGTTAAGCTCCCGGCATAGTTCCTCGTCCAGGTAGCGGCGGATAAAGGACACGTCCCGTTCCTGCTCTCTTATGGTAAAGATACGGTGCCGGTCATTGGATTCACGCTCGAGTTTACGCCACATCTCGAAGCCCAGGTGATAGGGGTTGAGCCCTCCCTCATGGGCGCAGACCACCTGGTTGTGCCGCTTTATGAATTCCAGGTGCATCTCCTGGGGCAGTTGCAGGTGGTTAAGTATACGGTAGTGCCAAAAGCTGGCCCAGCCCTCGTTCATTATCTTGGTCTCGATCTGGGGGATGAAGTACCGGGTCTCTTCCCGCACGATATTGATGATGTCTTTCTCCCAATCGGTCAAGCGGGCGTAGCGCATCAAGAACAGCAGGATATCCTCGTCCGGTTCCAAGGGTATCTGGTTCCAATCCGGAACCTCCTTCTTGGCAGCCGGTCCCGGCCCGGCCGGCTGGGAATTATAATAGGAGGCCATCATCCGTTTCCTGAGCTCGTCAGGGGGGAGATGCTTCTCATTGGTGATGCGGTGCACCTGGAAACGCAAGGCATGGGCTGCATCCAGCACCCGCTCCACCCGGTTGTAACCGATGCTGGGATCGGCTATGTATTCCCGCAGCCGGTTGGCATGAGACTTGAACATCTCGGTAGTGTAGTCCGCCCGGGTGCCGTCCTTAAACAGACGGTTGTTCTTGAAAAAGTCGTTGTGCCCATAAACATGGGCGATGGTCAGCACCTGCAGCAGCAAGGAGTTTTCTTTCATCAGATAGGCCAGGCAGGGATTGGAGTTGATCACCATCTCGTAGGGAAGACCCACCAGATTGTAGCGGTAATAGGTCTTCTTGCGCTCCCAGGCCTTGCCGAAACTCCAGTGAGGATAGCGCGAAGGCATGCCCGAGTAGGCCTCGTAACTCAACATATCCTCATAATTGCAGATCTCGAACTCCTGGGGATAGCAATCCAGTCCAAACTCGGCGGCCGCCTCTTCGATGCGGCGGTTATAATACTCGAGGTCCGATATAGTGTAGTCAGCCACCAGATCACTCCTTATCCGCTATGGTCAAGAGCTTTTTGAACGCAGGCCAGATATCGTCTTTGTTATCTATGGTAACCGACATGAAATTGGCTGCCTGCAGATGGTCATCGAACTGGTCGATCATGGTCTTCTCCGGTTTGTAAAATTGGGCGCTGGTCTCGTTTATCTCCCCATAACCGAAAAGGTTGCATTGGGAGCACAACTCCCCGGCCAGGGCTATAGCTTTGGGAATATCCTGGACCCAGTTGTCGCCGTCACTGCAATGGAAGGCATAGATGTTCCATACCTCCGGGCTGTAACGCTCGCTGATCACCTCCAGCGCTTTTGCGTAGGCGCTGCTGATAAAGGTTCCGCCCGATTCGCCTTTGTGGAAAAATTCCTCCTCGTTGACTTCCCGGGCGGTGGTGGTGTGGTTGATGAAGACCAGTTCCACATTGATATAGCGGTACCTTACAAACTGGTAAAGCAAGAAGAAGAAGCTGCGGGCCAGGAATTTTTTGCTCTGGTACATGGAACCGGAGTTGTCCATCATGCAAATCACCACGGCATTGGATTGGGGTCGCAGGTCGGGCTTCACCCTTTGGTAACGCAGGTCTTCCTCACGAAAAGGAAAGCGTTCCTGCTCCCAATCCTGCCCCAGCTCCCGGTATGCACGTTCCATGGACTTCTGCCGCTTGATCTTCTCCTGCATCGAACGTTTGCGGGCCAGGCGGGGAGGGATGCCCTTCCGTTGTATGCCCCAACGCTTGTGGCTCCGTTCCGTCTCCACGTAAGAGAATTTCTTACGCTCCATATTGGGCAGTTCCAGGTCCTCGAACAGGTATTGGATAAGCTCCTCCAGGGTGATGTCAGTCTCGAAGTAATCTTCGCCTTCCTCCGAGCCGGCCTGGCCGTGACCGGGGTCCTGTGATTGTTGCCGACCGCGGATCTGGTCGCCGCGTTTCTCAGCGCCAGTTCCGGACACTACTCCGGGGCGGTTCTCCCCATAGATAAACTGGTACTCCTTCAGTCCGCGGATAGGGATCTTGATAACCTTATCCCGGCTCTTGCCGATGATGCTCTCCTCGGCGATGATGTTACCGATATTCTTCTTGATCGAGTCCTCCACCAGCTGCCGGTGGCGCCGGCGGTCCTCGGCACTCCTGTCCCTGCCCCCGCTGTCATAATCACGAAAAATGGCCAACTCGAATCACCTCGATCTCCAATCCTGAATCATTAAAGCCAAAGGCCAGAGGCCCCGAACTGCTGGCGAACAGCATCCCGAAGCGGTCCGGTCTGGGATGTCAGTCTTTCCACAGGTTATTGGCGGCGTATTTCAGGACTACATTGCAGCAGTGTTCGCAATAGCCATTAAGCTTCATCTCCTCGACCATCTGGTTGTACTTCTCGCCCTGCTCACTGTCCCGAACCCGGGCCTGGGTTATCACCCGCGATAATTCCTTGACCGAATAGGCCAGCTTTTTCTCGATGGCCTCCCGCAGCGGTTCGTAGCTGTCATAGTCGATCTTGCGGTCGTTTCTGAGCAAGGAGAACATGTAGGCGGTCACATCGTGGCGGAATCCGCGGGCCGTGCTGCCGGTCAAACCCAGCTGGGACTCGATCGATTCCAGAAACTTCTCATCCGGATCCAGCTCTTCGCCGGTGTTGCGGTCTTTAAGCTTTACCTTGTTGACATAAGCCTCGGCGTGGTCAAGGTAGTTGTTGAACAGGGATTCGGCCTGCTCCCTGAAACCATGGATGAAGGCCTTGGTAACCTCCTTCTCAAGAATCCGGTTGTACTCCTTTTTGACTACGTCCTGCAGGAAGGTGAGCTGTCTTTTCTTCTCCTCATCGCTGACGTCACTGGCCCGCACCGACTTGACCAGGGTATCGAGCAGGATGATAGGATTTATGCAATTATGCTCCGATTCTGATAAGGCATTGTCGATGGCCTTGATTATGAAACGGGTGCTGATGCCGGTGAAACCCTCCCGTCCCGCCTCTTCATGCAGCTCCTTGATGTCAACCTTCTGGGTGGCGTCCTTCTGCAGAATCTCTTCCCCGTTGTAGATACGCATTTTGGCGATGATGTCGACCTTGGAAGAAGGGTTGAGGCGGGTGATGATGGCGAATATAGAAGCCATCTCGATGGTATGGGGGGCGATGTGAGCCTTGAAATTGCTCTTCTTCAGGATCTTGCGGTATATCTTTACTTCCTCGTCCAATTCCAGGCAGTAGGGGACTTCTATCTTGACTATACGGTCGAGGATGGCCTCATTGGTATGGTCGGATTTGAATTTGTTCCACTCGGATTCATTGGAATGGGCCAGGATGATGCCATCGAAATAGATCATGGAGTTCTTGCCCGGCGCAGGGATGGATTTTTCCTGGGTGGCGGTCAGGATGGTGTGGAGGTATTCGACATCGTTTTTGAATATCTCGATGAACTCGACCAATCCCCGGTTGCCGGCATTGAAGGCGCCATTCAGGGACAGGACCCGCGGGTCATCCTCGGGATACAGGTCCATCTTTGAAATATCGACCGATCCGACCAGGACCGAGGTATCCTGATTATTGGGATCGACCGGGGGTACGACCGCGATACCATTGCGGGCGCGGATGGAAAAATCCTTGGTGACGACCGGAAAATTTTCATACTCCCCCTTGTATTCGTGGATCAGCCGATAGCGGCACACCGGACAGAGGTCGCCCTCGATGTTGAGGTCCAATATCTCTGAGAACTTGGGCCGCAGGTGTTTGGGAATCAAGTGCAGCGGGTCTTCCCGCATGGGGCAGTCCTTTAGTACATAGATGGGAGGATGCTGCTCCAAAGCCTTCTTGAGGGCCTCCATCAAAGAGGATTTGCCTGAACCCACCGGACCGACCAGGTATAAGACCTGGCGGGATTCCTCCCCGCGCATGGAAGCGGAATAAAAATAGCGGACCAGTTCCATTATGGTCTTGTCGATACCATAAAAGTCGTCTTCAAAAAACTTATAGCGTTTAATGGTTTCCTTGCCGTAGATTCTTTTCAGGCGCTGATCGTCTTCGGTATTGACGGATTCTGTCCCACAACTAACTATGACATTGTACATGCGTTCATGTGCCAGCATGGCTATGTCGGGATCTTTCTTCACCAGCTTGAGGTAATCCAGCAAGGTACCCTGGAAAGAAGTGCGCCTGCCGGATTGGCGATCTTTGTGTATCAACGCTTGAAGATCTTCATCCATCAAGAACAATCCTCCTCTCTAATCACAAATATTTGCTTATAAGTATTTATATGCGCCCATCGGCATATCTTGAATTCATATATAAGGCAATATATGGTGATATGGGTTTTACGGTGCAGGTATTTAAGGAAATCGGTGGGGGGATCGGGGGAACGGGCCCCAAGGGGGATTATGCGCGGTATTAATTACCACCCCGGGCAGCGGTAGGTCGAGGTGATAAGCGCAGATACCAGCAGGGACAGCGTGAATACATCGGGCCGGTTGATTGGGCGTAAATGCAGACAGTGTGAATTTTGACGACCACCTGAGTCTAACCGTTGGCGGCAGCGGCATGATTACGCGGGTGAAGCCATTGCATAGAACCGGGGCCTCTACGACCCCGGCATTCAAACCTATTTTATTTGGGATAACCATAAAAATCGATTTTATGAAGCAAGTCCTTGCGGAGCAGTTATAATTCGTCGTCCTCCAGGATAGGCGCTTCATCCTCATTGCGGTCCCCCAGGGTGTTCAACTCCCCGCAGTTGCGGCAGATCCAATCCCCTTCGTCATAGATGAACCATGTATCCTCGCCGCAGGCTGTACAGTAACCATCGATCTTGTTTTCCATGCTGAGCCCTCCTTTCCGTAAATGCCGCGTTACACTTCATCCAGGTCAGCGGGGTCTCCTATCTTAATTATACCTGCTTTGGACTGATCTCAATACGCCTTCTTTTACTAACCTTGATCAGTTCCGGTGATAACATTTACGTTCCGTTTGATACAAACTGCACAAAATGGTAGTAGAATTGGACAAAAGATTGTATATTAGTATTACATATATAGGCAGCAGGTCAAATCATTTAGTACCCGGGTAATGTCGCATCATCATTTTACTTACGGAAGGAAGGGTGACTGTGACTGCCAAAAGGATTGGCATGAGATCCATCCCGGCCGGGAAATGGTTCCCCATGTCGCGGATAGCCGGCCCGGTGGGGGGGATTTTCCATTCGGCCCCTACTGGCTTTCTTTTGATATTGGCTCCTCCCGTATTGCCGGCAGGCATACCTCGGTCTCTGCCCGGCCCTCGGCCGTGGCTGCAGACCCCACCCTTTTTAACAACCAGCCAACCCAACTGGCGGGAATTACGCGGACCACCTGGTCCCGTAAAACGTCAACCCATCCCCGTCCATCCGAGCGGATGCCGGCATGGACCCCAATAAACCCCGGGCCCCCAATAACTACAAAGAAGGAGGGATAGAGATGGAGGGCAAGGCGCGCATAGAAAAAAAACTAAGAACCGAACTGAGCGGGGTCAGCAAGGAGATAAAGACCCGCATAGCCCGGCTGGATCAGCTGTCAGAAGAGCTCGAGGCAGGCTATGGCGAAATGGAGAAGACCCTCAACGTAAAACAGGCAGTCATCGACCCCAAACTTAATGATCCAGCCATGTCAGGCGAGGCCGCCTGGGATTACGTGTGGAACATGATCATCAAATCCGTGAGTGAGATGGTCGGGGAAGCCAAAACCAGCGCCCAACGCAACCAGACGGAACTGCTGGAGTTGTTTAAAGCTCGCAAGGAAGCGCTGCGCAGCGAGATCGATGTGACCAAGATGTCGGGACGTGACGTTTGGGGAGCAGTCTGGAACGAAGTCTGGAACAGCACTTGGGGTGCCGTCGATAAGTTCCACCACCATGCTTCAGACGAGATCGCCCGGTTGGGGGATGAACTTCAGGAACTGCTGGCCCAACAGGCCGAACTTCAGAACAAGCTGCAGGATCTGCGCAAGGGTTGGAATGCCCAGTACGGTGCAGTTAGGGGATTCTTTGACAACATCGTAAAAGGCAAATCCTGATCATTTAAAGCCAATCAATCCCGGTAATCCAGCTACCCGAAACCGAAAGAGCCATCGAAAAGAACCAACCGATTTGGGAACCAACCATACAGAAAAACTAAATCAGAAAATCACCAGGGCTTTCGCCGCCAGGCGAAAGCCCTATTCTGGTTTTGAAGGGCCTTGGACCAGGGCATAATTCCCGGGTGGAAGGTTCAAGCTAAAGCCAAAGGCAGGATGGTGGCTCCATCCCGATGGGGCTGGTTCCTGATAAATTTACCTTGGTGGTTGGGAGGTTGATGGTTTGCTCTCGGGTCAACATTACATTTGGTCGTTTGTGGGAGCATTGCTCGGTTCCACTATTACTGCGCTCTTAACCCCGCTGGTGATAAAACTGGCGGTTGACAAGACCGCCAAGAAGATCATCCACGGAGCCGCGACCCAGGATTCATTCGTGGCTTACCTCAACCAATTCGAAAACATCCCGTTGACTCTTCTGGCCGATATCCTACGGCGGGCCACCCGCGGCAAAGCCTTATTGAAACCGGTCGAGAATATGCGGTTGCCCAATGAATTTGACACGCTGCATTTCAACCCGGTAAAAACCGTCGGGCAGATGAGCCGCGAAGAACCCCGGGTCAACACCGCCGTCACCATCGGTGCCGGAGCCAGGCGTCCATTATACCTGGATATGCCATTGCTGTTGGCTTCACCACTCGGTAAAGAGCACTACAGCCCTATGGTAAAGGAAGCATTCCTACAAGCCGCAGGCATCGGCGATCACGCCTTGTTCGTCAACCGAGATTGGTTCCATAATGCCAGGCCAGGACCGGCGCGGGGAATGATATGGCAACTGGCAGCGGGTGAAACGTTGGCGGAGCTCCCCTTGGCGCAAGCAGGGCTGGCGGCAGTGGAGTTGACCATGCCCGAGCCGGCTCCGGGAAATATGGCGGTCAGTCAGCAGAGACGTACCGATGGCCGCCCCCGGATTCAGGTATGGCAGCATAGCCTTGTTAAAGAATCCGACCTGCACCAGACCATTGGTGACATCAAGAACCGGGCGGGAGTGCCGATTCTGGTGAGGATACGGACCAGTGACAGCCTGGAGATCAATTTGGAAAAAGCTATCAGGGCCGGGGCGGACGCGGTGGTCCTCGAAGGGGCCGAACACACCGGTATGCTGCTCCCCAATGTGGTAGGGCGAGATTTTGGATTATCTCTCCCCCTGAGCCTGGCCCGAGCCAGAGCCTACCTGCAGCGGCAGGGCGAACCAATAGGAGTCATCGCCCATGGCCGTTTTTGGGAACCGGCAGATTGCGTCAAAGCATTGGCATTGGGGGCCAGTGCGGTCATCTTGGATTCAGTCCTTATATATGGCATGCTGGCCGATCAAATTACTAAAGCCATTCCCTGGTTTCCAATCGAGAGCCTGTTGCAGGAAGGGTCAAAGCGGGCCAACAAACTGGATGTCGAGCGAGCGGCCCTGAACATTGGCAACTTGTTGACGGCTTTCCGCGAAGAGATTATTATCGCCGCTCATGCCTTGGGAAAAATTGCTCTGGCAGATTTGAATACCGCCGACGTGTATACTCCTGATCCTTTATTACAGGGCTTACTCCATGTTTGAGATAAGTCTGGACAAATTGCGGTAACTTGTGATAAACACCGGTCATCTCCGCTGGCCGGGGTATCTTTAGGTACGACCAACCCAGGGACCAAGCCTAATATCTGGCCTGCAAAATAATGTTGGGCATTCGACAAATTACCCTAAACAAATCAGGAAAATATCTATATAATGTAAACGTTTTTATAGATATATTTAAAATTGGAGAAAGAATGGGTAATTGGGGTGAATACAGCACATCGATTCAAAAACCTGCGGGTTTCCTCTAACGACATATTCTCTAAACTCTTTTATGAAAACCAGGTCTTGATGGTTCTGACCCATTATGAAGACGGGATTATTCTGGACGTGAACCATGTCTGCCGGGTATTGTCCGGTTATACCAGAGAAGAACTGATCGGCCGGAACGTATGCGAGATGGCCTTCTATGTGGACCCTGAAGCCCGGCAGGAGCTGGTAAAAAGAATATGTCAGGATGGATACATAAGAAACTTGGAGATAAAATGCCGGGATAAATATAACAACACCAAATATGTTTTGCTTTCAAGCAGCATTCTGGAGGTGGATGGAGAAACCTGCCTGCTTAATTCCCTGGTCGATATCACCAGTCGCCGCCAGGCTATTTTCCCCGCCAATGCAGAAGGAGAAAAATATAGGTTGGGTTCACTCCAGGATATCACCTGGCGTCAGCAAGCCAAGTCGGAGCTAAACCGATCGAAAAAACTGTTCTACCAGTTGTTCGACAATCTGCCCCTGCCCACCATCATCGTCTCCAGTAAGGATAAAAGGATAGTCGAGGTCAACGACGCTTTCCTGGCTTTCAGTAATATGACCAGGAAAGATATAGCCGCGTTACAGGGAAAGGGCAAGAAAATGCCGCCGGCCATCTATCGTTTTTATGAGATGGTGGCGGAGCAGGGCCTGGTGAAAAGCTTTGAATGCAACTACCGCAGCCCCTCCGGGGAAGATGGTTCGGTATTGGTTTCCGGGGTGATCATAAACTGGGAGGGGGAGGAGTGCGTCCTTTCCATCGGTATCGATATAACTCAGTTGAGACGATACCAGACGGAAATGGTAAGGATGGAAAACCTGCACGTCATCGGCCAGATGGCCGCCAGCATCGCCCACGAGGTGAGGAATCCCATGACAACTATCAAGGGATTCCTGCAATTATTTCAGAATGATGAGAATTACCGGGAAGACCACGAAGATATGCGGCTGATGGTTGCAGAGATAGATCGGGTCAATGAGATAGTCTCTTCGTTTCTATCCCTCTCCCAGATGAACCTCATCGAACTGAAAGCCCAGAGCCTAAACAACCGGGTAACAACCCTGATACCAGTGATCATTGCCGAAGCCTCAGGGAAGGATATCGCCGTCAAGACCAAATTACGCAAGGTGCCCCCGGTGCTGCTTGACGATGGAGAATTTCGACAGATGCTTTTGAATTTGGCCCGCAACGGGATAGAAGCCATGACAGAAGGGGAAACCCTAACCATCCGCACTTTCGCCGACCAGGGAGGGATTAACCTGCAGGTGGAAGACCATGGCCAGGGGATTCCGGAAGCAATATTGGGCAGACTGGGCAGTCCCTTCGTAACGACCAAAGAAACGGGCAGCGGATTGGGTCTGGCGGTTTGTTATAGCATAGCCGAACGACATGATGCCAGGATCAAGATAGAGACCGGTCCAGCCGGAACCAGGGTCACGGTCATATTCCCACCCCCGGCATAGTGAAAAGGAGAGCGCCCGACCGGACCCCCTCCTTCGGATTCTATTCAATTGATGGGTGGTCCGAGTGCAATCCAGGCCTGTATTTGAGCCGATCTAACCGGATTTATTTGAGGGAAGTTTCGATACCGCGGCTGGCAAAAGCCTGGAACACGTTCAACGGTTCATAGGTATTCAATACGGCTTCCTCAAACATCCTCTGGAACTGGTTTTGGTTTCTGCGCACTCGGGCAGCTGTCTCCTGCAGCATTCGGATAGCGTCTTCACGGGCGGCCTTATTCAGGTCCAATTGTACCCGGGCCATATTGTCCAATTTTTCATGACTCCAGTCATAAGTCTTCAATCCTGCCAACCAAAGATCCCACATCTTGTCCGCGGCATTGTTGGCCATATCGATACTCTTGGCCAGGTTCTGTTTACTGTCTACCAACTTTACACCCTCCTTCGTATTACGCCCCTTGGGATAGATGTCCACTGATTTGGACCCCCATTACCGGCTTTGCCGTTTGGCTACCGGCAGCCTCGCCCAGATACAGACTGTACTATTTTCAATGGAATGCTTGTACATTGTAACAACAATCCCAGTTTTTTACAACAAAAAACAAGAGGGTATTTTATCGACGAAATGCACAGAATTGGGGGAAATTAATGGAATAGAGTCTAGGTTGAGGCTATGATGTCCGGTATGGGCAGAAAATCGGGTGCTTTGTAGAATAAAACATCGGTAAATGATCTGGGATGGGGGAAATCAAATCCATGCAACCATCCAACCCAACAGTTGCACTGTACCCATCGGCAAGTGGAGCTAAATCCTGGATCTGGCGGCCTTGGCGATCGTGATGGCGAGCAGATAATCCATTTCCTGACCTTGGTTGAGTTTGAACCCCGGTGATTCGGCTCCGGCATAGCGCAGGGCGTTGATTTCTTCTTTTTCCACTTCGACACCTCCTCACATCTAGTTTGGGGTGAACTTAGTATTTATATGTGCTAAAGTCCCCGGTATTGGCAGTCAAAGCGGGTATAACAAGCCATAAATGCTAAATTAATTAAATTCAATTAACTGATACCTGCCTATTTCAGAAACTTAGCCAATCGCTGGTTGGTATCGTTGATCTCGAAGCTCTGCCGGTATTCCACGTTCTCCAGGCCTTCCCGCAAAGTGGTCTGCCAGCCCCGGTTGTAGAGGGCTTTGTTGGCGGCGATGGCCTCCCGGCTGTTCTGCATTATCATGGTGGCCACCCTTTCAACCTCTTCCCGCAGTTGGGCTGCCGGTACTACCAGGCTGGCCAGTCCATATTCCTTGGCTTGCCGGGCGGTGATGTTCTGGGCGGTGAAGGTGTGGTAGCGGGCCCGGTTGATTCCGATTATGCGGGGCAGGCGCTGGCTCATACCCCAGCTGGGTCGGATGCCGAATTTGCAGTGGGTGTCCCCGAACTGGGCGTCCTCAGAAGCAATGATGATATCAGTGCACAACAGCAGTTCCAGCCCCCCGGTGAAAACCCAGCCATTGACCGCGGCGATAACGACCTTGGCAGCGGACTCGATGGCCTCGATCAGAGCCCGTCCACAGTTGTCGATTACCGGTCCCACCGCTCCGCCTTTAAATTTTATCTCTCCCAGGGCTTTCAAATCGAGACCGGTGCACCAGGCCCGGCCGGTACCAGTGATCACAATCACCCCGATGTCGGGATCATCGTCGGCCGCCAACACTGCTGCCCGGACCCCGTCCAACATATCCAGGGTCAGGGCATTCAGGGCCGCCGGCCGGTTCATGGTAATCCAGCCGATGCCCTTATCCTTCTCAGTTATAACAAGTTTTTCTTCCGTCATGATCACCCATGCTCCTTTCCATCCTATCATTTGGTAACGCCGCGCTTGGATATGCGGTATCGGTTTTGTTTTTTTAACCCCCATTTTTGCTTTATTAAAATTTTCACTAGTGTAATTGTACCTTGACCGGCAATATTCAGGCAAAATATTACACCGAAAACCCCAAAAACTATTAGACTGAGGCCAATTTATAGGCTTAATTAACCATAATAATAGCTTGGCGGCAGGGAAAAAATATTAGTGGATTAATTTTATGAGGAGGCATAATATGAATTGGTTTTCACAGATTTTCGGCACCGGAAAAAGTAATGACGAGGGCCAGGATGACGCCTTTGAACACGAAAAAAACCGGGACGTCGACGAAAAATCGGTCAAACTGCGTAAAGAGGAACTGGATATCTCCAAGAATCGGGTTGATATCGGCAAGGTAGAGGTAGGCAAGGAAATAATCGAGGAACGGCAGACCGTCCATGTCCCAGTCTCTCGTGACGAGGTGGTCATCGAAAGAAAAGCCGTAAACGAACCCAGTGATCGGCCCATCGGCGAAGATGATGATGAACATTTCAGCATGTCGGTTGGTGAAGAGAGAGTCGAGGTAGGTAAGCATACCATGGTAACCGGCGAGGTATCGGCGCGTAAACGGGAAATGGAAGAGGACCGCGAGGTCACTGAGACGATCCGGCATGAGGAGGCCCGCATAAATAAAGATGGCGAGGCCCGGATTGTCGATGATCATGATCATCTATCCTAACCTGATGAGGATCAGGAGCCAGCCTGGTCTGGATAAGTTTAATTGATCCGATTATTCTTTAATATTTCACTTGCCGGTAGGTGTTTTGGAACGTAAGAGGAAGCAGCATGGACGATAACCCTGGCGGACAGAAGTTGATATTAAAGGAAGAGGTCCCTTCTTCACAGACGCATCGGGTGCCCATCGGGGTAGTCGACTGGCACAAGGAAACCATCACCGAGGAAAGGACAATAACCGTCCCGGTCCGCCGTGAAGAACTGGTAGTAAAGTGGAAGTACCTCGACCGCGATACGGCCGGGACAGAGTCCAAAGTGGAAACGATCCGGTTCCCCCTGCGGGAAGAGCGCCTGGATTACCAGGTGAAGCCCTTTGATATCCAGGATGTTCGCATATACAAGCAGATGGTACAAGAACTCCAGCCGACAGGAGTTACCTTAAAGAAAGAGGTCCTGGCCATAGAGAAAGATGAAGGCATAAATAAAGAGCCCATCGATGGGTAAGTTTCTATACCATGGAATACAGAAATGCGGGTCCTTTGTCAGGGGGACCCGCTTTAATATTCATTCTGACGGTCCGAAACCGTTACCTCGCGAAATAAAGGATCAAGCCGGCGAGACCGGCGGCGATGGCCACCCAATCCAATTTCTTGGTTGTCGGTGTAGCCGTGGATCGGGCTGATTTAGCTATAAATTCTCCCAGGCCGCCCAATACTATAGCAGCTATCCCCAAGAACAACGGCTGCCAGAAGAATCCCAACACACCAGAAATGACAGCCAATACAGCCACCCATAGATTCATCGCCCCAAACCTCCTTTCCTGATATTTCGCCTGCAGAAGAGCGGGTCTAATATAGGTATATTCGGTCCGTGTCGATTTATGACGGATAATCCTGCTCTCGGTTTTCAAACCTGGAATCCTGGCATATACTACAAAAACCTTTCTCTCTCCGGGATTAATAACCTTGACTCCAATGCTGTCAGGCATGTGGGGGCCGGAATTCCGTACCGGGTTAAGGGCGAGAGGTTTGGTCCGGTATCGGGCATAATCATAACCCGCGGATAGTAATCTATTTAGTGTGCGGCCATTTGAAACCTTGTGCTGCAGCCAAATAGGGACGGGGTCTTAATCGCTATAAGTCTGGTGCGCGGGCTGGCTGATCTTATGGGGATAATGTAGTTTAACCCCAATCCCAGCTGCTATGCTTGGGAAGAGATGGTCCCCCTCCTTGGGTTATGACTGGTTGCTATGCCAGAAATTGCATGCCAAAAGGAAGGTTATCAGATATAATATGACAGGAAATCATAGATAGAACGGAAAGTTGAAAGGAGAAGGCATATGCTCGGCAAAACAGTTCAGGAAATTAATATAGGTGACACGGCATCGTTCACCAAGACGGTCACCGAATACGACGTCTACTCGATCGCAGGGGTGACCGGGGATTTCAACCCGGCCCATATTGATGCGGAGTTTGCCAGTGAGACCAGTTTCGGCAAGAGGATAGCCCATGGTATATTGTCGATCGGCTTTATCTCAACGGTATTGGGGACCCAACTGCCTGGTCCCGGCTCCATCTATATCTACCAATCCTGCAATTTCCGGCGTCCCATATTTATCGAGGACACCATAACCTCGACTGTGGAGGTCACCAAAAAGGACGAGGAGAAAAATCGGGTCTGGCTGCATACTTATTGTACCAATCAAAGGCATGAGATGGTGGTCGACGGTGAAGCCATCATGATGCCGGTCCGCAAGCGGGATAAATAGGTTTCCTGGCCCCCCGCATCCATCAAACTTCTAGTTTACATGCGATAGAACAACGTGATATTATGTAATTTGCGTTATCCCAAATGGATGTCAAATTCTGTTTAGAACGCGAATTTAAGGAGGATAATTGGAATGTTTGATGCCAAGGACAATTTAGCCAAGAGCTTCAAGCTCATTGAAGACTCTATGGAAAAGATGTGGGATTTCTGGTCGATGAACATGAAAAGCCTGACCGCAACCCAGGAACAGATAGAAGAAGCGGCCCGCCAGCAAATGGAGAAGAGCAAGGCCGCTTTCGAAGAGATGACCAAGTTCGAGGAAGAGCTTAAAAAACAGATGCGCAAAAACAAGGAGCAGTTCCAGAAGATGACTGAGGCTGCTTTTGCAAATACCTATGAGCAGGTCAACAAGGCCAATCAGCAGTTGATTTCTGATCTGACTGGTCAGGTTCAGGACTTGAACAGCCAGGTACGTAAAAACCAGGACCAGGTTCGCAAGATGGTCGAAGAAAGCGTGGCCAGGACCTATGCGCAGACGGAGAAATCCCGTCAAGATATGGTCGCCGGTTTGAGCACCAAGGTGGCAGAGATGACCAAGCAGTTTCAGGGCAGCCAGTCCACGCTGCAGAAGATGGTCAAAGATATAGTAATGAATACGTTTGAACAGGGGGAGAAGGCGAATAAGGCCTTGCTTGCCGGTCTGTCGGGCCAGGTTGCTGATCTGAACAAGCAGATCAAGAGCAACCAGGCCCAGGTCCAGCAGATGGTCCAGGACGCGGTCATGAACACCTTTGGCGAAGCCAACAAGGCCAACCAAAATATGGTGTCCAGCCTGACCGCGCAGGTAGGGGACCTGTCCCAGAAACTCATGGACCTGACCAAGCAATATCAAAACTTGGCTAAAAAAGCGGAAGTGCCCCCGGCAGCAGGCTCCAAGAAGGAAACGGCCGCCAAAAAAGAAGACATAAATTAATTAAAATTAGGTGTATTCATGATCCGTTTGGACGATAACGCGGTATTGGAACAAAGGCCCTTCTCAGGAGGGGCCTTTTGTTATGGGGAGCTTTGTCATTCACCCCTACTCTGCTTTGAAGGTGATGGTGGAGCGGTCAGCGACTCTGATGACCGCCCCCCTTGTCAAAAGGGCTTCGCAGGAATCTTCCACCGTGTCCAGGATGCCGCCGGTATTTCGATACCCGTCTTTCCTTACCTCCCATAGAGGTTCGTTGAATTGGTCCTCCCCTACAGTGCGGTCGAAATTATTACCACCCCGGCATAGACGGAAGTCGTTGGCGGAGATGTGGAAGGAGATGTAACGGGTCATCTCGAATCCGTCGCTAAATTGGCTGAAAACAATGCTATAATCGCAATGGGCCCCGGGAGTGGGCTGCGGAAGACGGTCCAGTGCGTAAAGGGCGTTGCCCAGGCCGATCACCTGGCGAGGTTGTATATCAGGATGCTGGAGCAGCCGCCGGGCCACATTCTTAGCGACGATGACCGCATAATAGTCGTCTTCATTGAGATCAAACCTATCCATCCAGATCATCCTTTCCGGTAATATTTTCTACATTATATCCTGATTATCCCTATCCAATCAAAATTAGATGACGGCATATATCGACATTGTTATATAATGGGAATTGCCGAGGGGGAGAGGAGGAGGTCCATGAAATTAATCCACCTGGCTGATCTTCATATCGGCAGGCGAGTCAACGAGTTCAGCCTGCTGGAGGACCAGAAGCATATACTGGGACAGATCCTTAATATCTGCGCCGAAATCAATCCTGATGGGATGGTCATTGCCGGAGATGTCTACGACAAAACCATACCGGCGGCGGAGGCGGTGGAACTCCTCGATGAGTTCCTGACCGAGCTGGCCGGGCGGCACATACCCTGCTGGGTGGTCAGCGGTAACCATGATTCGGCCGAGCGGATCGCCTTTGGTTCCCGGATTATGGCCGGGCAAGGTGTCCACCTGGCGCCGGTTTTCGATGGGACCATGCGTTCAACTACCATATCCGATGAGTACGGGAAGGTGGACATTTATCTGCTGCCCTTTATAAAACCTGCCCTGGTACGACGCTTCTACCCGGAGGCTGAAATAGACAGCTTGGCAGCTGCGGTGAGGACGGTTCTGGCCAACCATCCCCTGGCAGCGAAGAAGCGCAACATCCTGGTAGCCCACCAGTTCGTCACCGCCGGGGGTATGGAACCGGAGAGGTCGGATTCGGAAAGTATATCGGTAGGGGGGGTGGATAACGTCGATGCCAGTGTTTTCGCCGGCTTCGATTACGTGGCCCTGGGCCATCTTCACTGCCCCCAGGCGATCGGCCGGGAAGTGGTCCGCTACGCCGGGTCCCCCCTTAAATATTCATTCTCCGAGGTTCGGCAGACCAAATCGGTGACGGTGGTGGAGCTGGGGGAAAAAGGCGATATCCGCATAGATACGATTGCGCTGAACCCTCGGCGGGATATGCGGCGGATAACAGGTCCGATCGAGCGGCTGCTGTCCCCGGCAACATATTCAGGTACCAACACCGGTGACTACCTGCAAGTGACGTTGACCGATGAAGAGGAGATAGTGGACGCAATGGGCAAATTGCGGTCGGTATACCCCAATGTCATGCAACTCGGTTATGACAACTCGCGCTCGCGGGCGCGCCAGGAGATTGGGGCGGCCACCGATATAGGCGACAAGAGCCCTTTCCAGCTGTTCGAGGAGTTTTACCAAATGCAGACCGGTACCGGACTGGAGCCGGAACAGAGCGGGATCGTCAGCCGGATGCTGGACCAAGTGGGGGGTGGGGGGCAATGAGGCCGCTCAGGCTGATTATGTGTGCATTCGGGCCCTACCCTGGCCGGGTGGAGGTGCCTCTGGCTGATTTCGGTCCCAGTGGCCTATTCCTGATAACCGGTGATACCGGGGCGGGTAAGACCACCGTCTTTGATGCCATCACTTTCGCTCTCTATGGTGAGGCCAGCGGCAACCACCGGGACAGTTCCATGCTGCGCAGCGATTTTGCGCTTCCCGGGGCATCCACTTCAGTGGAACTGGAGTTTCAATACCGGGGCCAGGAGTACCGGGTAGAACGCAGTCCCCGTTATGAGAGGGCCAAGAAGAGCGGCAAGGGAACCACTTCGGTAGCGGCCAGCGCTGCCCTGACCATGCCGGACGGCAAAGTGGTGAGCGGTTATACCAACGTGACCGAGGCGATAAAAGGGATAATCGGCCTGGACCGCCACCAGTTTGCCCAGATTGCCATGATCGCTCAGGGGGATTTCCTCAGATTGCTGTTGGCCAATACCGAGGACCGGGGGAAGATCTTACGCAAGGTATTTAATACCGGGATATTTCAAGAGTTTCAGAACCAGTTGAAAAACCAGGCCGGCATATTGAAGAATCAATACGAAGACCTGCGCAAGAGTATCCTTCAGTTCGTCAATGGCATAGACTGCCCGGTCGGCCATCCGGCCAGGCCTGAACTAGAGAAATGGCAGGAGGAGAGCAACGTCTATGCCCTGGATAAGGGTCTGCTCTGCCTGGAGACCCTGCTTGAGGACGACCGTCAGGCGGAAAAGGCGGCCGAACGGCAGCGCCGTACCCTGCAGAAGGAGATAGACGGCCTTAACCAGGCTATCGCCATCGCGGCGGCCAACAATTCGCGGCTGGAGAGATTGGAGCAGAGCCGCACAAATATGGAGCGGCTGGAGGCCCGGCAAAATGAATATGAGTCCAAGGGGATGCGCCTGAAAGAAGCCGAGACCGCCCTATATCAGGTAAAACCGGTCGCCGATGCGATGGAGCGGGCCATGTCCACAACGGATGACCATGCCCGGCGCATCAAGACCTGCCGGTCCCAGGCAGAGGAGTGCATCCGCCAGCGAACCGGTCTGGAAGCAGCGCTGGAGGCTGAGAAACAGCGGGAGCCGGAGCGGGAATCCCTGGCGGGGGCGATAGTGACCTTACGGAATAACCTGCCCGAATATGAGCAATTGGACCGCTACTCGCAGGAGATCAAGGAGCTGGACCAGGGACTGGAGACCAAACGAAAAGCGCTGACCAGCGGCAAGGTCCGGCAAGCGGAATTGGCCGCCGCTGAAAAACAGTTGCGGGCCTGCCTGGAAGGGTGCCAGGAGGTAGAGGTCCAGGCCGAAAAAGCCCGGCAGGAACTGGATGCATGGCAGCGTCGCGGCGCCCAACTGGAGAGTCTGAGCCAGGACCTGGAGGAACTCGGCCGAAGACAGGCCCAACTGATATTGGCCCGGGCCCAATTCGAGGCGGCCTGGCGAGAGAGTTCCGCCCGGGCTGCCGATTTTGAACAGAAGGAAAAGGCTTTCCTCAACGAGCAGGCCGGCATCCTGGCCGGCTCCCTGCAAGAGGGGCAGCCCTGCCCGGTGTGCGGTTCCCTTTACCACCCCCAGCCGGCCGTCCCGGCCCCCGAAGCCCCCAGTGAAAGCGAGCTCGAGCTGGCCAGACAGCAGGCCAGCGCGGCCCGGGAGCATACCCATAAGGCGAGTCAGGCGGCCAGCGATTGGAATGGCCGGGTGCAGACCCAACAGGAATCCCTGCTCAAGAGGGCGGTTGAGACATTGGGGGAGGTGACCTGGGATGACATCCCCAAGCGGTTGCAACATGAAATCCGCCTGGTCCGTCAGGGGTGGCAGAATACCTCCAACCAGGCAGAAAGCCTGAACCAGCAGATAGATAACAAGCAGATGTGGCAAAACAGACTGGCTGAAATCGCCGAGACCCTGAGCGGTCTGAATGCTGAAATAGCCCGATTGGAACAAGAAAACGGGGAGGCATTGAGGCGGCGCAGCATCCGCCAGGAACTCTGTGCAGCTACCCGGGCCCGGCTCAAGTATGGGAGCAGGGCCGAGGCCGAGCGGGAAATAAAACTCCTCAGCGACCAGCTTCACCGCAGCAGGTCCGCTCTGCAGGCCGCTGAGGAAGCGGTACGGCGGTGCCAGGTCGAAATAGAAAAAGGGCAGGTAGTCCTGGCCGAACTGGCGGCCGGGTTAACCCTGGCCCAGGCCGAGGTGGCCAGGGAGGAGGCGGACCTGGCCCGGGTATTGCAAGAGCAGGGTTTCACTAGCAGGGAACACTACCAGCAGAGTCTGCTGGCTGAAAAAGACATAAAATTATTGAAAACCGAGGTCGATACCTTCAGCGATCAGCTGAAGGCAGCCCGGGCCGAGTTGGGTGCCCTGGAAAAGGAGTCCCGGGAGGTGGTTTTTACAGACATTACTGCCCTGGAGGAGCAAAAGAATACCCAGGAAAAGGCCCGGCAGGCCGTTGAAGATGACCGGGGTAAGATCTCTATCCGTTTAGCAGCCAATTCGCAGGCGCTGGAGCGGATAACCGCCCAGAAAAAGGATTTAGCTGCCACCGAACAGGCCTACCAGCGCATGCGCCTATTGGCCGACACTGCCAGCGGCGACCTGAAAGGCCGCCCCAAGCTGGCCTTCGAACAGTATGTTCAAGCCACCTATTTCAACCAGGTCATCGCTGAGGCCAACAAGCGGTTCTCCTACCTGACTGGGGGTCGGTTTGTATTGGTACGCAAGGGGGAGCCCGGCAACATAAGGAGCCAGACGGGATTGGAGCTGGATGTCATCGACTATTATACCGGCAAGAGCCGCAGCGTAAAGACCCTGTCCGGGGGGGAATCGTTCAAGGCCTCCCTGGCCCTGGCCCTGGGATTATCGGATATGATCCAGCGCTTCGCCGGCGGCATTCAGCTCGACACCATGTTCGTGGATGAGGGCTTTGGGGCCCTCGACCCGGAATCCCTGGAGCAGGCCATCGAGGTGCTGCTGGCCCTTACCGGCGGCAATCGCCTGGTGGGCATCATTTCCCACGTTGGCGAACTGAGGGAACGGATAGACAAAAAACTGGTGGTGCAAAAGGGTATTACCGGCAGCACCATAAGTGTGGTGGTATAGGTTATGACGGCGAGATTCATGTTGCTGATGATGACCGCCTTGATCGGTTTGATTTGGGCGGCCGGGATACCCGCGGACGGCCCGGCCGGCAGTGAAAACCTGCGGTTGGGCTCCAACCCCGCCATTCAGGTTTTCGGCTCCGCCCCGCTCGTGATGGTTCCTGAAGAGCCTGCTCCGAGCCGGATCGATATGGTGCTGGCCCACTATAATGGTGTACAGCCGCGGCAGTGGGGCGAGGCGGTAACCGGGGTGGCTTATGCTCTGGATACCAATGATAAAATTCTGGCTTTGACCTTTGATCTCTGCGGCGGTTCCACCCGGGCCAACGGATATGATGCCGAAATGGTCGGTTACCTGGAAGATGCCCGGATCCCGGCCACATTTTTCGTATCCGGGGCCTGGATCGACGCCAATCCCGGCCTGTTCCGTCACCTGGCCGCCAACAGCCGTTTCGAGATAGGCAACCACGGCTCGGAACACCGACCGCTGTCAACCAACGGCCGCCAGGTTTACGGGATAACCGGGACCGGCAGCCTGAAGGCAGCCATCAATGAGGTAGAAGGCAATGCAGCGAAGATAGAACGCTTGACCGGCAGGAGGCCGCAATTCTATCGTTCCGGTACCAATTATTACGATGAGGTGGCGGTGGCGGCTGTCCGGGAGCTGGGCTATACGGTGGTGGGATACAGTCTTTTGGGGGACGCCGGGGCTACCTACGATCGGGGACAAGTCAAACGAGTCCTGCTCCAGGCCAAGCCAGGTTCGGTGGCCATTATGCACGCCAACCACCCGGAAAGCGGGACCGCCGAGGGTGTGATGGCAGCGGTGCCTTTGCTATTGGCAAACGGCTACCGTTTTGTAAGTCTATCGGACTGCGCCCTGCTCACCTATTAAACGCTGGTTATTGCCCCGCTGCAGCCCAGCCGCAGGGCTGGCTCCGCCTGCTTTTACTCTGGCCAGATAGCTTTCCCCCCGCTCTCGATGGCCAGTAGTTTCTTTTTGTAATCCAGGCCACAGCTGAATCCGCCCAGATTTCCCTGGGCGCCGATTATGCGGTGGCAGGGAATGAAGATGGCGATAGGATTGCGCCGATTGGCTTGGCCGACTGCCCGCGCCGCCCGGGGGTTGCCGATAGCAGCAGCTATATCCTTATAACTGGCGGTTTTACCATAAGGGACCTGCCGCAACTGTTGCCAAACCGCCAGCATAAACGGAGTCCCGGCCGGATTCAGGGGCAAGTCAAATTCCTGCAGCTGGCCCTGCAGATATTGCTCCAGTTGGCGAAACGCTTCCCTGAGCAGGGGTGTATCGGTTGCTTCCAGGTAGGGGGGGAGCTTATCGCCGGCCAGCCACAGATTGGTTATAAGGCCGTCTTGCTCTTCGATACAGATGGTTCCCAACCGGGTTGATTTGATCATTGCCACGGCAATTCTCCCCTTCCTCATACTATCGAACGATGGTCAGCCGGCAGCCGGCTCGACCAGGGCAACTGGCCCCCGGCTTAACTTAATCGGATTCGCCGGCTATAATACCATTATAGAAGCAAATCGCAGTGCAGGCCAGCAATGGTCAAGGCGGGGATTGGCAGGAACTTTGCCGGGAGGATGGTTGTTAAATATAGACGCCGGCCGGGCGGGACTGCGAAAAAACCAAGGGGTGATTATATGCAAATAGACTCGGTCAAGATTTTGGCCAACGGGGTGGAGATGCCCCGCCTGGGCCTGGGGGTATACAAAGTAGGCGACCAGGAAGTGGTACAGCCGGTCAGGTGGGCCTTGGAAGCGGGCTATCGCTCCGTCGATACTGCCTCCTTTTATGGGAATGAAGCCGGGGTAGGAAGGGCCCTGAAAGAATCGGGGCTGGACCGCAGTCAGGTGTTTATAACCTCCAAGGTGTGGAATACAGAACAGGGCTACCGCGAGACATTGGCTGCTTTCGACCGCAGCCTGCTCCGGTTGGGTTTTGATTATCTGGACCTTTACTTGATTCATTGGCCGGTGCCGGGCAGGTTTAAGGAGACCTGGCGAGCCCTGGAGACACTCTACCGGGAGCAACGGGTGCGGGCTATCGGGGTCAGCAATTTTCAAATCCACCACCTGGAGGAACTCATCCAGGCGGCGGAGGTGATCCCGATGGTTAACCAGGTGGAACTGCATCCCCGGCTGAGTCAAACTCCTCTGCGCGCCTACTGCCAGGGCCACGGCATCGCTATGGAAGCCTGGGCCCCCCTGGCTCGGGGCAGGATTCTGGACGACCCGCTGCTGGGGGAGATCGGCGCCCGTCATGGCCGGGATGCGGCCCGGGTGATCCTGCGCTGGCATCTCCAGAACGATGTGATAGCCATACCCAAGTCGGTGCACCGGGAGCGGATAATAGGCAATGCCGACATCTTCGATTTCGAGTTGTCCAGCCGGGAGATGGGTGCGATCGAGGGGTTAAATCGGGATCTGCGCATCGGTCCGGATCCGGACAACATCAACTTCTGATACCGTGCTCAAACCGCGGGCATGGATTGGGGATAAATGCCGGCACTGCGAGGCAGATTCGATAACCAACCGGCATATATTCCGGGGAACGAAGCATAAGGCCCCGTAATAAAGACCCGAGTTGGCGCGGGCCCAGCCCAAGCAGGGCTTGATTGAAAGAAGGAGATAGCATATATTGGTAATAACAGTAAAACAGCTGACCACCGGCTGGGCCGAACCTACAGGTCTAAACCTGGAAAATCTAAGATTTAGGGGTATTTATGGGGATAGAAGCATGGACAATTGCATTCTTGCTGTCGGGGCTTCTATATTTTTTGGCCGGGTGGCTGGCTTTCCGCTACCTGGGCAGCCGCGCCCTGACCAGCAGCCTGCTCTCCCTGCACCTGGCCAGCCCGGTGATAGTCGAGAAGATAAGGGACGGGGTTGTGCTTCTGGATGTCGACAACCGTATCCTGCATGTCAACGCTGCCGCCCTGCACATTTTGGAGATGGAATCATTCTCCACCGGCCTGCCCCTCGAGAGCCTTTTCCAGCCCAGTTCCGAAACGGCCATCCAACTGATGAAGACCCAGGCGGGGCGCTGGGATTTCCAGGAGAAGACCCGGTCGGGGGAAAAATGGCTGGATATGAGCTTCTCACCGCTCTCCGATAAAAAGGGAAATCACCGGGGCCAGATCGTGATATTCCGTGATATCACCAAACGAAAGCTGGCCCAGATCCAGCTGGAGGCGGCCAACCTGGAACTGAATGCCCGCAACCGGGAACTGGACCGCTATAATTGGGAGATTAGCAACCTGCACCAGATGAGCAGCCGCTTGCAGTCTTGCCCGACGTTGGAAGCCGCCTACCCCGTAATAAGTGATTTTATGCAGATGCTTTTGCCGGCTCTGTCCGGTGGGCTGTACCTGTGTTCTCCACCCTGCCAGCGCATGGAGCTGGTCTTGGCCTGGCAAGAGGATATCTACACGGTGGCTGGCTTTGAGAGCAGCGATTGCCTAAGCCTGGAGAAGGGGGAGATACACCGGTCCGGCCCCGGGTTGGAGGAAGAAAACTGCCGCCACGCAGCTGGGCGCTTGGGAGATGTTCATGTCTGCCGACCCCTGGTTATCGATGGTAAGCCATTCGGGGTTTTCTATTGCCATTTCCGGGCAGCCGAGTTCAGCCCCAACCAGGTGCAAATGGCCCAGGCGGTGGTCGACACGGCGGTCCTGGCCCTGCTCAATCTCAAACTGCGGGATAACCTGCGCCAGGACGCCATACGGGATCCGCTTACCAACCTTTTCAACCGCCGCTATATGGAGGAAGCGTTGCGGATGGCTTTATTCAATGCTCAAAGGACCGGGCGGCCGTTGTCGATCATCATGGCCGATGTGGATAACTTCAAACAGATCAACGATCGGTACGGGCATCGGCAGGGTGACAAAATCCTGATAATGGTAGGCCGGTTGTTTGCGAGAAGTATCCGCCGCAACGACATAGCCTGTCGTTACGGCGGGGATGAATTTATTTTGGTCATGCCCGATGCGCCCCTGCAATCGGCTTGCTCCCGAGCTGACGCCATACGCCGGGAGATTACCGGTCAGGATTTGGAGGGGAATGGCCCCGACTCCATCAGTCTTTCCTTAGGGGTGGCGGCGTATCCCAACCATGGGGAGACGATGGAAACCCTGATCGAGGCCGCCGATAAAGCCCTTTATCTGGCCAAGCAGGAAGGACGCGACAGGATCGGGACCACCTGATTATAAACCATGGTCTTCGCCCTCGCCCCTAACCTCCGAGCTGGCTGCTGCCGGCAGTTCTTGTACCGCCCGCAGTTTTTTCTCGATGCTGCGGGAGCGCCGGGAAGCGCTGTCGATGGTATTGCTGGCCTCCTGGAGTTTCTTTTTGGTCTTGTCCAGTATATCACCGAAGTTGCCGAACTCGGACTTGACTGCCCCCAGCAACTCCCAGACCTCGCTGGTACGCTGTTCAATGGCCAGGGTGCGGAAGCCCACCGAAAGGCTGTTGAGCAGGGCCACCATGGTGCTGGGTCCAGTCACCAGGACCCGTAATTCGCTCTGCAAAGTTGCCAGGAATCCCGGACGGCGGACCACTTCGGCATACAGGCTCTCGGTGGGCAGGAAGATGATGCCGAAATCGGTGGTGTGGGGTGGAGCCAGATATTTATCCTGTACCATCCGGGCTTCGGAACGTATGCGCTTCTCCAGTTGGCGCCCGGCCTCCTCCACCTCTTCGGGCAGGCCCTGTTCGCTGGCTTCGATCAGGCGCAGGTAGTCCTCCTGGGGGAATTTAGCGTCGATGGGCAGCCATATCTCACCCTCACCCTGGTTCTGCCCGGGCAGGCGGATGGCGAATTCCACTCTCTCATTACTGCCCGGACGGGTGGCTACGTTGCAGGCATACTGTTCCGGGCTCAGCACCTGTTCGAGTATGTTGCCCAACTGGATCTCGCCCCAGATGCCGCGGGTTTTGACGTTGATGAGCACTTTCTTGAGGTCTCCCACCCCGGCGGCCAGCGACTGCATCTCGCCCAGACCTTTATGGACCATCTCCAGGCGATCGCTGACCAACTTGAATGATTGGCCCAACCTGACTTCAAGTGAATTATGCAGTTTCTCGTCCACCGTCAGGCGCATCTTCTCCAGCTTCTGGTTGTTATCCTCCTGCAGCTCCTTGAGGCGGTTCTCAACCGTACCCCGCAACTGTTCCAAACGAGCTTCGTTGCCGGCTGCCAAGCGGTCGATCTGTTCGCCGAAGAGGCCTAACTGGCTCTTCTGCAGGTGGGCTGCTTCATTTACCCGGTTCAGAAGCGAATCCTCGAACAGGCGCAGGCTATGGGCAAATTCCTCCCGACCCTGGCGGGCCTGGCTCCCCGATTCGGTGCGCAGGGCAGAGAGGTCGGCGCGCAAAACCGTCCAAGCGTTCTCCTCGCTTTTCTCCAGAACCGCCAGCTTCTGGGTCTGCTCCGCCTGCAGTTGTCTGATAGCCCGTAACTGAATTATTATGAGTAATGAGGCCCCCGTAAGGGCGGCTATCATTATTGACAGCACATAATCCAATCCCAATACCTCCCCGCTGGTCATATCCCTATTGTAGCGGAAGCGGGGCGGGAATAAAATGAACGGACCAGCAGAACAGAGGCATTTTGGGGGTGGCGATGAAGGCGCCGACAAGGCGCGCCAAAATCTCATCCTTGAGCTATAATTAATAGCAGATGAGGAAATATACTGGCATAAAGCTGAAATATTGAGGGGGAATAAGAAATGGAGAGAATAGGGGTAAAATACAAAAAGCTTGTCGCCTGGGCCGCGGTACCGGAGTATGAGACCCGGGGAGCGGCCGGCTGCGATATATGTTTGGCCAACAAGGAAGAGGTAGTGCTATATCCCAACGAGGTCAGGAGTTTCCCGACCGGGCTGGCGATTATGATCCCGTCCGGTTATGAGGGACAGATCAGGAGCCGGGCGGGTATGGCCGGCAAAGGCATAGTAGTCGCCAATGCCCCGGCCACCATCGATGCCGACCATAACGGAGAGATCAAGGTTATGTTGCTGAATGTCACCGATAAGCCGGTGAAAATATTGCCAGGCCAAAAAGTGGCCCAGATGGTGTTTGGACCGGTGGTCCAGGCGGTCTTCATCGAGGAGGAAGACCAACTCCGCTAGGTAAACCAACCAGGCCAGGGTATGGACTCTGGAACTGTGCATATTACCGGCCAGATTTTGGGTCCCCGGCATCGGTCATGGCGACCGACCGGGGCCATTTTTATTTTGGGGCTTACCGGCCCTAGTGGTTATGCGGTCGGCAGCCGGGGTGACGAAAAGCATCTTCTCCGATAGGCCCTGCTGTAAGCAAATGGCAGCCTCGGCCGTATTTAATTCAAGAAGATTATAGGAGGGATAAGATATGGGATTACCGGCAGCAAAAGGGAGAGTATTCCTGGCAGGTATATTGGTGGCGTTACTGCTGGCAGTGCTCAGCATCACCTGGCGGATCGGGCCCAACCGGTCTCAGGCCTCCGCCCGGGCAGAATTGCCGGTGGTGGGAAGTTATGAGAACCTGATCAAGCTATTGGAGAAAACCCAGGGTCAATACCTATATGGATATGGACGGATGGCGGCAGATAACGTTGCCAAGGTGGCCAACGAAGCAGCCGCTCCGCAGGCTGCCGGTGCGCCGGCCGATGTTCCCGATTTCTCCGGCACCAACCTGCAGGTAGCCGGGGTGGATGAAAGCGATCTGGTCAAGACGGATGGCACCTATATTTACCAGGTCGACCAGCAGCGGATAAACATAATCAAAGCCCAGCCAGCTGAGACTATGGCGCTGGCCGCCACGATCGGTTTTACTGATGCCGGATTCCAACCCGCTGAGCTCTATGTAGACGGGAGCCGGTTGGTGGTTATAGGCACCCGGGTCACCCCGATGCCTTATCCCATGCCTTATGGGGAACTGGTGAAAACCTCTATCTACCCGCCAATCTACTCCACCCAGATGACCCGGGCTATCATATACGATATAACCGATCCCAACCATCCCGCTGAACTGAGACAGCTGGAGTTGGAAGGCAACTATCTCTCTTCCCGGAAAGTCGGTTCATCATTTTACCTTTTGAGCAACAAATACATTAATTATTACTCCATCCAGGAGCATCCGCTGGCTGCCCCGGTGTGGCGCGATACCGTCCAGGGTCAAGAATATGTGGCCGAGAAATACGAGGATATCAGATACTTCCCCGATTGCATCAATCCCAATTACCTTATGGTGGCGGCGGTGGACCTGGAACAACCGAAGCGCGCGGCCGACATCAGCACCTATCTGGGCAGCGGAGAAGAAGTATATGCCTCCGTCGATAACCTGTATGTGGCGGTACAGAAGCATGACTACGGGATACAGCCACGGATGGGGGAGATGATGCTGGACCGTCCTGCCGAGAGCACCACCACTATATATAAGTTCGGGCTGCAGCCGGGCAAAATCCAATACCTCGGCTCGGGACAGGTGCCGGGCAGGATCTTGAATCAGTTCTCCATGGATGAGCATAAAGGCTGTTTCCGTATCGCCACCACCCGGGGCGAGGTATGGAGAAACGACCAATATGCTTCATCCAACAACGTCTATATCCTCGATAATAACCTGCAGATGGTCGGGCGCCTGGAGAACATCGCCCCCGGGGAGCAGATTTATTCAACTCGTTTTATGGGCGACCGGGCCTACATGGTTACTTTCAAAAAAGTTGACCCCTTTTTCGTGCTGGATCTGAGTAATCCGGCCAGCCCGCAAATTTTGGGCAAACTGAAGATACCGGGATACAGCGATTATCTGCATCCGTATGATGAGAAGCACATCATCGGTTTCGGCAAGGACACTATCGAATTGAAGACCGGGGGTGACCAGAGCCAGGCTTACTACCAGGGCATGAAAATAGCTCTCTTCGATGTGAGCGACGTTGCCAACCCGGTCGAAATAAGCAAAGTCTTGATCGGTGACCGCGGCACTGACTCCGAATTGCTGCACAACCATAAGGCGTTGTTGTTCTCTGCCCCCCGGAGCCTACTGGCCTTCCCGGTAACGGTCATGGAGGTGAAGGGCTCGACGGTTATGCCCGGTATGCAGCCCTTCCCGGCTTATGGCAGTTTCTCCTACCAGGGCCTCTATGTTTACAATATCGACCTGATCAACGGTCTGCAGCTGCGGGGCCGCATCTCTCACTTGAGCGGCCAGGATTACCTGGCGGCGGGGGACAGCTGGTACCACAGCCGGAAAAATATCGAACGGGCCTTGTATATAGGCGATACCCTCTATACCCTGTCGGGGGACCTGGTGCAAGCCCATGACCTGGCCAGTTTGGCGCTCAAGAATACGCTATACCTGGGGTCCAGATAAGACGGGCGCCGACCGGCCGACAAAAAGAAAGGATAGGTGCTGCCTTAACGGCCCATCTATCCTTTAAATTATTAAAGGAGGGGGGCGGCTAGTCCATGGGTCCGCCTTCCCAGTACTGCCTTATCTTCCGCAGGGCCAGGCCCCCGAAAAACAGACCGTTTATAAACGCTATCGGCCAATACATCGATTTGAAATTAAATCCGCTTTTACCCATCACTTTGAATCGTCTTTTCATTTTCTATTGATCCCTCCTTTGCCTTAGCTTTTGTTACAGGGCCAATTATTATAGCTGGTTTAATATTTACAGCCTGACTGATTATGGTGAAACAAGAAAATTGCCTTCAGGCCGGCAAAATGATAAATTAAGGATAACAATTTTTTTTGATCCGGCTTTTGAGGTAATTTCCATGAAAAATAAACAGAATTTTCCCCGGGCCATGCTGAAACCCCTGGTCGGGGATATTACGAAGTATATCAAGACCAACGAAGGCTGCCTGTCCATTCTGGAGATCATCGAGGATATTCCTTATGAGGTGCGGGCCGACATCATCGAAGGTCTTGCTTCTTTTCACACCCCGGCGATGGTCAACTTTTTCCAGCTGGTCAAGCTCGAATACGGCAAGGAATTCGACATGACCTGCACCCGTACCTTGGCCAAATATAAACTGGCTGGTCTTGATCCCCACTTTCCTCCCCTGGAGAGAGGTGATTTTTACCGGGCCTTTGCCAGCACCAGCCGTAACACCGGACGGATGACGGTGGATGTAGCCTGGCAGAAGCCGGATGGCCGCCTGTATGTGGAGTGTTTCTTCCTGGCCTTCAGCCCCGACGGGGTGCACAGTTTCTTCGTGATCGAAGATATACCCACGGAGCAATATGAACAAGATCGGGACAATCAGCCCGATTTGGTCGAGGTTGATTATGCCGAGACCTGTATGTTGGTCGGTGATGCCTATAAATTTAACGTGCGCTTCATGAGCCGCCCGGCTTTGGGTCGGTTTCTATATCAGAAGTACCTGGATGATGACCTTACCGGCGAAGACAACCGCATCACCACCATACTGCGCAAGCTTTCGCCCCGGTTGGCCCCGCGCCAGCTGATCAACAGTTTTTTCCACGCCCTGCGCTGCCAGGATTTCAACTACCTGTTCTCCATAGTGGACGAGCGCCGCTTGTCCCAGGGGGCTTTGCTGCAGCAACTCAACCGGGTGCTTAAACCGGGGACTGTGCTGCTGGAAGGCAGGGCGGAGGAGATCCGCGGTTCTCACAACCACCTTGGTTTATCGGCTTATTCCATCACCATGAATGAGCGCGAGGTATACCGCAGCGAATATGTCTTTTCGGTTTCCCGCGATCCCCAGGGACAATGGTTGGTGATCGATATCGCCCAGACCTCCCATAATAAGCTGGAAACCGGGTCTTTGCAGGATCCCTTCGCAGTACCGGTTTACTGCCGGGTATACGAGATCATCAATGTGGACGACCTGTTCGAGGTCCTGGACCGGGTAGACAATATCCGGGAGGTGGAAGAACTCCCCTACGGTATGCATATGCGGGTGACCTGTTTTGACGATGATTACAACCATGGCGTCACCTTCATGAGCGGGGTGATTGCTGACCTGGTCATAAACGGCGATGAATTTGTGATCATCTCCCAGCAACAGGATACCCTCGAGGACCTGCACTCCTTGTTTAACCTTGAAGGCCCCTATCCTCTTATCTCTCGGGGAGAGTATGAACTCAGTCTGGCCACCGCCTACAGTTACCTGAGCGGACGCTATCTGCAATTCGAGGATATCCTGCTGGATGAGGGGGAAGAGATGGCTTTCGAGGATGGTATGCGTTTCATCACGGCGCGATATGCCGTAAAGGACCGCACCGAAGTAATTCTCCGGCTGGCAAGTTTGTCAGGGCCGAGGATAGAACTGCCCGGTCAGATGCAGGTCGTTTATCAGTGTGACGATTGCCGCCATCACCCGGGATTTATGGCTGAATATATCATCGGTCCCAATTGGATAACGGTATCCGCTTTTGGTGAGCGGGATATAAGTGCGGCTCGCCAGTTTTTCGAGGAGGGTATGTATGACGCCCTGGAGTTTGACGGTCTGGAGATAAGGGAGGACGGGATTTTTGAAATCCTCACCCCTGAGGTGAAGAAATCCTATCCCCAGCTGGAAGCCCGGTTGAAAGAGATGTATCTCAACAAGTGGTATCATTCCCATTTTGCGGTCCTGCGGGGAATGACCCCCTCCGAGGCCTGCCAGACTGAAGAAGGCACCCGCTTATTATGGACCATGTTCAAGTACATCACCCAGAAGGAACAACAGAGGCGGGTACGGGGGGAGCGCAAGAAGATCGGGGTGAAGGAATTTATAGGCAAATTGAACCTGCAGCAGGAAGGCGAATTTTAGGATATTAGCTTGACAACCAGAAGAATATTGCAGTATACTCTGACACATATTATTTAAATGGCTATGAAGGAAAATGCCTGCGTGGCAGATCGATCCCAGAGAGCCGGGGGAGCTGGAAAACCGGCATCAGATTTGCGCAGGTTGCTCATTCCGGAGCTGCTATCTGAACAGCCCGCCAGTCGGGCTCATTAGGTGGAGCCGGACGAATAAGTCCGTTATCAAGTTAGCACGAAAGATTAAAACCAGGTTTGTGCTGTAAGCGGTCATGCTCGCAAGGAGTATGGCAAACAGGGTGGTACCGCGGGAATTCACCTCTCGTCCCTGACCAGGACGAGAGGTTTTTTGTTTCCTTTTTTGCAGGTTGCCCCGATCGATTATCACCGGTTGGAGGGGCCGGGGGACTGGGTTTCAGGTATAAATCCGACTGGAGGAGAAAAGGCCATGAAGAGTGATATAGTCAAACAAGGATTGGAAAAGGCGCCCCACCGTTCTCTGTTTAAATCCCTGGGTCTTATCGACCAGGAAATGGGGCGTCCTTTTATCGGTATCGTCAATTCCTATAATGACATAGTGCCCGGCCACATCAACCTGGATAAGATAGCCGCGGCCGTAAAAGCCGGGGTAAGGCTGGCGGGGGGGATCCCTTTCGAGTTTCAGACGATAGCCGTCTGTGATGGGATTGCCATGAACCACATCGGTATGAAATATTCCCTGGGCAGCCGCGAATTGATCGCCGATTCAGTTGAGATCATGGCCACCGCCCATGCTTTCGATGCCCTGGTTTTCATTCCCAATTGCGACAAGGTGGTGCCGGGGATGTTAATGGCTGCGGCCCGACTCAATATTCCCTCCATATTCGTCAGCGGCGGTCCTATGCTGGCCGGGATGTCCGACCGCCGGGCCATCAGTGTCACCCAGATCTTCGAGGGAGTCGGGGAAGCGGCTATCGGCAAGATCGATATGCAGCAACTGGCCGGCCTGGAAGAGCGGGCCTGCCCCACCTGCGGCTCCTGTTCGGGCATGTTTACCGCCAATTCGATGAACTGCCTGACCGAGGCTATAGGTATGGCTCTGCCCGGCAACGGGACCATACCGGCAGTGTATTCCGAACGCATACGGCTGGCCAAGCAGACCGGCATAAAGATAATGGAACTGCTGGACCAAAACATACATCCCCTGGATATCATGACCCCGGCCGCTTTCCGTAATGCTATAACCATGGATATGGCGATAGGCTGTTCCACCAACTCGGTGCTGCATTTGCTGGCCATCGCTGATGAAGCCGGAGTGAATATAGACCTGGACTTATTCAACCAGATCAGTGAGAGCACCCCCCATCTCTGCAAGATCAGTCCGGCCGGGTTTCACCACATGGAGGACCTCTACCGCGCCGGTGGTGTGCAGGCAATCTATAATGAACTCAGCCAGCGGGACCTGGTTGATAAAGGAGTCATGACCGTCACCGGTGCGGTCCTGGGTGAGAATATCGCCGCCACCCCGGTGCAGGACTACGAAGTTATACGTCCCCTCGATAATCCTTATAACAATAGTGGGGGATTGGCTATTTTGTTCGGCAACCTGGCCCCTGAAGGGGCGGTAGTTAAAAAAGGCGCCGTCGATCCGGAGATGATGCAGCACCAGGGACCAGCCCGGGTATTCAATAACGAGGAGGATGCGGTCGCCGCCATCCTGGCCCGGAAGATAAAAGCTGGTGATGTAGTGGTTATTCGTTATGAGGGACCGCAGGGAGGGCCGGGCATGCGGGAGATGCTTACCCCCACTTCAGTCATCGCCGGTATGGGATTGGACCGCGAGGTAGCACTGATAACCGACGGGCGTTTCTCCGGGGCCACCCGGGGGGCCTCCATCGGCCATGTATCGCCGGAGGCCTCTTCAGGTGGACCGATAGCTCTGGTAGATGAAGGGGACATTATCGAAATCGATATCCCCGCCCACCGACTGCGACTTTTGGTTGATGATATCGAGCTAGCCAACCGGCGGAGCCGGTGGACCAAACCCCAACCGAATATCAAAACCGGGTATATGAAGAGATATGCCGAGATGGTTCAATCAGCCAGCCGGGGGGCCACCTTCAGAAAATAATCCCCTCAACCGAGCGATTTTGAGCGGGCCATCATCAGCCCGCTTTTCTAATCACAATTATTACCAACCATTGTCAGACCCATCAACATTAGCTTAATCACTACCCGCCATCCCCCGGCAGGCAAAGGGTGGAGGCCAATTCCGATCATGATAGAACAGCTATTGCGGGATTATTTCATTAATTAAGGGCTTCGTTGCTTACCCCAAGCAGTTTGGTTATATTTCTAACAATTTATATGGAGGTGAAGGGTGTGAAATTAAAAGGAGCCGATATTTTAATGCACTGCCTGCAGAGTGAGGGAGTCGACGTAGTATTTGGCTATCCCGGGGGAGCGGTACTGCCTATTTACGACGCCCTCTACGATTCACCCATAAAGCATATCCTGGTTCGTCATGAGCAGGGCGCTGTTCATGCTGCTGACGGTTATGCCCGGGCATCAGGTAAAGTAGGCGTATGCCTGGCTACTTCGGGACCAGGGGCTACCAACCTGGTAACCGGCATCGCTACTGCCAACATGGATTCCGTCCCTTTGGTATGCCTGACCGGGCAGGTGTCATCTACCCTGATCGGCAAGGATGCTTTCCAGGAGGCAGATATCACCGGTATCACCCTCCCCATCACCAAACATAGCTACCAGGTGCAGAGAACTGAGGATGTGGAAAGGGTCATAAAGGAAGCCTTTTATATTGCCCGTACCAACCGTCCCGGGCCGGTAGTGGTCGATCTCCCCAAAGATATTATGGCCCGGGAGATAGACTTTGCACCCGATGACTCAGAAGTGAAGATCCGCAGCTACCGGGTTATGAAGGGCGTAAATTCTGGCCAGATAATCACTGCGGCGGAAGCCATCAATAGAGCCCAGCGGCCGGTCATATACGCCGGGGGCGGGGTGATTGCCTCCGATGCTGCCGAGGAACTGCGGGAGATGGCTGAGAAATGCCGTATCCCGGTAACCACCACCCTGATGGGGATGGGGGCCTTCCCCGGGGCCAACTACCTCTCTCTGGGCATGCTGGGTATGCACGGCACCCGTTATGCCAATTATGCTATCGGTGAATGCGATGTGCTGATAGCCGTGGGGGTCCGCTTCGATGATCGGGTCACCGGCAAGCTGGAGACCTTTGCCCCCAATGCGCGCGTGATTCACATCGACATCGATGCGGCTGAGATTGGCAAGAACACCACGGTCCACATCCCTATCGTCAGTGAAGCCAAGGAGGCCTTGCAGGCCCTGCTGCCGAGGCTCAAGACCTTGCCGGAGCTGACCGAGTGGCACCAGGTCATTGCCAAATGGAAGGACGAATTCCCCCTCCGTTATGGCCAGCCCAGCGAGGGACGGATAATGCCGCAGCATATCGTCGAGACTATCTACGACCTGACCCGCGGGGATGCCATTATCACCACCGAGGTGGGCCAGAACCAGATGTGGGCGGCGCAATACTACCTCTACAAAGAACCTCGCTCTTTCATCAGTTCGGGCGGACTGGGGACGATGGGTTACGGTTTCCCGGCCGCCATCGGCGCCAAGCTGGCCCGCCCTGACAAAACCGTTTTCGATATCGCCGGGGATGGCAGCATCCAGATGAACATCCAGGAACTGGGCACCGCCATGCAATACAAGATTCCCGTCATCATCTGCATCCTCAATAACCAGTACCTGGGTATGGTACGGCAGTGGCAGGAGCTGTTCCATGAAGGGCGTTATTCTTATACCGACATGAGCCACCAGCCCGACTTCGTCAAGTTGGCGGAGGCCTACGGGGCGGTAGGGATGAGGGTGAACCGCACCGAGGATGTGCGGGGGGCCCTGCAGGAAGCCATGCAGGTCACCGACCGCCCGGTAATAATAGATTTCTGGGTAGAACGGGAGGCCGGAGTCTATCCCATGGTTCCGCCGGGAGAGTCGATCCTGAATATGCTGGGAGGTGACCTGGATGAATAAGCACACTATTGCGGTGACTGTTGAGAATCGTCCCGGGGTCTTGACCCGGGTGACTACCCTGATCCGCCGCCGCGGCTACAATATCGACAGCCTGGCGGTGGGAGCTACCGAGGATCCCTCCATCTCCAGGATGACGATAGTGGTGGAAGGCGATGACACTATAATCGAGCAGGTCACCAAGCAGCTCTATAAACTTATCGACGTTATCAAGGTGATCGACCTGACCAAAGAACACCTGGTGGAGAGAGAACTGGTAATGATCAAGGTCAAAGCCGACCACAATGTAAGGCCCGATATAGTACAGATAGTCGATATTTTCCGGGCTCGAATTGTCGATATCGGCCGGACCTCGCTGGTAGTGGAGGCCACCGGTGACCAACGCAAGATAGATGCTTTGGAAGACGCTTTCCGCCCCTTTGGGATACTTGAATTGGTACGAACCGGTAAGGTGGCTATGGTCCGCGGTACCGGCGAAGATAGCAGGAGAAGATAATCAACAAAATATTAAGGAGGCAAACAAAAATGGCAAGGATGTATTATGATGCTGATGCCAACCTGGATCTTCTGAAGGGAAAAACTGTTGCGGTGATGGGATTTGGTTCCCAGGGTCATGCCCAGGCCCAAAACCTTCATGAGAGCGGGGTCAACGTGGTAGTGGGCCTGCGCAAACCCACTGATGCAGCCACGGAAAAAGAGTGGAATCTGGTCATCGCGGCCGGCATCACCCCTATGAGTGTGGCTGAAGCGGCAGAAGCCGCGGATATCATCCAGATCCTGCTGCCCGATGAAATACAGGCGCGGGTCTACAATGCAGAGATCAAGCCGTACCTGAAGAGAGGCGACGCCCTGGGATTTTCCCACGGATTTAACATCCATTTCGGCCAGATAGTCCCGCCCGATTTCGTGGATGTATTTATGGTAGCCCCCAAAAGCCCCGGACACCTGGTGCGGCGCATGTATCAGAAGGGCGCCGGTGTACCTGGTTTGATCGCGGTCCAACAGGATTTCAGCGGGACGGCCCGGGAACTGGGTTTGGCTTATGCCAAGGGTATCGGCTGCACCAGAGCGGGGGTCATCGAGACCAGCTTTAAGGAAGAAACCGAAACCGACCTTTTCGGTGAACAGTGTGTACTCTGCGGAGGGGTTACGGAACTGGTCAAATCAGGTTTCGAAACCCTGGTGGAAGCCGGCTACCAGCCGGAGATCGCTTATTTCGAGTGCATGCATGAACTGAAACTGATCGTCGACCTTATGTACGAAGGCGGAATGAGCTTCATGCGCTATTCCATCAGCGACACCGCCGAATGGGGCGATTATACCAAGGGACCGGATATAATCGGTGAAGACACCCGTTGGGCCATGCAGGAGGCCCTGCAGGATATCCAGGACGGTACCTTCGCCAAGAATTGGCTGTTGGAGAATACCGTTGGCCGGCCCCGTTTCAATGCCTTAAAACGGCAGAACCAGGAACATTTGATAGAACAGGTGGGCGCTGAACTGAGGGCCATGATGCCTTGGCTGAAGGAGACCAAATAGCTGACGGCGCCCGTTAAGCGAGATGCACAGGCAGGGAAGAGGATTTGATTTTCCGGCTATGTGATCTGATTGGAGGTTAATTTATGGGTGATAAAAACAGGATCTATCTTTTTGATACCACCCTGCGCGATGGCGAGCAGTCACCAGGTGTCAGCCTCAATGTGGAAGAGAAATTGGAGATTGCTTACCAGCTGGCCAACCTGGGAGTCGATGTCATCGAAGCCGGTTTTCCGATTTCTTCCCCGGGGGATTTCCAGGCGGTCAAGACCATCGCCCAAAAGGTGAAAGGCCCGATTATTGCCGGGTTGTGCCGCGCCATCCAGATGGATATAGACCGCGGCTGGGAAGCGCTCAAATATGCGGAATCGCCCCGCATCCATACCTTTCTGGCGACTTCCGACATCCACCTGCGCCATAAGCTGCAGATAAGCCGGGAGGCCGCCCTGGAACAGGCGGTGGAGGCGGTCAAATATGCCCGCCGGCTCTGCCCGGATGTGGAGTTTTCGGCTGAGGACGCCTACCGCAGTGATGTCGATTACCTGGCCCAGGTGATTGAAGCGGTCATCGACGCCGGGGCGGGGGTGGTTAACCTGCCGGATACGGTTGGATATGCGGTGCCGGAGGATTTCGGTCCTTTCATCCGCACTTTCATGGAGAGGGTGCCCAATATCGACCGGGCCATGATCAGCGTCCACTGTCACAACGATCTGGGTATGGCGGTGGCCAATTCCCTGGCCGGGGTAGTCAACGGTGCCCGCCAGATAGAATGCGCGGTGAATGGGATCGGTGAACGGGCCGGCAATGCCTCCCTGGAGGAGATAGTGATGGCCCTCTATACCCGCAAGGCATTTTACCAGAAAGAGACCGGCATCAATTACCAGGAGATATTCCGTACCAGCCGGCTGGTGAGCGGCATGACCGGCATGATGATCCAGCCCAACAAGGCTATCGTAGGCGACAATGCCTTTGCCCACGAAGCGGGTATCCACCAGGATGGGGTTTTGAAGGAGAGATCCACCTATGAGATCATGAGCCCGGAGTTGGTAGGGGTATTCAAGAGCAACCTGGTGCTGGGCAAGCATTCCGGCCGTCATGCCTTCAACGACCGGCTGCGGCAGCTGGGATACAACCTTGACGAAAATGAACTGGCCCGCGCCTTTGTGGGTTTCAAGGAAATAGCCGACAAGAAGAAGACGATAAACGACGAAGACCTGCACGCCCTGGTGAAGGATCGGGCCCGGGCCGTCCCGGAACGTTTCCGCCTGGATTACCTGCAGATAACTGCGGGGACCAGCGTGATACCTACCGCCACCATCCGGCTGGCTATCGAAGAGAAGGTGTTCGACGCCACTGCCACCGGCGTGGGACCGGTGGAGGCCGGTTGCCATGCGGTCGACAAGATAACCGACATTTACGGCAAGATGATCGATTATAAACTGCAGGCGGTGACCGCCGGCAAGGACGCCCTGGGCGAAGTGACCTCCCGGATAAAGATCGGCGACAACGTCTATAATGGCCGGGGCTTGAGCACCGATATCATCGAGGCCAGCATCAAGTCTTATATCAACGCCATCAACAAATATTATTACGATTTGACCTTGAATTCCCAGGAGTGAAATCGGTTTACTGGAGGGACGATCTATGGGAATGACCATCAGCCAGAAGATACTGGCCGCCCATGCGGGGAGAGAGCATGTGGAAGCGGGCGAACTACTCAACTGCAAGGTCGATGTTATCCTGGGCAATGACGTCACTGCCCCGGTGGCCATCGCCGAGTTCAATAAGCTGGGCCGGGAGCACGTCTATGCTAATGAGAGCATCGTTTTGGTACCAGACCATTTCACCCCCAACAAGGATATCAAGTCAGCCGAGCAGGCCAAAATCGTCCGCGATTTCGCCCGCCGGCAGGGGATCCGGAACTATTTCGAGATCGGGCAGATGGGCATCGAACATTGCCTGCTGCCGGAACAGGGACTGGTGGCGCCCGGGGATCTGATCATCGGCGCCGATTCCCATACCTGCACATACGGTGCCTTGGGGGCGTTTGCCACCGGGGTGGGCTCAACCGATATGGCCGCCGCCATGGCGACCGGGGAAGCCTGGTTCAAGGTACCGGAAAGCATCAAATTCATCTATTACGGCCGGCCCCCCCGCTGGGTCGGGGGCAAGGACTTCATCCTCCACGCCATCGGCGACATAGGGGTGGATGGGGCCCGCTACATGTCGATGGAGTTCACCGGTGAGGCCGTCAGCAGCCTGTCGATGGACCACCGCTTTTCCATGGCCAACATGGCCATCGAGGCCGGCGGTAAAAACGGCATCATCGCCGCCGACGAGATAACCCTGGCCTATGTTAAGGACCGGGTGAAAAGACCCTACCATATTTGTCAATCTGACGATGACGCGGTATATGCCCGCACCATCGAGTATGACGTATCCAAGCTGGAGCCGGTGGTGGCCTGTCCCCACCTGCCCGAGAATACCCGTCCGGTAAGCCAGGTAGGTGAAGTCTGGCTGGACCAGGTGGTGATAGGTTCGTGTACCAATGGCCGCGTCGAGGACCTGCAGGCGGCGGCCGAGATTCTGAAGGGACGCAAGGTCTATTCCGGCCTGCGCTTGATCATCCTGCCCGGCACCCAGGCCATTTACCTGGAGGCCCTGCGGCGTGGGTATATCGAAACCTTTATCGAAGCCGGAGCAGCCGTCAGTACCCCCACCTGCGGACCTTGTTTGGGCGGACATATGGGCGTCCTGGCCAAGGGTGAGAAGGCCCTGGCTACCACCAACCGTAATTTTGTGGGGCGCATGGGTCATCCGGAGAGCGAGGTTTACCTGAGCAATCCGGCGGTGGCCGCGGCCAGCGCCATCAAGGGCAGGATTACCCCGCCATGGGAGGTTTAACATATGAAATTCACCGGCAAAGTGCATAAATTCGGCAGCAATATCGATACCGACGCCATAATCCCGGCCCGCTACCTCAACACCTACGACCCGGCCGAACTGGCCCGTCATTGCATGGAGGATGCGGACGCTGATTTCCCCAACCAGGTCAAAGTTGGCGACATAATCGTGGCTGATAAAAATTTCGGCTGCGGCAGTTCCCGTGAGCATGCCCCAATCGCCATCAAAGGTGCAGGGGTAGCCTGCGTGGTGGCCGATTCTTTCGCCCGTATCTTCTACCGTAACGCCATCAACATCGGGTTGCCTATCCTGGAGTCGCCGGAAGCAGCCGCGGCCGTCCAGGGGGGCGATGAGATCGAGATCGATCTGGAGACGGGGAAGATTCGCAACCTCAGGAACGGGGATGTATACCAGGCTACCCCCTTTCCGGAATTCATGCAGGGTATAATGGCCCGGGGCGGTTTGATAAACTATGTCAAAGAATCCAGGTAGGACCCGAAAGGAGAGATTTGATGTACAGGATTGCAGTCCTCCCCGGCGATGGGATCGGAGTGGAGATAGTACCGGAAGCGATCAAGGCTCTGCAGGCAATTGGGAAAAAGTGCGGCCATGAGTTCCAGTTCACCGCAGCGCTGATCGGGGGCGCCGCCTATGATGCAGTGGGTAATCCCCTCCCTGAGACTACTGTGGAGATCTGCCGCCAATCCGATGCCATATTGCTGGGAGCCATCGGCGGCCCCAAGTGGGATGAACTGCCGGTCCACCTGCGGCCTGAGGTAGGAGCGCTGCTGCCCCTGCGCAAGGAACTGGGCCTGTACGCCAACCTGCGTCCCTGTATATTGTTCCCCGGGTTGTTGAACGCCTCAACTTTGAAAGAGGAGGTCATAACGGGGGTTGACCTGATCGTCATCCGCGAGCTGACCGGGGGGCTTTACTTCGGGCCCAAGAGCCGGGAGACGACCCCCGACGGGGGTGAAAAGGCCACTGACGTCCTGAGTTATTCTACCTACGAGATAGAGAGGATCGTGCGTTTTGCCTATAACGTTGCCCGCAGACGTAGCCACAAGCTGTGTTCGGTCGACAAGGCCAATGTCCTGGAAAGCTCTCGGCTGTGGCGGGAAACCGTCACCCGTCTGGCCGGCGAATATCCGGATATCGAGACCAGCCATATGTACGTTGATAACTGCTCGATGCAGCTGATCCGCTATCCACGCCAGTTTGACGTGATCGTGACCGAGAACATGTTTGGCGACATCCTGACCGATGAGGCCTCCATGCTGACCGGGTCCATCGGCATGCTGCCCAGTGCCTCCATCGGCGGGCAGGTAGGCCTGTATGAACCCTCCCATGGCAGCGCCCCGGATATCGCCGGGCAGAAGAAGGCCAATCCGCTGGCCACCATCCTGTCGGCAGCCATGATGCTGCGCTACTCCTTCGATCTTGAAAGCGAGGCCCGCTTGATCGAGGCTGCCGTCCGTCAGGTGATGGCAGATGGGTACCGCACCCCGGACCTGGCGGAGGAGGGCAAGACCCGGGTCGATACCGTCCAGATGGGCGATTTGGTTCAAGAAGCCATACTCAACAGTTAAGGAGGGCTCCATATTGGGGATTTAAAGCTGGATGTAAAGGTATATGATGTAACGCTGCGGGATGGCGCCCAGGGGGAAGGCATTTCCTTTTCGGTCGACGATAAGATCAAGATCGCCCGCAGATTGGACCGCCTGGGCGTTTCCTATATAGAGGGTGGCTGGCCGGGCAGCAATCCCAAAGACCTGGATTTCTTTCGCCAGATGAAGAACTACCGGCTCGAACATGCCCAACTTAGCGCCTTCAGTTCCACCCGCCGGCCTGGCATCAGTGTCAAGCATGATAACAATGTCACTGCCCTGCTGGCGGCGGAGGTACCGGTAGCGGCCATCTTCGGTAAATCCTGGGATTTCCATGTCCTGCGGGCTCTGGAGACGACCCTGGAAGAGAACCTTAATATGGTTCGGGAGACGGTTTCCTATCTAAAAGACAAAGGGCTTGAAGTGGTATTCGATGCCGAGCACTTCTTCGACGGCTTCAAAAACAATCCCGATTACGCCCTGCAGGTCTTGGCCGCGGCGGCCCAGGCCGGGGCCGATTGCCTGGCCCTGTGCGATACCAATGGCGGCACCCTGCCCTGGGAACTGGAGGACATAATCAGGACGGTGCAGGCAGAGGTCAAGATACCCTTGGGCATCCATGCCCATAATGATTCAGGCTGCGGGGTGGCCAATTCTCTAGCCGCATTGCAACTGGGTTTTACTCAGGTGCAGGGAACCATAAACAATCTGGGGGAAAGGTGCGGAAATGCCGATTTGTGTTCCATTATCCCCAACCTGGAACTGAAGATGAACAAACGCTGTCTGCCTCCGGGCAACCTGAAGCGGCTGACCGAGGTGAGCCACTATATAAATGAGATAGCCAACCTGCCCAGTCCCAACAACCAGCCCTTCGTGGGTTACGGCGCTTTTGCCCATAAAGGCGGCATTCATGTCAGCGCCCTTTTGAAAGATTCCACTACCTACGAACATATCAACCCTGAAGATGTGGGCAACCATCGCCGGGTACTGGTGTCTGAACTGGCTGGTATCTCCAACCTGCTCTACAAGGCCAAGGAGTTTAAGCTGGACGTTAACAGCTATGATGCCCAGACCCGGGCGGTAATCAAACAGATCAAGGAATTGGAGAACCAGGGATTCCAATTCGAAGGTGCCGACGGCTCGCTGGAGCTGCTGCTGCGTAAAGCCTTCGGGCAGCTGGGTGATTATTTCCAGCTCAAAAACCTGAAGATCATCCTGGAGAAACAGGAAGACAGCGATTTTGTGGCCGAGGCCTTCATTAAAATGCAAATCGGCGATCAGGTAGTGCACACCGCCGCTGAAGGCGACGGCCCGGTCAACGCCCTCGATAATTCGCTGCGTAAGGCCCTGGGCGAAGTGTACCCGGAGATAAGCGAGATGCATCTATCAGATTACAAGGTAAGGGTCCTGGACGGCAACCGCGGTACTGCCGCCCGGGTCCGGGTGCTGATAGAGTCGGCCAATGAGATGGAAAAATGGATTACGGTAGGGGTTTCGGAAAATATCATCGAGGCTTCATGGCAGGCGCTGGTAGACAGTGTCAATTACCTGCTGATGAAGAAGAGACTGCCCGCCGACGAGCCTTAGGCAAGCTGGATCCAGCCCGGTCTAACCAGGGTCGGGGAACAGGGCAGCCAAGACCTCATATAACATGGACACGGAGGAGCCCCGGTCAGAACTGATATGACCGGGGCCCGCCTTTCCAAGCCATGGCCAGATTGAGAGCGCTGAAAAAGTTGCCAGTTTTCATAGAATTTTGCTAAAGTAGAGTTCGAGGTGAGAGGAATTTGAAAGCAATGATCATGGCCGCCGGGGTTGGTTCCAGGCTGATGCCGATGACCGCCGGCGTCCCCAAGCCCATGATACCGATGGCCAACCGGCCCTTGATGGCCAATACGGTCAAACTCCTGGCTCGGCACGGCTTTACCGAACTGATCGCCAATCTCCATTATCATGGCGACCAGATCAGCGGCTACTTCGGGGATGGTTCGGATTTTGGGGTATCCCTGCAGTATTCCCGGGAGGAGGAATTGCTCGGAACCGCCGGCGGAGTCAAACGATGCGCCTGGTTTTTAGATGAGACGTTTGTGATTGTGAGCGGTGATGCCCTGACCGACATCGACCTGACCCGGCTGGTGGAAGCCCACCGCCGCCGCGGAGCCCTGGCCACTATAGCCCTCAAAGAGGTTCCTGATGTAGAGCATTTCGGCATTGTGATCACGGATGATGGTGACCGCATCTGCAGCTTCCAGGAGAAGCCCCGCTCGGAGGAAGCCCTCAGCCGGGTGGCCAACACCGGTATATACGTTTTCGAACCCGAGGTTTTCCAGTACATCCCGGAGGGATTTTATGATTTCGGCAAGCAGCTGTTTCCACGCCTGGTGGAGATGGGCAGCCCGTTCTTCGGAGTGGCGGTCCAGGATTACTGGTGCGATGTCGGCAACCTGGATACTTATCGCCAGGCCCATGCCGATGTACTGGCCGGGAAGGTGGATGCGTCCCGGGATGGCCGGCTGCTTTATGATGAAGGAGGCCGGCGGGTGTTGCTGGGGGAAGGAACTGAATTGGGGAGTGGGGTTAAATTTTCCGGCAGTGTGGTCATAGGGCCCGGATGCCGGATAGCAGATGAGGCGGTTATAAGCGATACAGTCATATGGGACCATACCTTTATCGGCAGGGGAGCGATCCTGCAGGAATCGGTGGTGGGCGCCCACTGCCGGATCCGACCCGGGAGTATCGCGGGACCCGGCTCGGCCATCGCCAGCGGGACCGAATTATAGATCATCCCCGCAAGATCTGGTGGGAGGGGAGAGACTCTGGCTTATGGGACTTGGGGGTATAGCCGCGGATGCCGTCCGCGCAGCGGCAAGGATAACGGATAAGGTCTGGTTATGGTACCGCTGACCCCAGAAAAAAGGAGCAGTAGAGCTGAGGCTCGCTGCTCCTTGCTGATATAAACCAGGGAACTATTGGGTTGGAGCTGATTCCGCCGCTTCCGGATGCAGCAAGCTGGCGAAGCCTTCATCCAGGTCTTCGATAGCGAAGTTTTTGACTTCCTCCATCATGCTTTCATCGATGGGGCTCATGCTGAATATCCGGAACTTGCCCTTCTCATTGATAAGCAGGGCGGCCTCGCGGCTGGTCGGCTGTCCTTTCTCCAGGAAATCATAAACCACCAGGGCGCTGTTGGTTCCGATCTTGGTATATTCCTGCAATATTTTGATGCCGAGACCTTCGGGCAGGGTGTTCTCCGCTTCGATATCGGCGATTACGGCAGCGATTTCCTTTTCTATCTGGCTGCGGTCAGCCAAGAGTTGGGCCGGGGTCTTTTCCTGTTGATCGGGCAGGAAGCGAACCGACCAGAAGACGCTCAGGTCTGAAGCTACCGTATTGTAATCCCGGCTGAAGTACGCTCCATAGAAGTCTTCCACCGTCTTCTCCGGTGCCGACTTGTTGTCCACGTAGGCCGCGTATGAGTAAAGTCCGGCCAACAACAGCACAATAACTACGAACAGGAACCTGGGCACCCGGGCTGGTCCGGCCGGCACCGGGGCGGCATGGTTATCATGAGCAGAGTGAGACAATTTCCATATACCCCCGTTTCTTTTACAATAGAATAAATACGCATTCTATTGTAATCCATCGGCAGCCATTTAACAAATGGCTGGATGGTACTGTGGACGACTGAGCTGGGCTGAAGGGGGATATGGGCCAAATTTATGGATTTATCACCTAGGGAGGATAGAGTTGTGAAAGAGATCGTGGTCATCGGGGCCGGCCCGGCCGGGATGATGGCGGCCATAAGCGCCGCGGCCGGGGGGAACCGGGTGACCATCCTGGAAAAAAAGGATAAAGTAGGCCGCAAACTGAGCATTACCGGCAAGGGCCGCTGCAACCTGACCGCGGCCGTGGACCGGGAGGGTTTGATAAAGGGTATGCCCGGCAATGGGCGTTTTTTGTACAGCTGTTTCAGTGAGTTTTCCAACCAGGACCTGATCGAGTTTTTTGCCCGCCATGGGCTCAAGGTAAAAGTGGAGAGGGGCCAGCGGGTATTCCCGGAATCGGATGATGCCGGGCAGGTGGTCGAGGTGCTTTTACGGGCGATGCGGGAGGCCGGGGTCAGGATAATTAACCGCTGTGAGGTTCGAGGTCTTTGTTTGGCCGGGGGTCGGATCTGCGGAGTGGATACCCGCCAGGGGACCCTGGCGGCCGACGCGGTGGTGGTCGCTACCGGTGGCCTGTCCTATCCGGGTACCGGTTCCACCGGGGATGGCTATGGCTGGGCGGAAGGCCTCGGCCATAAGATAATCGGGCCGCGGCCGGGGTTGGTTCCCTTGGTGGTGGCAGAGACCTGGGTGCGGCGATTGCAGGGTCTGGCTCTCAGGAACACCCGGGCAACCTCTTTCGATGCGCAGGGCAGGAAGATAAACAAGGATTTTGGAGAGATGCTGTTTACCCATTTCGGCCTGTCGGGGCCGATAATCCTCTCTATGAGCCGCGATATCGCCCAGTATATATACCAGGAAGGGAAGACGGTCCGGATAGAGCTGGACCTCAAACCAGCCCTGTCGGAGGAAAAACTGGATGAGCGGCTGCAGCGGGATCTTAACCGGCAGTCGCGCAAGTTGTTCAAGAACGCCCTGGGCGATCTCCTGCCGGCCAAGATGTTACCGGTGGTGGTCGATTTGAGCGGAATCGATCCGACCAAGCCCTGTCATCAGGTGAGCCGGGCGGAGAGGCAGGGTCTGGGCCAGTTGCTGAAACGCCTGACCCTAACCGTCACCGCCACCCGGCCGATCGCCGAAGCGATAGTGACCGCCGGAGGCGTGAACGTCAAGGAGGTTGATCCCCGCACTATGCAGTCCAGATTGGTGCCCGGCTTGTTCTTCGCGGGCGAGATCCTGGACGTGGACGGTTATACCGGGGGGTACAACCTGCAGGCCTGTTTTTCGACCGGATATGTGGCCGGCCGGTCGGCCGCCCGTACATGAGCGGTAAGGGTAAAGCCCGCCGAAACCGGTTTTACGGGGCATCCAGGGCTTGGGAGTGCGTTGACGGCCTATCCCGTTTCTGTTATGATTCATAATGGTTAAATACGGGTAGAGAACAGGAGGAATCATTAGTATGGCGACAAAAACGGCCCTATATAAAGGGTCAGCCCAATATATCGTCAGCGACGAGCTACGCAACAGCGTCAACATCGCTATCGCCTTGGGCAAACCACTGTTGATAAAGGGCGAGCCGGGGACCGGCAAGACCATGCTGGCCCAGAGTATCGCCGAGGCCTTGGGCAAAGAATTGATTATCTGGAACATCAAATCCACGACCAAAGCCCAGGAAGGGCTGTATATGTATGACACCGTGCAGCGTCTCTATGATAGCCAGTTCAAGGACCACGACGTATCCAACATCAAGCAGTATATCAAGGACGGCAAGCTGGGCGAAGCCTTCCAGAGCAATGAACAGGTGGTGTTGTTGATCGACGAGATCGACAAGGCCGACCTGGAATTCCCCAACGACCTGCTGTGGGAACTGGACCAGATGAGCTATTATATACCGGAGACCAAGGAAACCATTGCCGCCCGCACCCGACCGATCGTCATCATCACCAGCAACGCCGAGAAGGAACTGCCGGATGCCTTCCTGCGCCGCTGTATATTCCACTACATCGCTTTTCCCGTACCGGTCGAGATGGAGCGCATCATCATGGTGCACCACCCCCATCTCGATAAGCGTCTGCTGGAACAGGCCATGGAGACCTTCTACATGTTGCGTAACCTCACCAACATCCAGAAGAAGCCCAGCACCAGCGAGCTGATCGACTGGCTCCAGGCCCTGGTGGTCGGCGGGATAAGCCCTAATAAGATAAAACAGGATATGCCATTTTTAGGAGTGCTGTTGAAAAAGAACGAGGACCTGGATCTACTGTTGAACGGTTTGCAGGCCAAGACCCAAAACCGCGCTGGTTCCCGGTCCAGCGTGTGGGGCCGTTAGGGGTGTTGGATTGTTTACCGAATTCTATTACTATCTGAAGGATTGCGGGGTGCCGGTCTCATTCAATGAATGGCAGGACCTGATGGAGGCCCTGGAACATGGCATGGCTGGTTCCAGCCTGACTGGATTCTACTACCTGTGCCGGGCCCTGCTGGTCAAGACCGAGGCTCACTATGACCGTTTTGACCTGGCCTTCGCCAGTTATTTCAAAGACCTGGAAACGGTGGAAGGTCTGCCGGAGAAGATATGGGAGTGGCTCAATCGCCAGGTGCCCCCCCTGGAGATAACTGAGGCTATGCGCCAGAATCACCGCCAGCTGGACCTCGAAGAGATGAAGCGGATGCTGGCTGAACGGCTGGCAGAGCAAACTGAGGAGCATCATGGCGGCAACCGCTGGGTTGGCACCGGCGGCACTTCGCCGTTCGGGCATTCCGGATATCATCCCGGGGGGATCCGCATCGGCGGCGACACCCGCAGTCTATCTGCGGTCAAAGTAGCCGGGATGAGGCGTTTCCAGGAGTTTCGTACCGACGAGACGCTGGGCATCAGGCAGTTCCAGCTGGCCCTGCGCAAGCTGCGCCAGTTCACCACCCGCCTGGATGAGTCCCAGGACGAACTGGACCTGGAAGGGACAATCGACCAGACCTGCAAGAATGCCGGCCGCCTGGAATTAAAATGGGCCCGGCCCCGGGTCAACAGTATGAAAGTGATGTTGCTGATGGATTCGGGTGGTTCAATGTGGCCCTATACCCGGCTGTGCAACCAGCTGTTTACGGCGGTGAACAAATCCAACCATTTTAAAGATTTGAAGATATTCTATTTCCATAATTGCATCTATGACTGGCTCTACAACGATCCCAGCTGCAGCCAGAGGGACTATGTCGACACCGAGTATATCCTTCGTACCTGCGACTCCAATTATCGGATCATCATCGTCGGCGATGCCAGCATGGGCTACGCTGAGTTGATGCGCCCCAGCGGCATCATCGACTGGGATCTGGATAACGACCGGGCGGGGATCGAGTGGCTGCGCCGACTGCGCCAGCATTTCGAGTATTCGGTCTGGCTCAACCCCATCCCGGGGCGATATTGGGATCGCATGGAGGGAGCCTTCACCATCGGGGCCATCCGCAGGATATTTCCGATGGAAGAATTGACGGTCGAGGGACTGGAGCGCTCCATACGCAAACTGAAAAGCCGGTCCCGGGCGGGAGAGGAGAGTAAGGTTGTATACTGAAAACCGGGTCAAGATAGTAGTGGATGGGGTGACCGGGGTGGGAAAATCCAGCTTGGTCAGGATTATAAGCGAGGAGATGAGTTTTAGGCCCTTCGACGAAATGTTCGATGACGAATACCGCCTGCTGCATAAATTTTTTCACGACCGTGAAAAGTGGGCTTTTGCCATGCAGGTCAACTTCCTGACCAACCGCTTCAAACAATACAAACATGCCATGAAGGTGGGCCAGGCGGTGATGGACCGCTCCATCTTTTCGGACCGCATCTTCGCCCTGATGTATCTTAACCATAAGTACCTCAGCCCGGAGGAATACGCGGTATACAACAATCTGCTCAACACCTTCCTGGACCATGTGCGGCCGCCCCAACTGATGGTCTACCTGCGGGTCAACACCGACGAAGCTATACGGCGCATCCACCGCCGCGGCCGCCCCGATGAGATCGAAGTGGAACGGGAATACTGGGATATGCTGAACCAGTTCTACGAGAACAATTACCATGATTACCGGTTGGGCCAGCTGCTGGTGCTGAATGTCGACCACCTTGACTATGTTCATAAGGCCAGCGACCGTCAATTCATGGTGGAGGAAATCACCCGGGCTCTGGAGTCGGCCGTCCACAAGGCGGCCGGCCAATAATAGGTCGATCAGTCAGTCAGGCGGTGTATTATGACAGCCATCCTGGGGATTATGGCGGGGCTTATTTTCCTGCTCTATTCCGCTTATTTTTACAAAATTATTAAAGAAGAGCCGCATGGCTTTGAACTGGAACTGTTAAGATCCCTGGCCAACTGGATGATAACCACCGGGGCGCGCAGCCGTATCTACCTATGGGCTATGTTGTGGGCTTCAGTGCTGGCAGAGGCTTTTTATTTTTACCTGACCCTGGTCCAGGTGTCCAATCTGGTGATTACCACTCTGACCGTTATGTTCATCCCCGTGGAGATATTCCACCTATCCTGGCTGGGGGTGGCTTTCCGTCGCTTTTTCCGGGGCCAATACCTGCTCCGGCAGGTGTTCTCCTGGCCCCTGGAGAGATTGAGCGCGGGCCTGTTCTTCACCCATTCGCTGCTGGTGGTCATCACCCTGCTGTTCTTCAGCTAGTCCGCGGAGTTCTGCCCGCCGGGAAGATTGCCCGCCGGTAAGAACAGGATAACCCCCGGGAGACTCTCTCCGGCCTGGCCCCGGCAGCGGATTGTCGGCCTTTTGATATGATAATGCGATATCGCGGCGTTGGTAATGCCCGATAAGAGGACCCTTCGCGGTGGGAAAGGGTCCTCCATTTTTTCGGAGACTCGGGCATTCAGGTGGTCAAGATCTTCTAGAATCCGGTCGGCAAGTATTTCGGCAGCATGATCTGGCGATCCGGGATTATCTGGTATTGGGCAGGTATGACCGGGCCGCTGGCATTGAGGTCCATATTCTCTAGATGGGCGTTGGATGGCAATACCCGTCGTACCTCCTTCAGGCTCGAACCATACCACCAGGAGAGACTGTTGACGATCCCGATGGCGGTAGGACGTCCTGTACAGGTGCCGATTATACATGGCTTGCCGTCTACTATCCCCATGTACAAGGCTACGTGGCCAATCCTGGTCCGGTCGGAGTTCCAGAAGGTGAAAATATCGCCGGGCCTAAGCTGGTCCACCCCGACCAAGGTGTATCTGGTGCTCCCCGTAATCCTTCTCGAATAAACCCCCGTCACCTTGGTCCCCACCGTCCCGTAATTGCGGGCGGCCGAGGTTATGGAATAGCCGAAGTCCCTATAGACCAGAGAAACGAAGTTGGAGCAGTCTATATACCCTGTGGTGGCATACTTGGTATGACCATATTTCATAAAGCCATACTCCATATACCAAACCGCCCGACCCACCAGAGCCTGGGCTTCAGTTCCCCCATAACTCGCCCGCAGGGAGTCGACGATAGGTTTTTCATGGCTGTTGTACTGGGCGATCTGCCCAGCAGTCGCGCCCATCGCCGGGGGAGTGGACCAAGCCAGGCCGGCCAATACCGTTAAAGACAGAACAAGCGCGGTTATTCGGTTTTTCATCCGTGTTGTGATCATAATTACCTCCGATCGCTTTCTATCAGACGCCGCTTTAATTAGATATACGTTTGAATGAGGCGGCTATCTTTTAGCAAAAATGGACGATCGATGGCGGATTAGGAGAACGGAGGGGAAAAAGGGTGAAAAACCCGGATGTCCAGGGCGCCGAACAAGTGCTCTGGTAAATAGTGACAAGTCATTATAATTTATAATGGCAATAGGAGATGGGATGGCCAAGGGAGATCAGTTGCGTCGCAATGGCCGGGCAGCCAATGCGGCCAGGGCGGGTTTTACTTGCCGCCAATCATTGATCCGGATGATATTATCAGCCTGCAGGTCGGTGTTGTAAGGATAGTCGAACAGGATGACCGGGATGAAACGACTCAGTTCCAGGGAAAGGCCGTCATGGTCCTCGATCATGACGTCGATGCGGTTGTCCAGGCAGGCGCCCAGCTTGCTGAAATGGTGCATATTTTCGGTTTCATTCATGATCAACTGGTCGTATTCCAATTGGTTACGGGCCAGCCATTCCAGGGTAACCTCGCGGATATTGCCGTTACGGCGGTTGCGGGAGGTAATGAGGGCGATATGATGATCACGGTGCAGGTCGCGGATGACCTCCACCGCGTGGGGCTTGGGTGCTACCCTGCGGTAGACGTCGGCCAGGTGCCGTCGGGTGAATAGGTCCAGGTCGCCCGGTTCCCAGGACAAGGCTTCCTCCAAGGTGTACCTGCTGGGGTTGAAGGTGTAGGGGAGGTTGTTGGTCCGGGCATAACGCTCCAGATACGCCTGCATCGTTTCCCGGGTGTTGGTTATGGTGTTGTCGATATCGATTCCTATCCTCATAAACATCCCTTTGGCCCTTGCTTATACTACCAGTCCTGGCTGAAGTCCCCTCAGCCTGTTTTCAAAACAAGGGACAGGGTGCCTGCCGCCCCTGTCCCCCCAGTTGGGTCAACCTTTGATCAGCGCATGATATGGCCGCCGATTACCATCCGCTGCGCTTCCGAGGTGCCTTCGTAGATCTCGGTAATCTTGGCGTCTCTCATCAGTCGTTCTACCTTGACTCCTTTTACGTATCCGTAGCCGCCGTGTATCTGCACCGCTTTGATGGTGTGTTTCATGGCTGCCTCGGCGCAGAACAGCTTAGCCATGGAAGCTTCTTTGGTGAAAGGTTTGCCCTGGTCCTTCAGCCAGGCAGCGTAGTAGGTCAGGAAACGACAGGCCTGCAAATCGGTGGCCATATCCACTATCCACCACTGCACCGCCTGGTTCCTGGCAATGGGTTTGCCGAATTGGACCCGCTGTTTGGAATAGCTGAGGGACTCGTCCAGGGCCGCCTGCAGTATCCCGGTAGCCTGGGCGGCGATCCCGATGCGGCCATGATCGAAACAATTCATGGCGATCTTCATGCCGTTGCCTTCGCCGCCCAACAGATTGGCCTTGGGGATACGGCAATCCTGAAAGATTATCTCCGAGGTCTGGGAGGCCCGGATCCCCATCTTCATGAAATGGCTGCCCACCTTGATCCCGGGGGTACCTTTGGGAACGATAAAGGCGCTCATGCCTTTCGAACCGGCTGACTTGTCGGTCCAGGCAAAGGTAACGTAGGTGTCGGCCACCGGGCCGTTGGAGCAGAAGGTCTTAAGCCCATTTAAAACGTATTCTTCCCCGTCCAGGACGGCGGTGGTGACAGCCGCGCCCACGTCCGTGCCGGCCCCTGGTTCGGTAAGGGCAAAGGCGCCCAGGTGTTTGCCCTGGGCCAGGGGGGTCAGGTAGGTTTTCTTCTGTTCTTCGGTACCGAACAGCAATATAGGCATCAAAGCCAGGCCGGTATGTACCGACATGGTAAATCCGGTGGCTGCACAGGAGCGGGACAGTTCTTCTACCGCCAGAGTATAGGTGAGGTAATCGGTCCCCTGTCCGCCGTATTCGACCGGGAATGGCATACCCATATAGCCGCTCTCGGCCAGCTTCTCGATAATCTCCCGGGGATAACGGGCGGTTTCATCCAGTTCCACGGCTACCGGCTCTACGTATTCGAGGGCGAATTCTCTCATATTGGCCCGGACCAGTTCCTGCTCATCGGTAAGTTTGAAATCCATTTAAAGCTCCTCCTTCACGCTGATGTTGACTGTGGGTGATTCCAGAGCAGACCTATAGGTACGAAGGTTGGTCACTCCCCCTTTGCCAATTAGTAAAAGTGGGCTGTAATAGGCGTTCTAAAACGATCGGCAAAAATAGGCTGGATTCACGAGTATGATGCATAGATTATTCTTAGCGTATATCCCAACTATATTTTGCGTACCAACTACTTGTCAACCATATATTGTCATGCAGCCAACGACGTTGGGCTAATTATCTCGGAAATTTTCTCTGTGGCAATAAAATAAGGGGTTTAGTCAATGACTAAACCCCTGGTCAAAATCCCTATTGCAACTAACGACGTCTGGCCTGGAAGCAGTCCCGGCAGTATACCGGCCGGTCACCGGTCGGTTCGAACGGAACCGTGGTTTCCTGACCACAGGCGGCACAAATGGTGGAGAACATCGGGCGCGGCTCTCTGAAGCCGGTATTCCCGCCGCGCTGCATTTTGCGGGCCCTTCTGCACTCCGGGCAGCGGCCTGGTTCGTTCTCGAAGCCTTTTTCAGCATAAAATTCTTGTTCCGATACTGAGAACAAGAACTCATTGCCACAATCCTTACATACGATATATTTGTCCTGTAACATGCGTTCATCTCCCTTCTGAAGTACTCTTGGACCTGATCCCCCACAAAGGAGACGATTAGAGCAAGGCAACTTTAATTCTAATCCATGGATGGCCGGTTGTCAAATCGAAAAGTATTATTGGGCCGGTGTGCCAATCCATCTCCTTGGGTATCCAGGCTCAGCAGATTGGTCTCCAGGCCAGGTCAGGATGGACCAACCCGCTGGCTGGCCATCATTGTTGCCAATGAAAAAGTCCCCGCCGCAATATTGCGGGGGCCCGGTTTCGGAAAGAGGTGTTGATACGGGGCCTAGCTTTCCGCCTTGCAGCCTTGGTGCCGCGGCCTGGGTCGGGATTTCTGTTTCAAAAAGGTGACGAAGGCGGGCAGCAGGGTAATGGCGATAATACCCAGAACCACCAGGCTGAGGTTACGCTCCACCACCGGTATATTACCGAAGGCCCAGCCGCCCCAGAGGAAAACAGCCACCCAGCTCACGCTGCCCAACAAATTGAAGAAAAAGAAACGGGTCCGATCCATACGCCCGATACCGGCTACGAAAGGAGCAAAGGTCCTGATAATAGGGAGGAAGCGGGCGATGACGACGGTCTTGCCTCCGTGTCGTTCATAAAAATCGTGGGTCCGCATAAGATGTTCTTGATTGAGGAAATGGATTTTGTCCCCGCTGAAAACGCGCGGTCCCAGGTAATGGCCGATCTGGTAATTGACGATATTACCTGAAACTGCCGCGATCATGAGGATGGCGGCGATGGCCGGCAGGTTTATCTCTCCGCCGGCGGCCAGCGCCCCCAGGATGAATAGCAATGAATCACCGGGCAGGAATGGGGTAACTACCAGGCCAGTTTCACAGAATATCACCAGAAACAGGATGAGGTAGGTCCAGGTACCGTAATTGGCGATGATCTGGACCAGATATTGGTCCAGATTGATAAAAATATCGGCAATATCGACAAGATTGAGGGATAGACCTAGTTCCATCGTACTGTCCTTTCTTAATCAGGCCGGCCAGCGGAGGACAACAAAGAAAAAAGCTGCTTGCGCAGGCTGAATCATATATAATTTTGTGCAATTTAGTCTAAATTATATGAAAGGTTTAGTCAATAGCCGCCAATTCCATAAGCTATTGATTTTCTTCGGTATTATGGGTATTATGGATGACAAAACCAGAACTTGTAAAATTGAATAAATCCAACTTTTGAGAGGGATGAGTTGACCTGGCACAGGTTAAATTAATCCTGAAAGATTTTGCTTAGAGCAGAGTATAATTGTTTAGACAATCGGATAGCGTTTGGTATTTTGAGGTATGTAGATGTGTTCGAAGCGATTCTGTTTGACTTGGATGGCACTCTGTTGGATATCGACATGGATTTTTTCCTGGCCCGGTATTTCCAGGAGATGGGGCAAATGGCGGCCCTGCATGGATTTGAGGAGCCGGGGATTTTGGTTGGACAAATCCTTAAATCTACCGATGTCATGATTAAGGATAAAAATCCGCATATTTGCAACGAAGACGTTTTTATGCGGCACTTTTTTAGTTGTCTTCCGGTTGATGAGGCGCGGACCAAGGCGTTCTTCGAGGAATTTTATAGAACCGGGTTTCCGCGGTTGCATAAATATTGTGGTGCCTTCAGCGGAGTCAGGCAGATGATGTCGGGTCTGTTTGCCAGCGGGACCAAGGTGGTGGTAGCTACCAATCCGGTATTTCCGCGGGCGGCTATCCAGATGCGGTTGGACTGGGCAGAAGTGGGGCACTTTCCGTTTGACCTGATAACCTCCTACGAGGTAATGCATTATTGTAAACCCAACCCCCAATACTACCAGGAGATAGCCGACCGTTTGGGAGTCGAACCATCGGATTGCCTTATGGTAGGCAACGATCGGGATGAAGACCTGGCGGCCGGTTTAGTTGGAATGAAGACCTTCCTGGTGGAGGATAGGTTGATAGATCGCGGTCTGGACGAGTTCACCCCGGATTGGAGGGGCAGGTTACCGGAGTTGTACCGATTTATGGAGGAAATAGCCGAAAAACGAAGCGCTTAAGACCATTTAAGCGAATGGTTCCAGGCGGGCAGATGTGATATGTATTGAAACAATTTTGGTTTTTTGGTAGAGTATATAAGGTTTAGATTAAGAAAATCCTATTCCAGCAATAAAAACCTGTTTTGTTCGGATGCCTAATAAAACTAGGGAAAGAGGTCGTGTAATGGACGGCTTGTTGTATGATGCATTATCATGCATCGTAACCGTAGCGGAATCAATAGTTATCCTGTTTTTATTGTATTACTATTATGTTTCGGTTTACGGGTGGCGAAAACACAAGGAAGACAAGGAATTCAACCCGGAAAAAAGATTTGCCCTGATCACCGCGGCTCACAACGAGGAAGCGGTTATACGTTACCACTTGGAAAGCCTTAAGAGATTGAATTACCCGGCGGAATTGTTCGATATTTACGTCATCGCCGACAATTGCACCGACGCTACTGCTGCAGTGGCGCGCGGGGAGGGAGCCCTGGTCTATGAAAGGTTCTCGCCCAAGAGAGGTAAAGGTTACGCGCTGGAATGGATGTTTGCCAAACTTTTCGAAATGGATGAACAGAAGTATGATGCCATCTGTCTCTTCGATGCTGACAACGTGGTATCCTCTAATTTCTTGCTGGAGATGAATTCGAAGCTGAAGAAGGGATATCGCTCCATCCAGGGCTACCTGGATACCAAGAACCCCAATGATTCATGGGTAACCGCCTGCTACGCCACCGCTTACTGGTCCATGAACCGTATGTGGCAGCTGGCCCGTTACAACAAGGGTTTGTCCAACGCTTTGGGCGGCACCGGGGTATGCCTGGAGTACGAACTCCTCAAAGAGTATGGTTGGGGAGCAACCTGCCTGACCGAAGATTTGGAATTTACCATGAAACTGCTCATGAACGGTATCAAGACCTCCTGGGCCCATGAAGCCAAGGTCTATGATGAAAAGCCGGTTTATTTTTCCCAGACCTGGAGGCAACGTACCCGCTGGCTGCAGGGGCACTGGGATGTGGCCTTCCGCTATATGATTCCGCTGATCAAGAAGGGGTGGCGGGAGAAAAAATGGTACCCCGTCGACGGGGCCATATACCTGTTCCAGCCATTTCTGATAACGATTATGTTTTTGACTTTCCTTTTTGCCGGAGCGGCTTACTTGTCGCCGGTACCATTATATGAGTCGATGTTGACGGTACTGACGCCCAGGTGGTATTGGTGGGTTTTCGGTCTGGTCGGCTATTGCTACCCCATGCTGGGCCTAATTCTGGAGGGGGCTCCCCGCCGTGCTTATTTTTACTATATTACTTATCCGTTCTACGGACTAACATGGTTCCCGGTAACGCTGTGGGGACTGTTCCAACATAAAAACCAGGACAATTGGGCACATACCCGCCATGTCCGGGCTATATCGATCAACAGCCTGGAATCGGGACAAGCGGCGGTGGAAGCCGAGATAGCTGCAGCCAGTTCTGCTCCGGCCCTGGCAGTGGTGCCCAAAGCAGACAAGGTCAAGATCGGCGGAGTGCGGCGCAGTTTGGTTCCCAATGTAGCCTTAGCCAGCGAGGGGCAGGTAAGTGAAGCCGAAATGAGGCGCCCCCCCGGCAAACCGACATATCCAGCTTTAGTGGTGAACCGGCCCGTCGCCATACTCAAGCCGGTGGAAGTAGTCAAAGCCACTATCAACCAGGACCACCGCGTCACTGTAGCTAGCGGGGAGAGCCGTTAGGCAGTAAATCAAATACAGGCAACCAGAACCTGCCGGAATTTGCCGGCAGGTTTTATTTTTGAAAGCATGGGCCTCTTTACTAAACTTTGCTATAGTGAGCGTATAAATAAGAAAAGGAGGATGAGTCGGATGTTTAAAAAGAGGTGGCTGGCTTTGCTGCTGGTCTTGTTGATGGCAATCAGCCTCGTAAGCGGCTGCAGCCCCGCCGAGAAGGGTTACTATGGTCTGATGAGTGAGGTCCGTACCCTGCAGGTATTTGAGGACAGTGGCAACTGCACCGTCGATCTGTCAGCCCTGCCGGCCGGAATGTTTATGGGACAGGATGCCTTGAGCACCCCAACCTTGAATAACACTTTGGGCCAGATGAGGATCGAATATAAGGGCAGGATAGATATAAAGCAACAGGTTTTTCAATATGATTATACTATTTGGGACTGCCGTACCGGGGCCCAGGAGGGGGCCTTCTCCATGGCCTATAAAGATGGCGTCATGTACATAAAGGTCGATGAGCTGATGGGTCTCGTCAAGGAATTGTGCACTCCTGCCGAGGGGGAGAACCTGGACCGCATCTTTGCCGGGGTGGCGTGGGTGAGCTGGAGCGACCGGGATCTGACCGGGTTGGTGCCGGGCGGTCAGGCGGGCGTGATCAGTCAAATGCTCTACAATTCCTCCGGACAGCAGCTGTTGTTCAAGAAGCTTTTCGACGGGTTGGTCAACGACGTCTATAACGACTATTCCAGCAGCCTGGTCACCCAGAGCGGCAGCAGATATACCATGACCCTGCGCGGCAGCGATCTGATGGACGTGTTTAAATCGGGGGCGATTTACACCATCAAGAATATCGATAAACTGAGCCAGTCATTGAAGAACTTCCTCAATGGCCTAACCCCGGCCGAGGCTGCCCAACTGGGGCTGACCTATGATGCCAGACTCCAGGCCCTGCAGGGTCTGGACGAAATGGTGAGGGAAACCAAACAGGACGGCCAGAAGGCCATCCAGGAGATAGATGGTATGAGCGCGGCTTCGGAAGCCGAACTACTCAGGGTCATAAACGATTCCGAAATGGTATCCAGCATCGAAAAGACCGGAAACAATACTTACCGAGTCACCTCTCGGGTGCACCTGAACATCAGTGATCCGGCCAAACCCTGGGATAGGCTGGTCTGCACCTTTGCCGCCGAGCGAGCCATTACTGCCGGGGGTACCGTACAGGTCACAGCTCCTGCCGGGGCCGTATCCCTGACCGAACTACGAGACAGGATGCCGCGCAAGATGACCGTCAACATTGACAGTGGCTATTACAGCAACAGCAACGGCCTCTTCAGCAACAGCGGGCGCCTTAGCGTGCAGATGGTGGACGGCCGGACCTACCTGCCCCTGCGTATGGTCGGGGAATCGCTGGGCGAGACGGTCGGCTGGGATCAGGTCGCCCATCAAGCCTACGTGATGCAGAATGGCCAACGGATAAACATGACCGGGATAATCGCCGACAACCGCACCTACATCAAGATGCTCGATTTCGAAAGGTTGGGCTATTCAGTAGGATGGAACGGTTATATCCGTACCGTCACGATAGCCAAATAGAAGCGTCCATGCGCGGCGGCAGAGGCAGCAACCCCCCGGGGTAGGATAGTGATAAGCCCCTGTCCTTCAGGGACAGGGGTATTCTCCCCCAATCACCTGGAACAGTACCGTAACCGAACCAAATGCGGCAACGGTTTATCATGGGATGGTTATCGTACCGGCTCTACCAGCTGACATTTTTCGGTAATGGTTCTTGTATAAGAAGGATTTTGCCAGTAATATGTAGAATATACAATGCTTGAGGTTAATTATCGGAGGGTGGCAGCCATTGGACAGGAGGACCTGGGGGAAAGTCTTATCCGGCCTTATCCTTCTATACAGCTTGGGCAGTCTGGCAGCGATGCTGCTATGGAACCCGGGCTGGCCCATCAGCCAGAACCTGACCACGGTTCTGCTGATCAGCTCGCTTATCTGTCTGACAGTCCTCTATATTTACAACAACTCCGTCATCCACAAGGAGAGGAAGGCCTGGGTTAACCGCACCCGCCAGCTGGAAGAGGAAGTGGAAAAACGCTCGGAACAGCTCCAGGAAAAAAACGCCCAGTTAAAAACTTTCATGGAGGACATCCATCACTTGGGCTATTACGATGCCCTCACCGACCTGCCCAACCGCAGGTTGTTTTTGCGTCACCTGAACAAAGCCCTGGAGAGTGCCCGTTACCAGGGTAAGATGTTTGCGGTCCTGTTTATCGACTTGGACAATTTTAAGGTATTAAACGATAATCTGGGCCATAACCTGGGCGACCTGATCCTTAAAAAAGTGGGCGAGAAGATCAACTCCGCCATCCGTCCGATAGATAATGTATCCAGGCATGGTGGGGACGAATTTATGGTGCTGCTGAACGAAATAGCCAATGTGGAGGAAGCCAGGAACCTTATCGACAGCATCCACCGCGTTATCCGGGAACCCTTCCTTATCGGTGAGGATATGGAGATCTTCGTGGAAGCCAGCATCGGCGTAGCCATGTACCCCCGCCATGGGGACAATATCGAAAACCTTATCAAATACGCTGATATAGCCATGTACGAGGCCAAGCAACAGGGTAAGAACCAGGCTATCGTCTATACGGTAGAGATGCACAAGTATTATGCCCGCCGCATGGCGCTCGACAATGAACTCCGCTCCGCTTTGAAGAATCAGGAATTCAGCCTTTACTATCAACCCCAGGTCAGTATAAAGACCGGTGAGATAGTGGGGGTGGAGGCTCTGGTCCGGTGGCACAACCATATCCTGGGAGCGGTCAATCCCTCCGAGCTGATTCCCATAGTTGAGGAAAACGGGCAGATAATCCCCCTGGGGGAATGGATTTTGACCACTGCCTGCCGGCAATTGAAAAGTTGGCACGATGAGGGCTACCACATCCCCAAGATAGCGGTCAACGTATCCCCGGTGCAGTTTAACAGCGAAAAGCTGGTGGGCAGCATCAGGCGCATTTTGCGGGAGACCGGCCTGGCGGCGCAGTACCTCGAACTGGAAATAACCGAAGGAGTCGCCATCTTCAATGAGAGGGCCGTCTCCAACAAGTTGATGGCTTTGAATGAACTGGGGGTAAAACTGGCCCTGGACGATTTTGGGACAGGCTATTCCTGCCTGGCCTATCTGTCTCAATATCCGGTCGACACACTCAAAATCGACCAACGTTTCATCAAAAACCTGCAGAACCACGATAACCGCACCCTGGTAGATACCATGATCACTATGGCCCATAATTTCGATCTGAAAGTGGTCGCCGAAGGGGTGAGCACCATCGAACAATATAATTATATCCGCGACAAAGGCTGCGACGAGATGCAGGGTTATCTGATCAGTGAACCCTTAAGCAGCGACAACCTGATCAGGCTGGTGGATATGTATAGCCAGAAGTCCACCTATATCCAGAGTATCAGTTGATCCCGCTTCCTTCTTTCCCATCCATCATTCATTTGTGATCCACTGTCGACGTCCTCAGTCTGTCGTGCGCCGGGTCAAGCCGCGCACCGCCAGTATTCCCGCTGCAAACAGAACCTCTCCCCGGCTCAGGTCGGAGGGGGGATCTGGGTAAGGTACAATGCTTCCGTGAATCCGTCCCTTGGCTCTACTACCCCGAAAAATAATATCATTCGGACAAAAAAGCCTCACCTTCTAAAAAAGGCGAGGCTTGAACCAGAGCGGGAAATTAAAAATTCCAGGAACCGTCAGGATTCCAGCGGCTCTTTTTGGGTTCCGACAACCCCAATTTGGCTTTGACCATATGGGTGACGGTATCGTATTCCTTGAAATAACCCTGTTCTACACATACGGGGTCAGGTTTGATGTTCAGCTGTCGGCACTCGGCTACCGTCCTGGCCTTAAGAGACTTTACATCAAGGCCGCTGGGGTAACGGTTGTTGTCTATATAGGGGGGCGCATAATAGATGCTGTTGGCCGGGTCGACATAGACCACCGCATTGTCCGGGACATGGTAAGTGATATTTATCGTAGTACCGATGAGTCCCATCAAGGTGAAGATCCCCACGATCAGAGCAACCGTGTACCAGAATCTTTCCATTGGGGTACGTTCTCTTTGGAACGTCATCTTTTTTACCCTCCCTGTCAAAATTCAGTGCATTTCCACTTGCTCCGGCAACCGGATGATATCGAATACCGATATTTTAAGCCTAATTGGTTGGCCTGTAAAGATTTTGCTGTCAGTGACCATATTTAATCCGGGAGTGATATCTTTGATATTATCGATCGGCCTGGTTATTTTCATCGCGACAACACGGTCTTGATAGCTCAGCCCTGGCCCGGTAGGGATTCCGGATGCAAGTCCGCCGCCCTCTTGGTACCAGTTGGACCCAACCACGGTGGGCCCCATGGGGAACAAGTGGTGGGATGGTTGTGGGAACCGGATAAGGTTATTATTCCCGGACGGGCGGGACTGATACTCCGCAGGAATTTCAGCCCCGATCGCAATGCAGTTGTCCCCGGGGTGGGGGTGGACTTTGAAGACCGCCTTTAATAGAATTATTAACAGTATAAAAAAACAAGGAGTAGGATATGGCATTCATGCAATCATCATCACGCACCCAACAACTGTCACCGTTCATAGTCATGGAAGTGCTGGAAAAGGCCCAGACCATGATGGCGGATGGGCAGGATATCATCCACCTGGAGGTGGGCGAACCCGATTTTCCCACCCCGGAACCGGTCAAGGAAGCCGCCATCAAGGCCATACGGGAGGACGACACCCACTATACCCATAGCCTGGGTAAGATTACCCTAAGGGAAGAGATAGCCCGCTATTATCTGCGCAAGTACGGGGTAGAGATTTCCCCTGACCAGATTATCGTGACCTCAGGCACTTCTCCCGGAATGCTGATGGTTTTCTCGGTGTTGCTGGAGCGGGGGGAAGAGGTGATCCTGCCCGATCCTTACTATTCCTGTTATCCTAACTTTATCCGCTATGTGGACGGGCAGCCGGTCATGATACCAGTTTATGAAGAGGATGGCTTCAAATACCGTCCCGGAGGCATCAAGCGGCGGCTGACCCCGAAGACCAAGGGGATCCTTATCAATTCTCCCAGCAACCCCACCGGGGTGGTACTGAGCGGGTCGGACCTGCAAACGGTGGCCGATCTGGGCCCGGTAATAATCTCCGATGAGATATACAATGGCCTCAATTATGAAGATGAGGACCATACCATCCTCGAATACACTGACCGCGCCTTTGTTATCAACGGTTTCTCCAAGCTCTATGCCATGACCGGTTGGCGGCTGGGTTATGTGATAGCGCCGCGGGAATATGTGCGTACCATCCAGACCATGCAGCAGAACCTGTTCATCTGTGCCTCCTCTTTTGCCCAGGAGGGGGGGATAGTTGCCCTGCGGGATTGCGATGCCCATGTAGAAGAGATGCGCAACCTTTACAACCAGAGACGTTTATACCTGCTGCAGCGGCTCAAAGAGATGGGCATAGCCACCCCTTTCGATCCCACCGGGGCTTTCTATGCCCTGGCCAATGTCAAACGCTACAGTATGGACTCCTATCGGCTGGCTTTTGAAATCCTGGAGAAAGCCAGGGTGGCGGTGACGCCGGGGATCGATTTCGGGGCTAACTGTGAAGGTTATGTGCGTTTCTCCTATGCCAATTCCCTGGATAACATCAGGGAAGGCCTCGATCGCCTGCAGCGCTTCCTGGGCGATTATCAATAGAAGCTCCGCGCACGATTCACCGGCAACCTTATCTCCGTGAAAATCCGGCGGCAGGTTTAGCCTGGTCGAGTTGGCGTAATAATAATCCATATACTGCAGGGAATCTGGAGCCGGTTCCGGGGCCAACCGGCCGGCACCATTGTTCGGGAGGGATGCGGAATGGAACGTACCTTTGTTATGGTCAAGCCGGACGGGGTACAAAGAGGACTGATCGGGGAAATAATCGGGCGCATCGAGAGGCGGGGCATCAAGCTGGTGGCTCTTAAGCTGATGCAGATATCGTCCCAACTGGCCGCTGAGCACTACCAAGAACATATGGGTAAGCCCTTTTTTGATGGGCTGATCGATTTTATCATTTCCGGGCCGGTGGCGGCTATGGTCCTGGAGGGGGAAAACGTGGTAGCCATGGTCAGGGCCATGATGGGAGCGACCGACCCCCAGGGAGCAGCGCCGGGTACCATCCGAGGTGATTATGGTGTCAGCATCGACAAAAATATAATCCACGGTTCGGATTCCCCCCTCAGCGCCGCCCGTGAGATCGACCTGTTTTTTTCGTCAGGGGAGACCATCGATTATTCACTGGATATCGAGGGATGGGTCAGCTAGACGGCCTAGCTGCACGGCTGCAATTCTCGCGGCATGATTTCTATATGATACGGGCAGGGAGGCCGCGTGAGCAAGCCGTATGGGTACAGCGGCCCCAAAGTGAGAGGTTGTCGCGAGCGATGGAGACCGGCGGCAACCTTTATTCTTGGTATCACCGCCGGTACTGACCAGGTTCCGGCAACTGATCAGTGCTAACCCGCGATAAATAATCGTACCGCCAATTCGGTCAGTTCAGACAGCGGCCCGGGATAGACACCCAGGAAGATGGTGGCGAACAGGCATATCCATAGTGCGGTCTGGACCGGGAAAGACAGTGTCACCCGTTCCTCCTGCCGGCTAGTCCCTATGTACATGGCTTTGGCTACATTCAGGTAATAATATACCGAGATCATGCTCATCAACAGGCCGATGAAGGCCAGCCACAGGTAGCCGGCCTGGATGGCGCCGGAAAACAGGTAGAACTTGCCGGCAAATCCGGCCAGGGGCGGTATACCGGCCAATGAAAGCAGGCAAATGGTCAGTACCGCGGCCGGCATGGGAGCCCGGCGGCTCAACCCGCTGAACGATTCCAGATCAGCGTTGCCGGCCTCCACCTCCACCGCGGCGGTGACTGCGAAGGCTCCCACATTAGAGAATACGTAAAGCATAGCGTAAAAGAGAAGACCCTTAAGACCGTAGGTGTTGGCTGCCACCAGGCCCACCAGGATGTATCCGGCCTGGGCAATGCTTGAATAAGCCAGCATTCGTTTGACGTTGGTCTGGGGCAGGGCGGTGAGATTACCGATGATTATGGTCAGAGCCGCCATCACCGCCAATAAGGGATGCCAGTCCAGGCTGGCGGCGGGAAAGACGCTCAGGAATATCCTGGCCAGCACCGCGAAACCAGCTGCTTTGGAGGCTACCGATAAATAGGCGGTAACCGGGGTGGGCGCCCCCTGGTATATATCAGGCGTCCACATGTGGAAGGGTACGGCCGAGATCTTGAAGCCCAGCCCGGCTATCATCATCACCATGCCGGCCAGCAGGACCGGCCTTTCGGGCCCCGCACTCAAAGCCGCATAAATCCCGGTGAAGACAGTGGTGCCGCTGCAGGCATAGACCAGGCTCATCCCGAACAGCAAGACCGCCGAGGACAAAGCCCCGATGATCAGATATTTCAGGCCCGCTTCGGCCGACAACCGGTCGTTGAGGAGATAGGCACTGAGGATATAAAAACTGATGGTCATCAGTTCCAGGCCCACATAGACAGTGATCAGATCGGCGGCACCCACCATGATCATCATCCCCAGAGTAGCGAACAGCATGAAGCTGAACCATTCGCTCTTACGCTCCCCGAACCAACCGGTGTAGCGGCTGGACATCAGGATGATCAACAGAGCTGCGCTTAGGAACAGGATGCGGAAGAAATTGGTGTAACTGTCTATCTGGTAGACCCCGGCAAAGAAAATGGCCCCCTGGCTGAAGTTTAAGATTACTGCCGCCAGCACTGCGGCCAGACCGATGGTGGTCAGGTATCCGGCCGCGTTTTTACCGTGCGCCGGCAGCAGCAGGCCACAGGCCAGGACCAGTAATCCCAGAAGGGCCACCGCTATCTCCGGGCCCAGCAGTTGGTAGTACATCATAAGATCCCTCCGATCTGGCCGGGTCCGATCTGCCCCAGCAGTTGTCCTATCCCGCTGTTGATTGGATCCATGATCGTGAAGGGCAGGATGCCGCCCACCAGGATAGCCCCTCCCAATACCAGCAGCGGTACCATATCCACACCGCGCAGGTCCTGAAGATGGTCCCACTCCGGCCGACGCGGCCCGAAAAGCACACCCCCCAGGGTACGCAGGATGTAAACCGCGGTGATGACGATGCCCGATATGGCCAGGATGGTCAGGACGTTATAAACCCCGAAGGCACCTACGAAGATGGTAAACTCGCCGATAAAATTGGCGGTACCGGGCAGTCCCAGGGAAGCCAGCCCGGCCAGCATGAAACCGACCGCCAGCCGGGGCATCTGGTGGGCCAATCCGCCGAAGTCGAAGACGTTGCGGGTATGGCTCTGCTGGTAGAGGTTGCCGATCATGGCGAAGAATAGGGCGGCCATAACTCCGTGGGCAAACATCATCATCACCGCTCCATTGAGGCTGATAAGGTTGACCGAAGCGATGCCCAGCAGGACATAGCCCATATGGCTGACCGAGGAATACCCTACGATGTATTTGAGATCCTTCTGGGTCAGGCAGATGATCCCGGCGTAGACTACATTGCCCAGGGCCAGGACCGCTATAACCGGAGCGACGTAGCGTGCCCCGGCCGGCAGCAGCAGCAAGCCGATCCTGATCAGGCCGTAACCGCCGATCTTCTTCAACACCCCGGCGTGGATCATGCTCACTGCGGTCGGGGCCCCGGCATAGCCGTCCGGCGACCAGGCGTGGAAGGGGAACATGGATAAGAGGGTACCGAAGCCTAAGGCCATCAGGCAGTAGACGAACACCTGCAAGCCGACCGGGAAGTCCGCCCCGGCCAGGGTGTTTATATCCATGGTGGGGAAACCCAATAGGGCCCGGCCCTTTACGAAGAGGATTATCAGGCCGACCAGCAGGAAGGCACTGCCGATCAACAGGTAGATGGTCAGTTTCATGCCGGCATACTCCTTGGTGACCCGTTGGGAAGAGCCGAACATGATCACCAGCAGGTAGATGGGGATGACTACCACCTCGTAGAACAGGAAGAAGATGAACAGGTCGGTAGCCAAGAAGGTGCCCATGACCCCGCTGATCAGGAGGAGCAGCAGCAGGAAGAATTCCTTGACCCGCTCCCCGGTGTGCCAGCTGGCATAGACGGCGCTGAATCCGATCAGGTTGGTCAGCAGCAAAAGGGGTATGCTGATACCGTCTACTCCCAGGGCGTACCTGACCCCCAGGTCTCTGACCCAGGGAATGGCCTCAGTCATCTGCATCCCGCCCTGAACCTGATCATATCCGCAGAAGACCACCAGCGACAGGACCAGGCTGCCCAGGGTGCAGGCGGCCGCTATCGCTTTTATCAAATCCTCCCGGGTAGGGGGCACCAAGGTTATCAATAGAGCCCCGGCGATGGGCAGCAACAGGGTGACAGAGAGGATGGGAAAACCGTTCATTGTCTGTCTACCTCCCTAAACCAAGACCGTAAACACGGTCATAAGAGCCGTTGCCAGCAGCAACGCCACCCCGAACACAACCCAGATGGCGTAGGATTGAACCTGGCCGTTGACAATGTAACGGAGAGTGCGTCCCGACCAACCGGTCAGGTAAGCCAGACCGTTGACGGCACCATTTACCAGCTTGAGGTCGATCCACTCCAGGGCCCGGGCACCGGAATCCACGAAGGTCTTGCCCAGCCAGGCGTAGAATTCATCGATATAAAATTTATGACGGAGCAGTTCATACAACGGAGACCAGCGTTGCCGCAGGTCCTCGGCCTGCACCGACTGTTTTTGATAGATCAGCCAGGCCAGGCCGATGCCGGCCAGGGCCAGCAGGGAGGAAACGGACATTATCACCGGGTTGGCCGGGTGATGGGCGACGCCGGGGACGCTTATGTAATGGCCGAAGTAATTGCCCGTCAAAGGTGAGCCGACCAAACCCGCCACCACCGACAAGACGGCCAGGATGACTAGCGGCCCGGTCATCACCGGGGCCGACTCATGGGCATGCTCCCCACCTTTGTTGCCGCCGAAGAAGGCGGTAAATATGAGGCGGAACATATAAAAGGCGGTCATGAAGGCCACCAGCGAACCGAGCAGGTAGAGACCGGTGTAGCCGCCGGCGTAGGCCCCCAGCAGGATCTCGTCCTTGCTCCAGAAGCCAGCCAGGGGCGGGATACCGGCCAGGGCCAGGGCGCCGATGACAAAGGTCCAGGTAGTGATAGGCATCTTTCGGGCCAGCCCGCCCATCTTCCAGATATCCTGTTCCCCGTGCAGGGTATGGATAACGCTGCCCGCGGCCAGGAACAGCAGGCTCTTGAAGAAGGCGTGGGTCATCAGATGGAACATGCCGGCAGTCATGGCGCCGACCCCCATGGCCATGACCATGTAGCCCAGTTGGCTGAGGGTGGAGTAGGCCAGAATACGCTTGATATCGTTCTGCACCAGGGCGATGGATGCGGCGAACAGGGCGGTAAACCCGCCCACCAGGGCGATCAGCAGCATCGCCTGGGGGACCTGGCTGAAGATAAAGAAGGCACGGGCGATCAGGTATACCCCGGCGGCCACCATGGTGGCGGCATGGATCAGAGCGCTGACCGGCGTGGGGCCTTCCATGGCATCGGGCAGCCATACGTGCAGGGGGAATTGGGCCGATTTACCCACCGGCCCGAAGAACAGCAGGATGGCTACCGGCAGCAGCACCGCCAGGTTATGGTATGCAGGGATCAGGGCGGCCAGTTGGCCGAAATCCAGGGTTCCGAAGACGACGGCCAGGAAGAGTATGCCCAGCAGAAAGCCGAAATCGCCGATGCGGTTGGTGACGAAGGCTTTGATGGCCGCGTCCCGGGCGGAAGGCTTGCCGAACCAGAAGCCGATCAGCAGGTAGGAGCACATGCCCACCAGTTCCCAGAACACGAAAAGCTGTCCGAAATTGTTGGCTACCACCAGGCCCAGCATGGAACCGGCAAAAATACTCTGGTAGGAAAAATAACTGGCCCAGCCGGGGTCGCCTTCCATATACCCGAGAGAATAGACCTGTACCAGCAGGGCCACCGTGGTCACCACCAGCAGCATGACCGCGGTGAGGGGATCGACCAGGATACCCATGTCCACCTTAAGCCCGGGCATCTCCAGCCAGCGCACCGACATTTCGAAGACCCGACCGGGATCCCCGCCGAAGATTTCTATGGCCACCAGCAGGGAGAGGAGGAATGATGCTCCGATGGCGGCGATAGAGACGGCGGCCGACAATCTGGGCCAGCGGTGGAGGAGTAATCCTATCGACGCGAAGGCCAGAAAGGGCAGAACCGGGATCAACCAAATAAGCGACATGAGGTCTTGCATCAATATCCTCCCTTCCTTACCATTTCATCAGGTTAAAGTCGTTCAAGTTGACTGATTGGCGCTGCCGGTAGATGGATATGATTAGGGCCAGGCCTACCGAAACCTCGGCGGCCGCCACCACTATGACGAAAATGGCGAAGAGTTGGCCGAGGGCGGCATCAGGCTGCAGAAACCGGTTGATGGCTACGAAGTTGACGTTGACCGCATTGAGCATCAGTTCCACCGACATTAGTACGGCGATGGCATTGCGCTTGGCAAACACTCCGTAGACACCGATCCCAAACAGGGCAGTGCCCAGGAGCAGATAATGGTTCAGTCCGATCATGGCTTCTCAGCTCCTTTCGCGAGAATTATGGCTCCCACTACCGCCAGCAGCAGCAGGACGGCGGCGGCTTCGAAAGCCACCACATAATTGCCCAGCAGCAGGTTGGCCAGGACTCCGACGGTATCAAACCCCGCCGGCTCAGCCGGGAGAGAAGGCCATCGGCTGAAGCCTATAGCCATGCCCAAGCCCACTACCACCGACCAGGCCAGCAGCCCGCCCAGGATATGGGTAGCACGGCTGGGTGTGGAGGGGTTGGTGGAGGCGGGGTCGGGTTTCATGACCAGCATTATGGCGAATATGGTCAAAACCGAGACCGCCCCGGCATAGACCAGGATCTGGACCAGGCCCAGGAAGCTGGCGCCCAGGCCGAAAAAGAGCATGGCCACTCCTATGAAGGTCAGGATAAGGGCCAGGGCGCTGTGGACTATGTTGCGGCTCAGGACCACACCCAGGGCTGAAGCCACCGTAAATCCGGAGATGATCAGGAAGACCAGGTCATCTATTTTCATGGTGTCTTTCCTCCTTCCCCCTGATGCAGTTTCTTTTCCCGGGCCACCCAGGCGGCGGCCACCCTGGCCGCCTTGTCGCGGTCCTCGATCATTAGTTGGGCCAGTTTGGCCAGGATTTTGTCATCCCCTTGCATCAATTCGGACATTATTGCCACATCCTTTTCGGCGGGCAGGATCTTGGCCAGGATCTTGGCCGGGGTTTTGAGCAGGGCGGTCTTCATGGCCTCTACCTGTTTGAGACGTTTGACCTCGGCCTCGCTAAGGCCGGTTGGCGCCGGTGGACCGGTGCCCCCTTCTTCCTCCTCGGCGACGGAAGCCGCCGCTGGCGGAATTTCACCGGGGGAGGGCCGCTCCGCAACTCTTCCTTGGGCCGCCACAGCAACCGGGGCCACTTCCCCGGGCGGCGGGCCGGATACCCTGCCCTTCTTGACCCAGGCGGCCGCTACCCGGGCCGCTTTGTCGCGGTCCTCGATCATTAGTTGGGCCAGTTTGGCCAGGATTTTGTCATCCCCTTGCATCAATTCGGACATTATTGCCACATCTTCTTCGGTGGGCAGGATCTTGCCCAGGATCTTGGCCGGGGTTTTAAGCAGGGCGGTCTTCATGGCCTCCACCTGTTTCAATCGTTTATCGCCGGTCTCACTGGTCGAGGGCGTTTTTTCTGCTTGCTTGGGCTCCGCCGCGGTTTTCCCGGCCGGGACCAGTTCCGGCGGGCGGTGATATATCTTCTTTATTCCCTCCCGATTATCGGTGGTCAATTCGAATTCATGGGTGAAATAGAGGGTGTCGGTAGGGCAAATCTCCACACACAAATTACAGAAGAGGCAGTATTGCAGGTCGATGCTATAAGAATCCACCTTTTTCTTCTTGGTGTCCTCATCCTTATAAGTCTCCAGGGTGAGTACGTTGTTGGGGCAGGCCTTGATGCATAGCCCGCAGGCGATACATTTGGGATAATCGTAGGCCAGCGAGCCCCGGAAGCGGTCCTGCAGAAATGGCCGCTCCTCCGGATACTGCTGGGTAATCTCCCGCTCGAAGGCATGCTTGGCGGTGATACCCAGGCCTTTCAACAATCCTTTACCTATCACCGGTTCACCACCTCATCCCCTTAAAGATCTCGATGCCTACTCCGGTGACCAAGATGTTGAGCAGGCTGACCGGGATAAGCACCTTCCAGCTCAATGACATCAGATGGTCCATGCGAATGCGGGGGAAGGTCCACTTCAACCACATAAATACCAGCATGATCAGGTAGGTTTTGATAATTATCCATATCCAGGAAGGCAGCAGGGGACCCTGCCAGCCCCCGAAAAACAAGGTAGCGGCCAGGGCCGAGACCGCGGCCAGGTTGGTGTATTCAGCCAGGAAGAACAAGGCCCAACGCATTCCAGAATATTCTGTGAAGGCGCCGGCGGTCAGTTCCTGCTCGGCTTCCGGCATGTCGAAAGGGCCCCGGTTCAATTCGGCGGTAGCGGCTATGAAGAAGGTGACGAAAGCCACCGGCTGCAGGATTATGAACCAGATATGGCTCTGGGCAGCCACGATAGCCGATAGGTTCAGGGAACCGGTGATCATCACCACTCCCAGGAGGGAAAAGGCCAGGGGTATCTCATAGCTGATCATCTGGGCCACCGACCGCATGGCCCCCAACAGAGACCATTTGTTGTTGGAGGCCCAGCCCGCCATCAGAATGGCGATAGTGGTCAGGGAACCGACCGAGATAAAATAGAAAAGTCCCACGTTCAGGTCCACTACCGCCATATCCCGGCCCATCGGGATGACCGCGTAGAGAAGCACCGACACGATTATGAAGAACATGGGGGCGGTTTTGAAAATCAGCCGGTCGGTCTGGGAAGGGATTATATCTTCCTTGGTCAGGAGCTTAAGGGTATCGGCGATGGTCTGAAAGCAGCCGAACGGTCCCAGGCGATTGGGACCCAACCGCTCCTGCATGAAGCCGGATATTTTGCGTTCCAGCCAGACCAGGATCAGGACGTTCAGGGTGATTATCAAGATAATGGCGGTCCATTGCAGGACCAGCAGGAGCAGGTCGGACCCAAACGGGCTTAGGCCCAGGTGCTGAAGCCAGACGGACAGGGCCCGGGCCAGGTTGACAAACAGATTTTCCATATATCAAACCCCTTTCCTAACCTAGCGGTCCGATTCCCCCAGGACCGGGTCGAGAGTGGCGATGTTGGCGATGATATCCTGGAGTTTGCCGCCCCGGGAGATGACCGGCAATACCATCAGGTTTATGAAAGACGGAGCCCGGACATGCAGACGGGCCGGCTTCTCGGTCCCGTCGCTCACCAGGTAATAACCCAGTTCTCCTTTGGCGGATTCGATGCGATGGTAGACTTCCCGTCCTTTTTCGGGCTTCAGCACTTTGGGTACCTTACCCAGGATTTCTCCCTCCGGCATCTGCTCCAGCGCCTGGCCGATTATCTTGGCACTCTGTTGGATTTCCTCCAACCGGACCAGCAATCGGGCCAGACAGTCGCCTTTTTGGGCCACCGCCACCTCGAAATCGAAACGGTCATAGAACCCGTAAAGGTCAGCCCGACGCAGGTCATAACCGATTCCGCTGGCCCGCAGGTTTGGGCCGGTCACCCCGTAGGCGATGGCGGTCTCGGGGTCGAGTACCCCTATCCCGCTGCAGCGGGCCTGCAATATCTCGTTGCCAGTGATGAGGCCATTATACTCGTCCAGCATGCGGGGCACATCGGCCAGGAAACTCCTGATGGCGGGAAAGAATTCCTCCGGAAGGTCGTGGCTGACGCCGCCGATGCGCATATAGGCGGACAGGAGCCTTTGCCCGCTGGTCATCTCGAACATGTCCATGATCCGCTCGCGGTCCCGTAAGCAATAGAGCAATCCGGTAGTGGCGGCCAGGTCGATGGCCAGGCTGCCCACGAACATCATATGGGAGGCGATGCGGGATAGTTCGCCCATGATCACCCGGATATATTGGGCTCTTTCCGGCACCGCCACCCCGGTCAGTTTCTCTACTGCCCCCACGTATCCCCAGGCGGGCAGATTGGTGGCCATATAATCGAGGCGGGCGGCGTAAGGGATGAACTGGGGGTAGGTCCGGCTTTCGGCGATCTTCTCCACCGAGCGGTGCACATAGCCGAGATGGACCATCACATCCACGACCTCCTCGCCGTCCATAACCGCCTCCACGTGCAGACCGCCATGGGTACTGGGGTGCTGGGGGCCGATATTGATGATGTAGCGATCGGTCTTAAACATGTCCCCTCACCCCTCCTTCTTGAAATCCTTGCGCAGGGGGTGTCCTTCGTATTCGTCCGGCAGCAGTACCCGGACCAGGTTGGGGTGACCGATAAACCTTATCCCCATCAGGTCGAATACCTCCCGCTCCTGCCAGTCGGCGGTGGGGTAAAGGGTTATAACGGACGGCACTTGGGCCCCATCCCGGGGGACCCTGGTCTTGACCGCCATTTTCAGTCCATTGTCGGGGATAGCGTAGAGGTGATAGGTGAGCTCAAATTCCTCTTTTAGATCGGTTGCGGTAAGATTGGCCAGGTAGTTCATCCCGGCCTGGTCACGCAGGTATAGCAACAGACCCGGCAGGTCCGCCGGTTCTATCCTTAAACCCAGGAAATGGGGGTCGGGGTAAGCCTGGACCCGGCCCTCCATGGCGTTCAGTATCTGATTGCTGGTGGCTTCGCTATCATTATCGGCCATCAGGTATCCCCCCTGGTTCAGTAGTCGCCCTGTTCAACCTTCTTTTTCAGTTCCAGCAGGCCGTGGAAGAGGGCCTCGGGCCGCGGTGGGCAGCCGGGGATATAGATATCCACTTTGAAAAGGGCGTCCGCCCCGGGGTAGATGCTGTAACCATCACGGAAAGGGCCCCCACTGGTGGCGCAATTGCCCATGGCCAGGACCCATTTCGGGGAGGGCATCTGTTCATATACCCGCTTAACCACCGGGGCCATCTTCAAGGAAATGGGACCGGCGATCAGGAGCAGGTCAGCCTGGCGCGGCGAGGCCCGGAAAACCTCGTAACCATAACGGGAAATATCGTAACGGGCCCCGCTGGCGGCCAGCAGCTCGATGGGGCAGCAGTTGCAGCCATAGTTCAGGGGCCAGAAGGAACGGGCCCGGCCCCAGTCCCACAGTTTTTCCAGGGTGGTGACGATTATATTGTGCCGGGCCAGTTGGTGGACGTCATCATCGTTCCCGGCCGGCGGAGGAGATTTTATCAATACCATTGCAGGGCACCTTCTTTCCATGCATACCATAAACCCAGGGCCAGGATGGCGATGAAGGTGATCATCTCCGCAAATGCGAACAGGCCCAGACTCTGGAATTTAACCGCCCAGGGATAAAGGAATATGGTCTCCACGTCGAAGGCCAGGAAAACCAGGGCATAGAGGAAATAGTTGACCCTGAACTTCATCCAGCCTGAGCCCTTGGGGTCCACCCCACATTCATAGGGGAGTAATTTCTCCCGGGAGGGAGTGGTTTTGACCCGGAACAGCCAGGCGCCGGTCATAGCCGCGACCGGGAACACCAGGGTCAGGAGGAGGAAAATACCCAGAGCAGCCTGGTCGGACATCTGATCATCTCCTTGGCAACAATTCCCGCCGACCGATCAGCCGGCTTATGTCAAAGAATAGTAGTCATATATATACATCCCATTTTATCAACTTTGGTCATAATAAGATATTTTATAACAAAAATCATATCGGATACGCGGAAATAAAAGGACCAGGACCGGGAAGGGGCTGGCCACCTTTAGCGACAGTAAAAGCTGCAACTGCTTTTATCCAGTATAAACCAATCCGGGACGATTTAAAGGCGGATGATGGGCGCCTTGACTAAACTCGCCTATCGCCTATGCTTAGGTTAGGCAACACTAATGGAGGAGGATTTTACCATGGCCAAAGTAAAAATAGATGTTTTTGGCGGCCTAAACCCTATTCGCAGTGGCAATGCCGGCTGCCAGGGGTGCGGGCCGGCTTCGACCGGGCAGCGGGAATACGCAGTGATCCGGGAAATCCTGGCAGACTTGTTCGGGGAAGAGGAACTGGAAATGGCGTATATTGATACCGCAGGCGGAGATCTGGCAGCTTTCCCGGCGATAGACCAGGCGTGCCAGCTCGGCCACCTGTTCCCGATGGCGGTGATAAACGGGGTTATGAGGTGGTCGGGGTCGATACCACTGGGGGCGATGATCGAGGTGGTCAAGGCAGAATTGGCGGGCTGATCGCAGCTGCGCGACCGGGTATTGAGGTTGGGGCGATGGGCGGCCGGCAGAGGGACCAGACCGGTACGGCTGCGGGTAATCGAGCCTGATTATTGGTATAATATTGGCAAGTAGCGACTTGGTAACCAGCAGACTGCCTTCGGTTCATAGAGGGAGAAATAATGGAGCACAAGGAAACCATCAAGATTGCCGGGATGAGCTGTGCCGCCTGTGCGGCCCGGATAGAAAAGAAACTGGGTAAAATGGAAGGCGTGGAGACGGTCAACGTCAACCTGGCTTCGGAGAAGGCGGCCGTGCAATATGACGACAACAAGGTGGGGCTTGACCAACTGGAAGAGGCCATCACTGGTTTGGGTTATAGTGTCATCCATGAAGGCCCCTCGTCTCCCGGCCAGGCCGAGCTGAAGATAGCCGGCATGACCTGCGCGGCCTGTTCCGCCCGTATTGAGAAGAAACTGAACTCCCTGCCGGGGATCGGAACGGCCAGTGTCAACCTGGCCACCGAAAAAGCCACCGTTTCCTACGCCCCCGGACAAATACGGGTGGAGGATATGATTAAGGCGATCCGGGATCTGGGTTACGATGCCGAGAGGGTCGAATCCCTCAGCCATGACCAGGCCCGAATGCGGAAGGCCAGGGAACTGCGCGGTATGCGCCTGGCCTTGCTGGCCTCCGCCCTGCTCAGCTTGCCGCTGGTGATGGCAATGGTCTTGAGTTTATTCAGCGCCCATAGCCCGGCGGCTGGCTTTCTTCACAACCCCTACCTGCAAATGGCCCTGGCCACCCCGGTGCAGTTTATCATCGGGGCCCGGTTCTACAAGGGGTCTTACCATGCCTTGAAATCCGGCAGTGCCAACATGGATGTGCTGGTGGCCATGGGTACCTCGGCTGCCTACTTCTTCAGCCTCTACAACGTATTCTCCCGGCCGGCGGAGCACGGCGTCATGCCAGACCTGTATTTCGAGGCCTCGGCGATACTCATCACCCTGATCCTGCTGGGCAAATACCTGGAAGCGGTAGCCAAGGGGCGCACCTCGGAGGCCATCGAGAAGCTGGCCCGGCTGCAGGCTAAAACCGCCCGGGTGGTGAGACAGGGACAAGAGGCGGATATACCGATCGAAGAGGTCCTGGCAGGGGACATAATCGTGGTCCGACCGGGCGAAAAGGTACCGGTGGACGGACGCATCATAGAGGGCACCTCCTCTCTGGATGAATCGATGTTGACCGGGGAAAGCCTACCGGTCGACCGGAAAACCGGGGACCCGGTTTACGGCGCCACCATCAACCGTTTTGGGGTTTTCAAAATGGAAGCCACCCGGGTGGGCAAAGACACGGCCCTGGCCCGGATCATCAAAATGGTGGAGGAAGCACAGGGTTCCAAGGCCCCCATCCAGAAGATCGCGGATCGGGTGGCGGGGGTATTTGTGCCCGCAGTACTGGCCATCGCCGTGGTCACCTTTACGGCTTGGTATTTCAGTGGGGCCGGATTAAATAAATCATTGATCAGCGCGGTAGCCGTGCTGGTCATCGCCTGTCCCTGCGCCTTGGGGTTGGCCACCCCTACCGCAATAATGGTAGGGACCGGCAAGGGGGCCGAGAACGGCATCCTTATCAAAGGGGGCGAACACCTGGAGCTCGCCTATAAGATAGACACGGTAGTGCTGGACAAGACCGGTACCATCACCCAGGGGCAGCCGCAGCTGACCGACATCGTAACCCTGGGCAGCTTTGACGAGATGGAGATATTGCGGCTGGCCGCCGCTGCCGAAAAGAATTCCGAGCACCCCTTGGGGACTGCTATCTATGGTCGGGGCAAGGATGTATTGGGCCAGGTGGAAGATCCGGCTGAGTTTGTGGCGGTCCCCGGCCAGGGAGTAAGGGCGGAGGTAGAAAACCGGGAGATATATGTAGGTACCCGTAAATTGATGCGGGAGCGGTCCATATTCGTTCAGGCTCTGGAGGAACAAATAACCGCTCTGGAGGACAAGGGTAAAACCGCCATGCTGATGGCGGTCGACGGTCGCCTGGAAGCCATCCTGGCGGTGGCCGACACCGTCAAGGACAGCTCGGCCGAGGCTATCGCCGACCTGCAGCGGATGGGCGTAGAGGTTTACATGATTACCGGCGATAACCGGCGCACCGCCGAGGCTATCGCCCATCAGACCGGCATCGGTACGGTACTGGCCGAAGTCCTGCCCGAGAACAAGGCCCGTGAAGTGGAGAAGCTGCAAAGCCAAGGAAAAACTGTGGCCATGGTGGGAGATGGCATAAATGATGCTCCCGCCCTGGCGGTGGCCGATATCGGCATGGCGATGGGTACCGGTACCGACGTGGCCATGGAGACTGCCGACATTACCCTGATGCGCGGGGACCTGCGCATGGTCCCGGCCTCGATCCGGCTGTCACGCCAGACCATGAAGAAGATCAAGCAAAATCTCTTCTGGGCCTTTTTCTACAATATCATCGGTATCCCCTTCGCCGCGCTGGGGATGTTAAACCCCATCATCGCCGGGGCAGCGATGGCCTTCAGCTCGGTGTCGGTAGTCAGCAATTCTTTGAGTTTAAAGCGCTTCGACCCCAGCCGCCGGGTTTAGTTGCAATAATCGACAGATATTGTATTCACGGGCATGAATCACATCGGCGGGAGTAAACCCTCCGTAACGCTGGTATGGCAAAATACAAATTGTAAAGGAGAGATGAGTCGTGGCCCAGCAAATCGAGACCCTGAAAGTTGAGGGAATGTCCTGCATGCACTGTGTCAACGCGGTCAAGAATTCGGTAGGCTCTTTGCCCGGTATCAACAAAGTGGAAGTGGATCTCATGGGCAAAAAGGTGGAAGTTGATTTCGATTCCGCTCGGGTAAACCTCGGTCAAATCAAGGCCAAAATTGAAGATGCCGGTTACGAAGTAGCCTAACGACATGAGGGAGGAGGATTCAGGCTGGCTGAAAAAACCGTAACCTTCCATGTGGAAGGGATGACTTGAATGCACTTCATCAACACGATCCGTAATTCCATGAAGATGCTGCCCGGCATCATCCGGACCGATGTAAATCCGCAGGGGAAGAGGGTAGCGGTGACCTACCAGGATGGCCAGGCAACGGTCGAAAACCTTAAGGACCGGATCGAAGCGGCGGGCTGCCGGGTCGTGGAAACTTAAAGCGTCGGGCACGCTTTCCAGCAGTTGGAGGCCTCGTCACCATAGGTGACGGGGTTTTTCGTTGAAGAAGACCGCTCCCTGGTTGGGAACCCTGGTATCACTAGGCGATGCCATGAAACCATATCTCGCCCCAACAACCGTTTGCGTCCAGGAATATTTTATGTTTTAATACATATGAATATATGAACGAGTGCTCAGATGAGCAGATGAAGATAAAGGAGGGCTAAACGATGGTGATGCAGTTTGACCGCTGTGGGTTGCCGTGCATCCACGAAGAAGCGGTTGCCGATGTGAGCGGGCGGATGCTTTCCGGGGAGGAGGCCCAGGCCCTGGCCGATACCTTTAAAACCTTGGCCGATCCCAACCGGGTGAGGATAATCTTTGCCCTGATGCACCGGGAACTGTGCGTTTGTGACCTGGCCGCGGTTATCGGGGCTTCGGATTCGACCGTGTCACACCAGTTGCGCATGCTGCGGACCCAGAAGCTGGTCAAGTTTCGCCGGGAGGGCAAGATCCTCTATTATTCGCTGGCCGACCAACATATAGATACCCTTTTGAAACAAGGCTTGGAACATATAAGTCACAGCAAGGAATGGGCAGCCCGGTTCCTGGAATTCATTTGAGCGGGTTGAAACTACCACCGGTGAGCTAAGGGGTGATAGGATGACCCAGGCCATGGAGATAAAAGCATGGGAGGCATCAGCAGCCTTGCACGTGTCCGGCATGGATTGCGCCGATTGCGCCGCCAAAGTAGAGAAGGCAGTGAAGGGCCTCTCCGGGGTAAAGGCGGCCCGGCTCAGCTTTCCACAGGGCCGGCTGGAAATAGAATATGATGCTTTACAGGCCAGTACCGGGACGATTATAGAAAGGATCCGTTCGCTGGGATACGATGCAGCCGAGTATTCCGGCCGCCCTTGGGGGAGGGAAGGCCAGACCACCTTCATCATCGGGGGACTGGATTGCGCCGATTGCGCCGCCCATCTGGAGAAGCGCATCACGATGGTACCGGGGGTGGAAAATGCCCGGGTCAACTTCGCCGCCTCCACCCTGCTGGTGCAGCATCAGGGGGACAAGCAGGCCATCCTCGATGCCATCCACGGATTGGGCTATAGCGGCCAGGTGGAGGAGGGGCAGCGCCTCCCCGCCCCGGGTTCTTTCTGGAAGACCAACAAATACATCTTCCCCACCGCCATCTCCCTGGTCATGCTGGTGCTGGGACTGTTGACCTCACAGCTGGCGGTGCCAGAGTCGATCCCGGTCGGATTCTTCATAGCCGGCATCATACTGGGGGGCTACCTGGAGCTCAAAACCGGGTTGGCGGTATTATTAAGCATCCGTGAGCTGGATATGAATATCCTGATGAGTATCGCCGTCATCGGAGCTGCTTTCCTGGGAGAATTTGAGGAAGCCGCTACAGTAGTCTTCCTGTTCTCCCTGGGCAATGCCCTGCAGGGCTATACACTCGACAAGACCAGGCACTCCATCCGGGCCTTGATGGACCTGACCCCGGCGGAAGCCCTGGTTCGGCAGCGGGGGATAACCATGACCATGCCGGTGGAAAAGATAATGATCGATGACATCATCATAGTCCGCCCCGGCGATAAGATCGCCATGGACGGGGAAGTGGTCAGGGGCTCCTCTACCGTCGATGAGGCCCCCATAACCGGTGAATCCATTCCGGTGGCCAAGAATATCGGGGATGAGGTCTATGCCGGCACTATCAACCAGTTGGGGTCGATGGAGGTCCGGGCCACCAAACTGGCCCAGGACAATACCATCGCCCGTCTGACTTCCATGGTGGAGGAGGCCCAGGGCCAGCGCGCGCCTGCTCAGCAATTCATCGACCGTTTCGCCCGTTATTACACCCCGGCGGTGATAGCCGCCGCCGTGATGGTCGTCGTAATACCGGTATTATTCCTGGCTCAGCCCTTCCATAAATGGTTTTACCAGGCCATGGCCATGCTGCTGGTGGCCTGCCCCTGTGCCCTGGTGATATCCACTCCGGTCTCCATCGTTGCCGCCATAGGGGCCGCGGCCCGCAACGGGGTACTGATCAAGGGCGGGGTTTACCTGGAGGAGGCCGGCGCGCTGTCAGTGGTGGCATTCGACAAGACCGGCACCCTGACCACCGGCCGACCGGTAGTAACCGATGTCATCCCGTTGAATGTCAGCGACCAGGAAGTTGTCGGGATCGCCGCCGCCATCGAGACCCTGGCCGGACACCCGCTGGGCGAGGCCATCGTCAAACATGCCCGCCAGCAACAGATACCTATCCCGGCGGTGGACAATTTTCAGGCGGTGTTGGGCCAGGGGGCCCGGGCCGAGGTGGGGGGCCAGGCTTACCAGATCGGCAACTACCGTTTTTTCACCGACCTGGGGATAGAACTGGGCGGGCTCGAGGAACGGATTGAGAGGTTGCAGGGCCAGGGCAAGACCGTTATGATACTGGGCAATGACCGGGAGATACTGGGATTGATAGCGGTGGCCGACCAGATCCGAGAAAATGCGCATGCGGCGGTGGATAAGCTCAAACGGTCGGGTATCAGCAAGGTGATCATGCTCACTGGTGACAACGAGTGCACCGCCCGGGCCATCGCCGAGCGGGCGGGAGCGGACGAATACCGGGCGGAGCTGCTGCCCGAGGATAAGGTGGGGGCGATGCGGGAATTGCTGGCTGAAAACCATAAGGTGGCCATGGTGGGGGACGGGGTCAACGACGCCCCGGCCATGGCCCTGGCCACGGTAGGTATCGCCATGGGGGCCGCCGGCTCCAGCACAGCCTTGGAAACTGCTGATATAGCGCTGATGGCGGATGACCTGACCAAATTGCCCTACGTGATAAGGCTAAGCCGCCGTACCATGGCCATAATCAAACAGAACATCGCATTCTCCTTGGCGGTCAAGGCCCTGATCCTGCTGTTGGTGGTGCCGGGGTGGCTGACCCTGTGGCTGGCGGTAGCTGGCGATATGGGCAGTTCGCTGCTGGTGACCCTCAACAGTATGAGATTGCTGCGCACCCGGCATAGCGATTAGCGTCCCGGTGATACCGCTTTCGGTACCGCTTTTCGGCCGGTCTATTCTGCGGGCGCTCCTAAGGGGGCGATCAGATCCTTCACCACTGCCGCGGCCAGGATAAGACCGGCGGCTGCGGTGACAAAAGCCACGCTGCCCGGAATTATGCGCTTGAATCCATCCCCAGAGTTTATATCCAGGTCCGTATCCCCGGGCGGGTCGACCTGGCAATTGCCGACCGTTCTCTTTACCGCCGGTTCAGTGGAATAAACCACTTTGAGCTGCCGGACCCCCCGTTTGCGCAGTTCCCGCCGCATTACCCGGGCCAGTGGGCATACCGAGGTTTCATAGATGTCAGCTACTTCAAAGCGGGTCGGGTCCAGTTTGTTGCCCGCCCCCATACAGCTGATGATCGGGATGTTCATCTCCCGGGCCTGCATTACCAGATCGATCTTGGCCCCGATCGAATCCACCGCGTCGATTATGTAGTCCAGATCGGCGCTTAGCAGGCCGGGGCACCGTTCAGCCCGGTAGAAGAGCTGGTGCACAGTCACCTGCGCCTCCGGATTGATATCCAGCACCCGCTCCCTCATCACCGCTGCCTTGCTCAATCCCAGCGTATGGCGGGTAGCGTGGATTTGGCGGTTGATATTGGTGACGGTGATATGGTCATGGTCGACCAGGGCCAAATGGCCGACTCCGGAGCGGGCCAGGCCCTCGACCGCGAAACTGCCCACCCCCCCGATGCCGAACACCGCCACCTTGCTGGCGTGTAGCTTCTCCAGGGCCGCAGAGCCCAGCAACATCTCGGTCCTTGTAAATATATCGGACATAGGTCCTCCCCCAAACTTCATTGTTGTTTACAGTCTAGCGGATATGAGCCGGAAATCAAGCAGGTACAGGACCAATGGGTACAGGTCAGTGGCGGGGATACGTGGAATGGGCGATGACAGGCGGGTTGGGATTGAGATGAGGGGGATAATATTATATTATGAGGTGAATTACAGCTGGGATGGGAGCGAGATGAAATGTATCCAAGCCAAATGCGGTATAGAATGCCGGCCGAATGGACGCCCCACCAGCGCAGTTTTATCGCTTGGCCGGTACAGGCTACCATGTGCTACCCGCAGGATTATGAGCGGGTATGCCGGGGCTTCGCATCCATTATCGAGGCGGTGGC